>NZ_JBFBJZ010000035.1:0-93791 GCF_040686255.1 Kitasatospora sp. NPDC085879 | reverse complement strand
TGGCGGTGGTCCCCCGGCTGCGCGCGGGGGGGCCGGCCGGCCCCGCCGCCGGCCCCGCCGCCGGCCCCGCCGCCGAACGTGCGGCCGCGCACCGGCCGACCGCCGACTCCGACCCACGCGACACCACCGACAGAGAGGCACCCTCATGCGCAAGTTCCTGATCGTCCTGCTCGGCGCCGCCGCCGCGGCCGTCTTCGTGCAGAGCCTGCCGGACATCAAGCGCTACCTGAAGATCCGGCAGATGTGAGGCGCGGCCGGTGCTGCGAATGGCGTAGTGCGCGCCGCGCCCACGGCGCGGCGCACCCGGCACCCCCGGGCCGCGGCCTGTAATGGTCCCCGACCGTCCGGTCACCGCCTCCAGCCGCGGAACGGGGTGCCGATGCACGAGATGTCGATCGCGATGGCCGTGGTGGACCAGGTGGTCCAGGCCGCCCCCGAGGGCTCGGGCCGGGTCGAGGCGGTGCTGCTACAGGTCGGCGAACTCGCCGGAGTGGTACCGGACTCACTGCACTTCTGCTTCGGACTGGCCTGCTCCGGAACGGCCCTGGAGGGCGCCGAACTGGTCGTCGAGCCGGTCCCGGCGCACGCCCGGTGCGGCGCCTGCGGCACCGGATGGGCCGTCGGGATGCCACCCGAACTGGGCTGCCCGGCCTGCGGCGACGGCGCGGCCACCGAGCTCCTGACCGGACGGGAGCTGCAGATCCGCAGCGTCCGCTGGGCGGACCGTCCGGTGTACGCCGACCAGGAAGGCTGACGCCATGTGCCGAGTCATCGACCTCCAGCAGGCCGTGCTCGCCAGAAACGAGGACGCCGCCCGGGAGCTGCGCGAGGCGCTGGCCGCCCGCGGCACCGTCACGGTGAACCTGCTCTCCAGCCCCGGCAGCGGCAAGACCGCCCTGCTGGAGGCCGAGTTGGTACTCGCCGGACAGCGCGGGATCGCCGCGGCCGCGCTCACCGCCGACCTCGCCACCGAGAACGACGCGCTGCGCCTCGCCCGTTCGGGCGCCCCGGTGAAGCAGGTGCTGACCGACGGGCTCTGCCACCTGGAGGCGGCGATGCTCGCCCGCCACCTGGACGGCTGGCTGCCCGAGTCCACCCGGCTGCTGTTCGTGGAGAACGTCGGCAACCTGGTCTGCCCCGCCTCGTACGACCTCGGGGAGGACCTGCGGGTGGCGCTGGCCTCGGTGACCGAGGGCGAGGACAAGCCGCTGAAGTACCCGACGGCGTTCGGGCTGGCGAACCTGGTCGTGGTGACGAAGGCGGACCTCGCGGACGCCGTCGACTTCGACGAGTCGTCCTTCCTCGCCAACATCGAGCGGGTGAACCCGGGAGTCGAGGTGGTCTTCACCTCGGCGCGCACCGGGCAGGGCGTCGGCCTGCTGCTGGATCGGGCCTGCGCGGTGCTGGCGGGCGGCGCGGTGCACCACCCGGTGATGGGCGTACCGTCCACCGGGCACCACCACGGGCCGCCCGGCCACGACCATGCGCACGGGAACGAGCACGACCACGGGAACGGGCACGACCACGGGCCCCCGCACCGGCACCCGCACCGGGACCCGGCGCTGCCGCCGGCCGTCTCGTGACCGCCGCGCCGCAAGCGGCCGTCGTCGAGCGGCGGCGGGTGCGGGTCGGCGGGATCGTGCAGGGCGTGGGCTTCCGCCCGTTCGTGCACGCTCTCGCCGCGGAACTGCGGCTCGCCGGGCACGTCACCAACACCGGCGAGGGGGTGCTCGCCGAGGTGGAGGGCCTGCCGGAGGCCGTCGATGCCTTCTGCCGGCGGATCGCGGGCGACGCACCGCCACTGGCCCGGGTCGTCTCGGTCCTGCACGAGATGATCGAGGCCACCGGCGACGGCGGATTCGCCATCGTGCCGTCCACCGGCGGAGGCGGCAGCCGCACCCTCATCCCGCCCGACACCGCCACCTGCGCGGACTGCCTGGCCGAACTCGCCGACCCGGCCGACCGGCGCCACCGCCACCCGTTCATCACCTGCACCAACTGCGGGCCGCGGTTCACCATCGTCACCGCGCTGCCCTACGACCGCGCCGCCACCACCATGGCCGGCTTCCCGATGTGTGCGGACTGCCGCCGCGAGTACACCGACCCGGCCGACCGGCGCTTCCACGCCCAGCCGATCTGCTGCCACGCCTGCGGGCCCAGGCTCTCGCTCACCGTGCCCGGACGGCCCGAACTCGACGGCCCCGACGCCCTGGAGTGCGCCCGCAGGCTGCTCGCCGAGGGCGCGGTGCTCGCCGTCAAGGGCATCGGCGGCTACCACCTGGCCTGCGACGCCGGCAGCGACGCGGCCGTCGCAGAACTGCGGCGGCGCAAGCGGCGCGGCGACAAGCCCTTTGCCGTGATGGCCGGTTCGCTCGCCGAGGCGGCCGCCCTGGCCCGGATCGGCGAGGCGGAACAAGCCGTCCTGGAGTCGGCCGCCCGGCCGATCGTGCTGCTGCGCCGCCGTCCGGACACGCCCGGTGTCGCCGAGGGTGTCGCTCCGCGCTGCCCCGACCTCGGGGTCATGCTGCCGTACACGCCGCTGCACCGGCTGCTGCTCGGCCTGCCCGGCGATCCGGTAGGGCCGCGGGTGCTGGTGATGACCAGCGGCAACCTCTCCGGCGAGCCCATCGTCACCGACGACGCCGAGGCACTGGACCGGCTCGCGCCGCTGGTGGACGGCTGGTTGGCGCACGACCGGCCGATCCACGTGCCCTGCGACGACTCGGTGGTGCGGGTGGTGGACGGCGAGCCGCTGCCGGTGCGGCGCTCGCGCGGGTACGCGCCGCTGCCCGTGCCGCTGCCGGTCGAGGTCCGCCCGGTACTCGCCGTCGGCGGGGACCTGAAGAACACCTTCGCCCTGGCCGAGGGCCGCACGGCCTGGCCGTCCGGGCACGTCGGCGACATGGACGACCTCGCGACCCTTGCCGGATTCGGCCGCGCGGTACGCCAGTTGGCGGCCGTCACCGGGGTGCGGCCGGAACTGCTGGCCGCCGACCGGCACCCCCGCTACCGCTCCGCGCTGTGGGCGCGCCGCGAGGCCGGCGGGCGGGAGGTGCGCACCGTGCAGCACCACCACGCGCACGTGGCCTCCGCGATGGCCGAGCACGGGCTGGACGGCACCGGGCGGGTCATCGGCGTCGCCTTCGACGGCACCGGCTACGGCGAGGACGGCGCGGTGTGGGGCGGCGAGGTCCTGCTCGCCGACTACGACGGCTTCGAGCGGTTCGCCCGGCTCGGCTACGTGCCGCTGCCCGGCGGGGACGCCGCGGTGGAACGGCCGTACCGGATGGCGCTCGCCCACCTGTACGCGGCCGGCCTGCCCTGGGCGCCGGGCCTGCCCTGCACCGCGGCCTGCCCGCCCGACGAACTCGCCGTGCTGCGGCAGCAGTTGGCGCGCGGCCTGAACTGCGTCCCGACCTCCAGCATGGGACGGCTGTTCGACGCCGTCTCCTCGCTCGCCGGGGTCTGCCACCGGGCCGGCTACGAGGCCCAGGCCGCCGTGGAGCTGGAGGCCGCCGCACTGGCGGCGGAGGACGAGGGCGGCGAACCGTACCGGTTCGGGACGGGCGAGGACGCGGGCGTGCTGGTGGCCGATCCCGGCCCGGTGCTGGCCGCGGCGGTGGCCGATCTGGCGGCGGGCGTGCCCGCGGGCGTGGTCGCCCGGCGCTTCCACGCCGCGGTGGCCGCCCTGGTGGAGCGGCTGTGCGTGGCTGCCCGCGAGCGGACCGGCCTCGGCACCGCGGCGCTCACCGGCGGGGTGTTCGGCAACGCGCTGCTCACCGCGGACTGCCTGCACCGGCTGCGGTCGGCCGGGTTCACCGTGCTGCGGCACCGGCTGGTGCCGCCCAACGACGGCGGTCTGGCGCTCGGCCAACTGGTGGTGGCCGGCCGGACCGGCAGCTGAACGGCGGGGGCGCACCCGCCCCCGGACGACGAACGAGGAGCATCCGATGTGCTTGGCGGTGCCCGGCAGGGTGATGGAGATCGAGGAGCGCGACGGCACCCGGATGGCCGTCGTGGACTTCGGCGGCGTGGTCAAGGACGTGTGCCTGGAGTACCTGCCGGACCTGGCGGTCGGTGAGTACGCGATCGTGCACGTGGGGTTCGCGCTGCAGCGTCTGGACGAGGAGTCGGCCCGCCGCACGCTCGAGCTCTTCGCGGAACTCGGTCTGCTGCAGGAGGAGTTCGGTGACCCGTGGGAGGCTGCCGCGGGCGCCCCGAAGGAGGCGGAGGCCAAGTGAAGTACCTGGAGGAGTTCCAGAACCCGGAGCTGGCCCGGCGGCTGCTCGACGACATCCGCGCGACGGTCACCCGGCCGTGGGCGCTGATGGAGGTCTGCGGCGGCCAGACGCACACCATCATCCGGCACGGGATCGACCAACTGCTGCCCGAGGGGCTGGAGCTGATCCACGGGCCTGGGTGCCCGGTGTGCGTCACCCCGCTGGAGGTGATCGACAAGGCGCTGGAGATCGCCTCACGTCCCGAGGTGGTCTTCTGCTCCTTCGGCGACATGCTGCGGGTGCCCGGCACCGACAAGGACCTGTTCCGGGTCCGCAGCGAGGGCGGTGACGTGCGGGTCGTCTACTCGCCGCTGGACGCGCTGCGGGTCGCCGAGCAGAACCCGGAGAAGCAGGTGGTCTTCTTCGGCATCGGCTTCGAGACCACCGCCCCGCCGAACGCCATGACGGTGTACCAGGCGAAGAAGCGCGGCATCGACAACTTCAGCCTGCTGGTCTCGCACGTGCGGGTGCCCCCGGCGATCGAGGCGATCATGCAGTCGCCGGACTGCCGGGTGCAGGGGTTCCTCGCCGCCGGGCACGTCTGCTCGGTGATGGGAACGGCCGAATACCCGGAGCTGGCCGAGCGGTTCAAGGTGCCGATCGTGGTCACCGGCTTCGAGCCGCTGGACATCCTGGAGGGCATCCGTCGCACCGTGCGCCAACTGGAGCGCGGCGAGCACACGGTGGACAACGCCTACCCCCGCGCGGTGCGGAGCGAGGGCAACCCGGCGGCGCAGGCCATGCTCGCCGACGTCTTCGAGACCACCGACCGCGCCTGGCGCGGCATCGGCACCATCCCGCAGAGCGGCTGGCGGCTCTCGGCCCGCTACCGGGCCTACGACGCCGAACACCGCTTCGACGTGGGCGACGTGAACACCTGCGAACCCGCGGCCTGCCGGGCCGGCGAGGTGCTGCAGGGCCTCCTGAAGCCGCACGAGTGCGAGGCCTTCGGCACCGTCTGCACGCCGCGCAACCCGCTGGGCGCGACCATGGTCTCCAGCGAGGGCGCCTGCGCCGCCTACTACCTGTACCGCCGCCTGGGCGTGCCCGCCGCGCCCGCCGCCCCGCTGGAGGCGAGCCCCGTTGCCTGACACCACCGCCCTCACCGCACCCGACTTCGAGAACTGGAGCTGCCCGCTGCCGCTGCGCGACCACCCGCGGGTGGTGATGGGGCACGGCGGCGGCGGGGCGCTCTCCGCCGAACTGGTCGAGCACGTCTTCGCACCCGCGTTCGGCGGCCCGGTGCTGGCCGCCCTCGGCGACTCCGCGGCCGTCACCCTCGGCGGGGTGCGACTCGCCTTCTCCACCGACTCGTACGTGGTGCGCCCGCTGTTCTTCCCCGGCGGCAGCATCGGCGATCTGGCGGTCAACGGCACCGTCAACGACCTGGCGATGAGCGGCGCCACGGCCGCCTACCTGTCCTGCGGGTTCATCCTGGAGGAGGGGGTGGAGACCGCCGAGGTGGCCCGGGTGGCGCAGGCGCTCGGCGCGGCCGCCCGGGCCGCCGGGGTCGAGGTGGCCACCGGCGACACCAAGGTGGTCGAGGCCGGCCGCGGCGACGGGATCTACCTCAACACGGCGGGCATCGGGCTGATCCCGGCCGGGGTCGACCTGCGTCCGCAGCGTGCCGAGTCGGGCGACGTGGTGATCGTCAGCGGGCCGATCGGGCTGCACGGCGTGGCCGTGATGAGCGTCCGGGAGGGCCTGGAGTTCGGCGTGGACGTGCGGAGCGACTGCGCCCCGCTCGGCGGCCTCGTGCAGGCGATGCTCGCCGTCACCCCGGACCTCCACGTGCTGCGCGACCCCACCCGCGGCGGCCTCGGCGCCTCGCTCAACGAGATCGCCGCGGCCTCCGGCGTCGGGGTGGCCGTGCAGGAGCGGAACATCCCGGTGCCGCCGGAGGTCGCCAACGCCTGCGCGATCCTCGGCCTGGACCCGATGTACGTCGCCAACGAGGGCAAGCTGGTCGCCTTCGTGCCGCGGCAGCACGCCGACGCGGTGCTGGAGGCGATGCGGGCGCACCCGCTCGGCGCGGGCGCGGCCGTGATCGGCGAGTGCGTCGCCGACCACCCCGGCATGGTGGTGGCCCGGACCGCGCTCGGCGGCACCCGGGTCGTCGACCTGCCGGTGGGCGAGCAGCTGCCGCGGATCTGCTGACCGCAGCCGCCGGCGCTCACGGCGCGGCGAGCAGCCGGGTACCTTCCGGCAGCTCGCCGCGCCGAGCCTGTGCGGTGAGCCGTTCGGCGACGGTGGCGCGCATCCGGTCGGCGGCCCGACCGAGCGGGATGTCGCGGCCGTGCGCGAGCGAGATCGTCCGGCCGAGGCCGGCGCCGGTGAAGCGGGTGGTGGGCAGGCCGGAGCGGGCCGCGACCATGGCGGGCACGACGGCGGGGCCGAGGCCGGCCCGGACGAAGCCGAGCACGGCGTCCATCTCGCCGCCCTCGACGGCGAAGCGCGGCTCGAAGCCGGCCTCCCGGCAGGCCGCCAGGGTGGCGTCGCGCAGTGCGTAGCCCTCGCGGAACATCACCAGCGGTCTCTCCCGCAACTCCCCCACCGGGACGGCCTGCTGGGGCAGCGGCTCGGCAGAGACCAGGACCAGGTCCTCGTGCAGCAGCGGGGTGACGTCCAGCCCGGCCAGGGTGCCGCCGGGGCTCGACGAGACGATCAGGGCGAGGTCGAGCTCGCCGGCGTCCAGGGCGGCGACCAGATCGCCGGAACCGCCCTCGCTGATCTGCAGGTCGACGCCGGGGAACCGGGCCCGGAACGCGCCGAGCACGTCCGGCAGCAGGCTGACGCACAGGCTCGGCGGCGCACCCAGCCGGACCCGGCCGCGGCGCAGCTGCACCGTCTCCTGGACGGCGAGCCGGGCACTGTCGGTGTCGGCGAGGATGCGCCGCGCGAGCGGCAGCAGGGCCTGGCCGGCGTCCGTGGGAGTGGTGGCGCCGCGGCTGCGGTGCAGCAGCTCGGCGCCCAACTCCCGTTCCAGCGCCTTGATCTGCTGGGAGAGCGAGGGCTGCGCGACATGCAGCCGCTCGGCGGCCCGGGTGAAGTTGCCGAGCTCGGCGACGGCGGTGAAGTAGCGGAGCTGCTGGAGTTGCACAGTGCCAACCTAAGGGTCGCCCCAGGGGCGCGTGGGGTACCTCCCGGCCGAAGGCTGGGGGGAGAGCCCCCAATTTTCGATAGCCATATCCTATGGTGATGAGCCCACTCATGTCTTGGACGTGAGGTGGGTGCGGTTCCTAGCGTGGAGCGCATGGCTCTGGCGACTGGAACGCGTCGGCCGCGGCACGCCCTGGCGGTGCTGTGGGGTTCGACGATCGGCAAGAAGGCGGTGATGGCCGCCTCCGGCGCGGTGATGCTGCTGTACCTGGTGGCGCACATGCTCGGCAATCTGAAGATCTTCTTCGGGCCGGACGACCTCAACGGCTACGCGGCGTGGTTGCGCACCGTGGGGCAGCCGTTCCTCGGGCACGCGTGGTTCCTGTGGATCGCCCGGGTGGTCCTGCTCGCCTCGGTGGTGGCGCACGGCGTCGCCGCGTACCAGCTGAGCCGGCGCGACCTCGCGGCGCGGCCGCAGAAGTACGCGCGGCGGCGGGCCCGGGCGAGCTACGCGACCCGGACGATGCGCTGGGGCGGGGTGATCCTGGCGCTGTTCATCGTCTGGCACATCCTCGACCTCACGACGCTGACCGTGAACCCGCGGGCCGAGGAGGGCCACCCGTACCAGAACGTGGTGGCGTCCTTCTCGACCTGGTACGGCGGCGGGATCTACATCGTGGCGATGCTCGCCGTCGGGCTGCACGTGCGGCACGGCTTCTGGAGCGCCGCGCAGACCCTGGGCCTCAACAACGCCCGCCGGGACCGCGTGTTGAAGGCGACGGCGAACCTGCTGGCGCTGGTGCTGACGGCCGGCTTCCTCGCCGTGCCGGTGGCCGTGATGATCGGAGCGGTGAAGTGACCCCGTACCTCGACTACACCGTCGGCGCGCCGATCGCCGACACGAAGGCGCCGGCCGGGCCGATCGAACAGCGGTGGGACCAGCGCCGGTTCGAGGCGAAGCTGGTCAACCCGGCGAACCGGCGCAGGCACACCGTGATCGTGGTCGGCACCGGCCTGGCCGGCGCCTCGGCCGGGGCCACGCTAGCCGAACAGGGCTACCGGGTGGTGCAGTTCTGCTTCCAGGATTCGCCGCGCCGGGCCCACTCGATCGCCGCACAGGGCGGCATCAACGCGGCGAAGAACTACCGCAACGACGGCGACAGCGTGCGCCGGCTCTTCTACGACACCGTGAAGGGCGGCGACTTCCGCGCGCGGGAGTCCAACGTGCACCGGCTGGCACAGATCTCGGTGGAGATCATCGACCAGTGCGTGGCGCAGGGCGTGCCGTTCGCCCGTGAGTACGGCGGGCTGCTGGACACCCGCTCGTTCGGCGGCGTCCAGGTGCAGCGCACCTTCTACGCCCGTGGCCAGACCGGCCAGCAGCTGCTGCTCGGCGCCTACCAGGCGCTGTCGCGGCAGATCGCGGGCGGCGGGGTGGAGATGCACCCGCGCACCGAGATGCTCGACCTGGTGGTGGCCGGCGGCCGGGCCCGCGGCATCGTCGCCCGGGACCTGGTCACCGGGGAGGTGACCACCCACCTCGCGGACGCCGTGGTGCTGGCCACCGGCGGCTACGGCAACGTCTTCCACCTGTCGACCAACGCCAAGAACTCCAACGCCACCGCCGTCTGGCGGGCGCACCGGCGCGGCGCGTACTTCGGCAACCCGTGCTTCACCCAGATCCACCCGACGTGCATCCCGCGCTCGGGCGACCACCAGTCGAAGCTCACGCTGATGAGCGAGTCGCTGCGCAACGACGGCCGGATCTGGGTGCCGAAGGCGGCCGGGGACACCCGCCCGCCCGCGGACATCCCCGAGTCCGAACGGGACTACTACCTGGAGCGGATGTACCCGTCCTTCGGCAACCTGGTGCCCCGCGACATCGCCTCCCGCGCCGCGAAGGCGGTCTGCGACGAGGGCCGGGGCGTCGGGCCGGGCGGGCAGGGCGTGTACCTGGACTTCGCGGACGCCGTCGCCCGGTTGGGCCGGGACACCGTCTCCGCCCGCTACGGCAACCTCTTCGAGATGTACGAGCGGATCACCGCCGAGGACCCGTACCGGGTGCCGATGCGGATCTACCCCGCGGTGCACTACACCATGGGCGGGCTCTGGGTGGACTACGACCTGCAGACCACGGTGCCGGGGCTGTTCGCGATCGGCGAGGCCAACTTCTCGGACCACGGCGCCAACCGGCTCGGCGCGAGCGCCCTGATGCAGGGCCTCGCGGACGGCTACTTCGTGCTGCCGCCCGCCGTCAACGACTACCTGGCGCGGCACCCCGTGCAGCCGTTGGAACCGCAGGACCCGCAGGTCGAGAGCGTCCGGCAGGAGGTGACGGACCGGCTGGCCCGGCTGCTGGCGGTGCGCGGCGACCGCACCCCCGAGTCCTTCCACCGCGAGCTCGGCCGGATCATGTGGGACGAGTGCGGGATGGCCCGCACCGACGCCGGGCTGCGGCGGGCGCTCGTCCGGATCCCGGCGCTGCGCGAGGAGTTCTGGCGGCGGGTCACCGTGCCCGGCAGCGGCGACAGCCTCAACCAGCAGCTGGAGAAGGCGAACCGGGTCGCCGACCACCTCGAACTGGCCGAGCTGATGTGCCTGGACGCGCTGCACCGCACCGAGTCCTGCGGCGGGCACTTCCGCGAGGAGAGCCGCACCGAGCAGGGCGAGGCGCTCCGCGACGACGAGGCCTTCTCGTACGCCGCCGCCTGGGAGTTCACCGGCACCGGCCGGGCTCCCGTGCTGCACCGCGAGCAGCTCGACTTCGAGTACGTCCACCCCACCCAGCGGAGCTACGCATGAACCTCACCCTGCGGATCTGGCGGCAGGCCGGTCCGGACGAGCCCGGCGGATTCACCACGTACCAGGTCGGCGAGATCAGCCCGGACATGTCCTTCCTGGAGATGCTGGACACCCTCAACGAGACGCTGGTGCTGCGCGGCGAGGAGCCGGTCGCCTTCGACCACGACTGCCGCGAGGGCATCTGCGGCGCCTGCGGCATGGTCATCGACGGGCAGGCGCACGGCCCGCAGCCGACCACCACCTGCCAGCTGCACATGCGGCACTTCGAGGACGGCGCCACGGTGGACGTGGAACCGTGGCGGGCGGCGGCCTTCCCGGTCGTCAAGGACCTGGTGGTGGACCGCACGGCGCTGGACCGGGTGATCGGCGCGGGCGGCTACATCACCGCGCCGACCGGCAGCGCGCCGGAGGCGCACGCCACGCCGGTGCCCAAGGAGGCGGCGGACGCGGCCTTCGAGCACGCGGCCTGCATCGGCTGCGGTGCCTGCGTGGCGGCCTGCCCGAACGGCTCGGCGATGCTGTTCACGGCGGCGAAGGTGGTCCACCTCAACCTGCTGCCGCAGGGCGCGCCGGAGCGGTCGAGCCGGGTGCGCGGCATGGTCGGGGCGATGGACGCGGAGGACTTCGGCGGCTGCACCAACACCGGCGAGTGCGCCACGGCCTGCCCCAAGGGCATCCCGCTGTCGGCGATCTCGGCGCTGAACAGGGAGTTCCTGCGGAGCACCCTCCGGTGAGGGCGGCGCCATAGGGTGCGCCGTGCCGCTGAGAAGATCGTCAGGAGCCGGACGGCAGTTCCTGTTCCGTCCAGATGGTCTTGCCGGCGGAGGTGTAGCGGCTGCCCCAGCGGTCGGTCAGCTGGGCGACCAGGTAGAGGCCGCGGCCGCCCTCGTCGGTGAGCCGGGCGCGGCGCATCCGCGGCTGGGTGCTGCTGCCGTCGGACACCTCGCAGGTCAGGGTGTCGGCGCGGATCAGCCGGACGCCGACCGGTCCACCGGCGTAGCGGATGGCGTTGGTGACCAGTTCGCTGAGCACGAGTTCGGTGGTGAAGGCGAGGTCGTCCAGGCCCCAGGCGGCGAGCCGGGCGGTGGCGTCGGCGCGGACCTGCGCGACCGCGGCCGGGTCGGGTTCGACGGACCAGGCGGCGGTGGACTCGGCGGGTACGGCCCGGGTGCGGGCGAGCAGCAGGGTGACGTCGTCGCGCAGCCGGGTCGGCGGGAGCCCGGCGACGAGTTGCACGGCCGCTTCGCGCAGCGGGCGGTCCTCGCGGGCGACCACGGCCAGCCGCCGCTGGATCTCAGCCATGCCCTCGTCGATGTCGCCCTCGCCGCGTTCGATCAGGCCGTCGGTGTAGAGCGCGAGGACGCTGCCGGGGTCGAGGAGGCTCTCGGTGGCCTCGAAGGGCAGGCCGCCGACGCCGAGCGGCGGGCCGGGGGTGACGGGCAGGAAGTGCGCGGTGCCGTCGCGGGCGGCGACGGCGGGCGGTGGGTGGCCGGCGCTGGCGACGGTGCACGCCCGGGTCACGGGGTCGTAGACGGCGTACAGGCAGGTCGCGCCGACGGAGCCGGGTTCGGGCCGCTGCCGCCGTCCGGCGCGGTCGGAGTCGGCCGGGACCACCGGGCCCGCGTGGTCGGGGTCCTCGATGTCCTCGGCGTCGCCGGTGAAGTCCCCCTCGAAGAGGAGCTGGGAGACCAGGTCGTCGAGGTGGACGAGCAGTTCGTCGGGTTCGAGGTCGAGGTCGGCGAGGGTGCGGACGGCGGTGCGCAGCCGGCCCATGGTCGCGGTGGCCTGCAGACCGTGGCCGGCGACGTCGCCGACGACCAGGGCGACCCGGGCGGAGGAGAGCGGGATGACGTCGAACCAGTCGCCGCCGACCCCGCCGGCGCTGTCGGTGGGCAGGTAGACGCTGGCGGTCGAGACCGCGGCGACGGTGCGGACGGCGGGCGGCAGCAGGCTGCGCTGGAGGCCGACGGCGGCGCGGTGCTCGCGGGTGTAGCGGCGGGCGTTGTCGACGGCGAGGGCGGCGCGGGCGGCGATCTCGGCGAGCAGCAGCCGGTCGCCCTCCTCGTAGCGGTCCTTCCAGCGGTCGCGGCGGCTGGTGACCTGGCCGAGCACGATGCCGCGGGCCGCCAGCGGCGCGGTGATCTCCCAGTCGTGCGCGGCCTCGGCGGCGGTGCCGCGGTCGGGGGTGCCGTCGGCCCGGACGAGGACGGTGTCGCCGGTGGCGGGCGCGGACTCGGGCGGGCCGGCCACGGCGGTGCGGCGCAGCAGCAGGCGTCCGGTGGGGTCGGGGGCGGGTTCGTCGCCGGTGAAGACGGCGGCGGCGATGTCGACCACGGCCACGTCGGCGAGGGCGGGGACGAGCGCCTTGGCGAGGCCCTCGGCGGTGTCGGTCACGGAGAGTGAGCTGCCGGCGGCGGCGGTGACCCGGTGCAGCAGGGCGAGGCGCTGCCGGGAGCGGTGCTGTTCGGTGATGTCGGTGAACAGCACGGTGAGGCCGATGACCGCACCTTCGTGGTCCTGCAGGCGAAAGGCGGAGATGGCCATCATCCGGCCGCTGCGGGGGTCGACGACGGTGCGGGCCAGCCCTTCGGCGAGGACCAGTGGTTGTCCGGTCTCCAGGACGTGCCGCAGGTGGGCCTCCAGGCTGACCGCGTCCTCGGGCTGGAGGAAGTCGGCGAGTTTGAGGCCGGTGAGGGTGGGCGGCACACCGCTGTAGGGCAGCAGGTGGGTGTTGGTGCGGACGATCTGCAGGTCGGTGTCGAAGACGGCGAGGCCGAAGCGGTCCTGGAGGAAGAGTTCGCGGGTGAAGGCCTGGTCCTGGCGCCACCGGGCGACGGTGGAGGACTTGGCGCCGAGGACGACCTGCCGGGTGGCGGCCGGGTCGGCGGGGTTGCCGCCGTGCAGGGTGAGGACGCGGACGTCGAGGTTGAGCGGGCGGCCGTCGCCGGTGCGGACGGTGACCGTGCCGTCCCAGCCCGCGCCGCTGTCGTCGGGGCTGCGCCAGCCGTCCGGGTCGGCGAGGAGGTCGCGTAGCGGGCGCCCGACGAGGGCCCGGGCGGGCAGGGCGAGCAGGTCCTCGACGGCGCTGGTGCAGCCGACGATCGTGCCGCTGCCGTCGACCAGCGCCCCGGCGACGCCGTCGAGGAACGGGAAGCGGCGGTCGTCCATCTCGTTCACCCCGTCCGTGGTCTCCTCTCCCCCTCATACTCCACCGGTCCCCGGGTGTCGGCGCCCCGGGGCACGCTGCGTGACCGGGAGTGCCGCCTTCGGCTTCTGTACGCACGGGGGTTGACGCGACTGGTTCAACGGGCCTAACTTCACGTTCTGAAAAAGGGTCCAGACCAATTCGGCGGGACTCGTCCGCCCGACCCCCGCACCCGGGACGAGCTGGTGACACTTCACCAGACGGCTGCGGTGGACGGTTGTTGACGGATCGGAAGGAAATCCGTCCGCACCATCGCGGCGCGCTGCCCTCCGGCCGTTCGACCCTGCCGGCGGGGCTGTTGGACGCTGCGTCATGTTCACTTCGTGAACCCAAAGGTTCCTGATCCTCACCCCCACCACGCCCGGGCGCACCGTCCGGGCAGGAGGAGACAGCCTTGATCCGCACCCTTGTCCGCACCCTGGCGACGGTGGCCGCGCTCCCCGCGACGGCCGCCGCCCTGCTGATAGCCGGCGGCACGCCGGCCGCCGCCGCGGCCAACCCGGGCCCCGGCTTCCCGGCCCACTTCGCCGCGCCCTACCTGGAGACCTGGAACTCGCCCTCGGTGATGGCCGATGTGCGCAGTGCCACCGGGCTCAAGTACTTCACGCTCGCTTTCGTGATCAGCGACGGCAGCTGCAACGCCACCTTCAACGGCAACACGAACATCGCCGACGCCTCCTGGCAGAGTGCGGTCAACGGCCTCCGCTCGGCCGGCGGCGACGTGATCGCCTCCTTCGGCGGCGCGGCCGGCACCGAGCTCGGCCAGGCCTGTACGAGCGTCTCCGCGCTGCAGGCCCAGTACAAGCGGGTCGTTGACACCCTGAACCTGACCCGGATCGACCTCGACATCGAGGGCTCCGCGCTGAACGACACGGGCGCCAACGATCGCCGCAACCAGGCGCTGGCCGCCCTCCAGCAGCAGTACGCGGCGGCGGGCAAGCGGCTCGCGGTGAACTACACGCTGCCGGTCAGCCCGTCCGGCCTGGAGTCCAACTCGATCAGCCTGCTGAACAACGCCAAGAGCCGCGGCCTGGACGTCAACATGGTCAACATCATGACCATGGACTACGGCCCGGCCATGGACATGGGGCAGGCCGCGGTCAACGCCGCCAACGGCCTGCACACCCAGCTCGGCCAGATCTGGACGGGCAGGACCTCCGACCAGCTGTGGGCGATGGAGGGCAACACCCCGATGATCGGGGTCAACGACACCACCGCGGAGGTCTTCACCACCGGCAACGCCGCCACCCTGGAGTCCTTCGCCGCCTCGCACGGCATCCAGCAGCTCGCCTTCTGGGCGATCGGCCGCGACAAGGCCTGCGCCACCAACGGGACGCTCTCCGACTCGTGCAGCGGCACCCCGCAGTCCCCGTACCAGTTCACCAGGACCTTCGACGCGCTCACCGGCGGCACCACCCCGCCGCCCGCCGGCCGCACCGGCCGGATCACCGGCTACGGCGGCAAGTGTGTGGACGTCGCGGCCGCGAACAGCGCCAACGGCACCGCGATCCAGCTGTACGACTGCAACGGCACCACCGCGCAGACCTGGACGGTCGGCACCGACGGCACGATCCGCGCCCTCGGCAAGTGCCTGGACGTCACCGCCGCCGGCACCGCCAACGGCACCCAGGTGCAGCTCTACGACTGCAACGGCACCGGCGCCCAGCAGTGGCAGGCCCGCGCCGACAGGACCCTGGTGAACCCCGCCTCCGGCCGCTGCCTGGACGCCACCGGGCCCAGCTCCGCCAACGGCACCCGGCTGCAGATCTGGGACTGCTTCGCCGGCGCCAACCAGCAGTGGACCCTGCCGGCCTGACACCCGGCCCGCACGACGAGAGGAGCACACCCATGCCATCAGCACCCGTACACCGGCGGGCGCACGCCCGCCGGCGGGCCCTCCCGCTGGTCACCGCCATCGGCCTGATCGCCTCGGCGTCGACCGCCGTGATGCTGGTCCAGGGCCAGGCCGCGCAGGCCGCCGGCCTGCCCACCGGATTCACCGCCGTCGTCGCGCAGCACAGCGGCAAGTGCGCGGACGCGGCGGCCGCCGCCACCGCCAACGGCACCGCCGTCCAGCAGTACGCCTGCAACGGCACCGGCGCCCAGCAGTGGCAGTTCCAGGACGCCGGCGGCGGCTACGTCCGGATCAACGCCAAGAACGACCCCACCAAGGTCCTCGACGTTACCGACGTCTCCACCGCGGACGGCGCCAGGATCCAGCTCTGGACGTACGGCGGCGGCCTCAACCAGCAGTGGCAGGCGGTCGCCGAGGCCGGCGGCGGCTACCACTTCGTCAACCGGAACAGCGGCAAGTGCCTGGACGTGCCCAGCGCCTCCAGCGCGGACGCCGTCCAGCTTCAGCAGTGGACCTGCAACGGCACCGCCGCGCAGTCCTTCTCCTTCGGCAGCGGCACCCAGAACCCGCCCGGCACCCCGGACTTCGGGCCCAACGTGACGGTCTTCGACCCCTCGATGCCCGCCTCGACGATCCAGGCGAAGCTCAACTCGGTCTTCTCCCAGCAGGAGTCCAACCAGTTCGGCGCCCAGCGCCAGGCCCTGCTGTTCAAGCCGGGCAGCTACGGCGTGGACGCCAACGTCGGCTTCTACACCCAGGTCGCCGGGCTCGGCCTCTCCCCCGACGACGTGACGATCAACGGCGCGGTGCACGCCGAGGCCGACTGGTTCCAGGGCAACGCCACCCAGAACTTCTGGCGCTCCGCCGAGAACCTCTCGGTCAACCCGACCGGCGGCACCGACCGCTGGGCCGTCTCGCAGGCAGCGCCGTACCGGCGGATGCACGTCCGCGGCAACCTCCAGCTGGACGACGGCGGCTGGTCCAGCGGCGGCTTCATCGCCGACTCGAAGATCGACGGGCAGGTCCGCTCCGGCTCCCAGCAGCAGTGGCTCTCCCGGAACGCCCAGTGGGGCAGCTGGACGGGCTCCAACTGGAACATGGTCTTCGTCGGCGACGTCAACGCCCCGGCGAACTCCTTCCCCAACCCGCCCTACACCACGGTCGGACAGACCCCGGTCGTTCGCGAGAAGCCGTTCCTGTACGTGGATCCGGCCGGCGCGTACAAGGTGTTCGTCCCGGCGCTGCGCAGCAACAGCAGCGGCACCAGCTGGGCGGGCGGCGCGCAGCAGGGCAGCTCGCTGCCGATCGACCAGTTCTTCGTCGTCAAGCCCGGCGCCACCGCGGCCGACATCAACGCGGCGCTCGGGCAGGGCAAGAACCTGCTGTTCACGCCCGGCGTGTACCACCTGGACCGGTCGATCGACGTGACCCGCGCGGACACCGTGGTGCTGGGCCTGGGCCTCGCCACCCTCGTCCCGGACAACGGCGTCACCGCGATGACCGTAGCCGACGTCGACGGGGTGAAGGTCGCCGGACTGCTGATCGACGCCGGCACGACCAACTCCGCGGTGCTGATGCAGGTCGGCCCGGCGGGCTCCACCGCCGACCACTCGGCCGACCCGACCTCGCTGCACGACGTGTTCTTCCGGGTCGGCGGCGCCGGCGTCGGCCGGGCCACCCAGTCGCTGGTGGTGAACAGCGGCAACGTGATCGGCGACCACATGTGGATCTGGCGCGCCGACCACGGCAGCGGCGTCGGCTGGACGAGCAACACCGCCGCCACCGGCCTGACCGTCAACGGCGGCAACGTCACCATGTACGGGCTGTTCGTCGAGCACTACCAGCAGACCCAGGTGGTGTGGAACGGCAACGGCGGGCGCACGTACTTCTTCCAGAACGAGCTGCCGTACGACCCGCCGAACCAGTCCGCCTGGATGAACGGCTCGACCCGCGGCTACCCCGCGTACAAGGTCGCCGACTCGGTGACCAGTCACGAGGCCTGGGGGCTCGGCAGTTACTGCTACTTCAGCGCCAACCCGTCGGTGGTGGCTGAGCACGCCTTCGAGGTGCCGAACCGCTCCGGGGTCCGCTTCCACGACATGGTGACCGTCTCGCTCGGCGGCACCGGCACCATCAACCACGTGATCAACTCGACCGGGGGGCCGTCCAACTCCTCGTCGAACGTGGCGAACCTGGTGGCCTACCCGTAGCGCACGCACCGCTCCCCGGCCGGGTCCGCACCCGACCGGGGAGCACCGCGTTCCGTCCGTGCCGTGCCCGCACGGCTCTGCCCGTACGGTTCGGATCGTTCGGTTCGGACCGAACGGTTCAGATCGTGGCGTTCCAGCTGTGCGCCACGTCGATGACCAGCCGGTTGTCCAACTGGAAGACCCGGAACGGCAGTCGGGCCCGCACACCGAGGCCGACCTGGCTCTGGCCCTCGAAGCTGCCGCCGAACTTGGCGTCCTTGAACGTGCGGTAGCCGCTCAGGTTGACACCGGGCAGCGCCTGGCCCGCCTTCGCCGGATAGACCGGCGCACCGGTCGACGGGTCGTAGGACGGCGCCACGACCACGATCTCCAGGATCGCGCCGCCGCCGACCGGAATGGTCTTGCCGGAGCCGTCCTGCACCAGGCTCGGGACGTACTGCACGTGATAGGCGACCCGCGCGG
Source organism: Kitasatospora sp. NPDC085879 (assembly GCF_040686255.1). Classification (NCBI taxonomy): domain Bacteria; kingdom Bacillati; phylum Actinomycetota; class Actinomycetes; order Kitasatosporales; family Streptomycetaceae; genus Kitasatospora; species Kitasatospora sp. NPDC085879. The sequence goes on along the minus strand of NZ_JBFBJZ010000035.1, from coordinate 75,878 downwards.
AAGGCGAGGTGCCGGGGATGTCGATCACCATCCGGTCCCAGCAGGGGTGCTGACCCGTGCGGATGTTCGTCAGCGGATGCTGACCGGTGGTGCTGGTGGCAGCCTTCGGCAGGCTGCCCCAACCGGTCGGGCAGGTCGTCGTGGTAACCGCCGGGGCCGTGGCCGACGCCGCGGCCGGTACCACCACCGAACCGGTGCCGGCGAGAACGAGAGCCATCGGGATCATGATCCACCGTCGCATGATGCGCCTCCTCGGGCCGCGCCTGGATCCCTCACCCGAAGAGACGTGGGCCGCGGCCGGGCAGTTGCAGCACCGGGCCCCGAGTTCCGGGGGCGGGCGGCGCGACCGGCAGAATGGGGCGCATGTCGAAGCGCCGCCGCCACCCCAGATTCTCCCCCACCGACCCCTGCCCGTGCGGCCTGGGCGGCCCCTACGGCGGCTGCTGCGGCCGGCTGCACCGGGGCGAGGCGGCGGCCGGCACCGCCGAGCAGCTGATGCGCTCGCGCTACAGCGCCTTCGCCGTCCAGGACGGCCCGTACCTGCTGCGCAGCTGGCACCCGGACACCAGGCCGCCCCGGATCGACTTCGACCCGGGGCTGCACTGGACGGGGCTGGAGATCCTGGGCACGACCGAGGGCGGCCCGTTCCACACCGAGGGGACGGTGCGGTTCCGGGCGCACTTCACGGACGAGGGCGAGCCCGGGGCCATGGAGGAGCACAGCACCTTCGTCCGGGTGGACGGCGCCTGGGTCTACGTGGCGGCGCTGCCGGAGGACTGACCCGTTCCGCTCCCCGGGTCAGTCGTGGAAGGCGGCGACCAGGTCGTCCAGCGGATCGTCGTCCACGACCGGGACGGTGCGGTCCAGGCCACTGGTGAAGGCCGAGGCGGCGGCCACGTGCGCCCGGGCGATCTCCAGCGTCTCGGCGGCCCGCGCCAACTCCTCGCTCACCCGGGCCTGGCGGGCGGCCGCGGTGTCGCCGTCGCCGTCCGGCAGGGCCACCCTGATCTGCTCCGCCGGGATGGCGGCCAGCCCGGCGGCCGCCTGGGCCAGTGCCTGCGGCAGGTGGAAGAGGATCGCGTGCAGCGCCGTCACCACGTCGTGCACGCTGGACGGGTCGGGGAAGGCCCCGATCCCCGCGGCAGTCCGGTGGTTGAGGACGCGGATCTCCTCGCCCACGGCGTTGGCGATCTCGTACGGGGTCCGGGCCGGCCCCGGTGCGCGGTCTGGGCTCATAGCGGACATGGTCACGCCGATGCGGTACGGACACGCACGGCGGGGCCGCACCGACCCCCGACGACCACCCGTTGGACGTAGCGGGCCGCTCAGTCCCCGTGACGGCGATCCGGGCCGGGCCGCCACCGCGAGGACCGATCGGGCGGCAGCGGACTCTGTGCCTGCGGGAACAGCGAGGGCCGGCCGTCCTGGGCGATCATCTGGCAGGCCGCGGCGAAGCTGTCGGCGACCGCCACGGGCTGCCACGCGCTGCCGTCCCACTCGACGACGAGGCGGGGCGCGTCCTGGAAGATCGGATGGGTGGTGCCGCGCGGCGCCTCGCCGATCACGAAGGCGTCCCGGGTGCCCACCGGATGCCGTGTGTCGGCGTGGTGGGAGTACCAGTCGGGCAGGGGTTCCTCGTCGGGCACGAACACCGCGGGCGTCCTTTCGGCGGGTGGGCCTCCGGTGGAGGCGATCCTCCGATGAGGCTAACGCGCTGTGCCGGAACCGGCGCGCTGTGCGAGTGTTCCGCCGGCTCCACCGCTCTCGCCGTCGGCGTCTCCGCGTACACCGCAGCCGGACTCGCGGTGGCGGTGTCTAAGCTCTGGGTATGGCAGAGGACGAGGGCCCGGTACGGGTGGACAGCTGGATCTGGTCGGTCCGGCTGCTGAAGACGCGCTCGATGGCCTCGGCGGCCTGCAAGGCCGGGCATGTGCGGGTGAACGAGGAACGGGCCAAGCCGGCCCAGACGGTGAAGGCCGGGGACGAGGTACGGCTGCGCTTCGACGGGCGCGAGCGGGTCGTCGTGGTCTCCCGGCTGATCCGCAAGCGGGTCGGCGCCGAGATCGCGGCGCAGTGCTACGTCGACCACTCGCCTCCGCCGCCGCCCCGCGAGTTCGCGGCGCCGTCCGCCGTCCGCGACCGCGGCACGGGCCGGCCGACCAAGCGCGACCGCCGGGAGATCGAGCGCCTGCACGGCCTGTGAGGGTGCGCCGCCGGGGCGGGCCCGGCCGCTGCCGACCGTGGATCAGTCGGCCGGGCGGCGCGCGAGGATGATGCCGCCGAGCGCGCTCTCGGCCGAGGTCAGTGTCCGGTTCGCCTCGACGGAGAAGCCCGCGTCGTCGAGCCATCCGATCATCCGGCCGGGCTGCCGGCGATGGACGCGGACCTTCATCGGGTGCCCGCCGTAGCCCTGCGTCTTCAGCCGCGGCCCGTCGCCGACGTGGTAGCCGATCAGCAGCGGCCCGCCGGGCCGCAGTACGCGCCGGAAGTGTGCCAGGACGGAGCCGATCCCGTCGTCGGGGACGTGGATCAGCGAGTACCAGGCGACCAGGCCCGCCGTCGAGGCATCGGCGAGGTCGAGGTCGGTCATGGAGCCGACGGCGAACCGGAGACCGGGGTGATCGCGCCGGGCCACCTCGATCATCCCGGGCGAGAGGTCGATCCCGAAGGCGTCCACGCCCAGGTGACGGAGGTGGGCCGTGATCCGCCCCGGCCCGCACCCCAGGTCGGCGACCGGCCCGCCGACCCCGGCGCGCACCAGCTCGGCGAACAGGGCCAGCGCGGCACGCTCGTGGGGCGTTTCGTCCAGGAGGTGGCGCACCTGCTCCGCGTAGGCGGCGGCGACGGTGTCGTAGGACGTCCGGGTGTCATCCAGCCAGCCGTCCGGGTTCATTCCCGCTTCCACGACGGCAGGCTACCGAACCGGCCGGACGGGGTGGTGTGTTCGGCCGTCGGGCGCGGGCCGCCGGGACCCGGTGTGAGCGTTCAGGGCGGCTCATGCCGGGTCCCGGCGGTCCCGCGGCCGCGCCGGTGTGTGGGCGCGGCCGATCGAGGGCCCGGGCGGGCGGGGGTGGGTGCCTGGTCAGTCGCGGGAGACGGCCGCGGGGGCGAGGCCGGTGCAGGCGCGCAGGCGGTCGCGGCGGTGCTGGGCCGCGGTGGCGGCGGCGCCGGTCTGCGGGACGGGGACACCGCGCCTGTCGATGTGGGCCGGGGTGAAACGTTCGCCGACGGTGCGGCCGTCCCCGGTCAGGGTGAGGGTGGTGACACCGGTCTCGTCGGAGTCGGTGTAGTTCGAGGTCCCGTACCAGAGGAAGTTGCCGAAGCCGTAGGCGACATAGGTGTCGCCGAGCATGCCGGAGCCGAGCATGGTGTGGGCGTGGGTGCCGACCACCGCGGTGGCGCCGGCCGCCGACAACTTGCGGGCCAGGTCTGTCTGGGCTCCGGTCGGGCAGGTGTGCCCCTCCTCGCCCCAGTGCAGGTAGACGAGGACGACCGGGGCCTGCCGCTTGGCCTCGGTGACGGCGCGCAGGAGGGCCGCCGGGTCGAGGGCGGAGGCGATCCCGGCCTTGCCCGAACCGGCGCGCCACTTCTGGTTGGTGAGGTCCTGGACCTGGCTGGCGGCGAGCACCGCGACCTTCACGCCCTTGACGGTGGTGAGGTACGGGGCGTACGCCTCCTGGGCGTTGCGGCCGAAGCCGACCACCGGGATCGGGGAGGAGGCCTTGGCCGCGAGCGTGTCGGCGAGGCCGTCGGCGCCGAAGTCCACGGCGTGGTTGTTGGCCAGCGAGACCACGTCCACGCCGGCGTCGCGCAGTGTCTGCAGCGCCTTGGGGCTGGTCCGGAAGGTGTAGGTCTTGGGCTCGGGGGCGCCACGGCCGGTGATGGCGGTCTCCAGGTTGAGCACCGAGAGGTCGGCCGCGGCGAGGGTGCGGGAGATCGGGCCGAGGGCGGTGTCGGGGCCGCCGCCGAGGCGGGACTCGGTGCGGCCCTCGAAGTGGACGTCACCGGCGAAGGCGACGGTGATGGTGGCGCCGGCGGCCGGGGCACCGCCCGCCGCGGCGGGTGTCCCGGGGTCGCTCGGGGCGGCGGAGCCCTCGGGGGTGGCGGAGCCGGGGGCGGCGGGGGCGGCCGCGGTGGTGCCGGCCGACGCCGCGGCGGCCGGTGCCCGGTCGGCAGACGGGCCGGACGAGCCGCAGGACGTCAGACAGGCCAGGCCCAGCACGAGAACGGCAGCGGGCACGGCACGGCGCACTTCAATCCCCCCAAGATCGATCTGTACGCGCCAACTCTACGACAAGATCCGCACATTCATGCGCATGATCCCCATAACTTGCCCACGGATGTGGAGGATTTGATTCCGCATGAGCCCGACAGGACGTCACGAGGACCGGCGGACGACCAGCTCCGGCTCGAAGATCACCGAGGTGGCGCGGCGGCCCGGGCGGGCGACCACGTCCAGCAGGATGCGGGCCATCTCCGCCGCCATCTCCTCCACCGGCTGCCGGACGGTGGTGAGCGGCGGCCGCCCGGCGGTGGCCGCGCTGCTGTCGTCGAAGCCGACCACCGCGACGTCCTCCGGCACCCGCCGGCCGTGGTCGCGCAGGACGGCGACGGCACCCTGCGCCATCAGGTCGTTGGCCGCGAACACGCCGTCGAGGTCGGGGTGTTCTGCGAGCAGCCGGGTCATCGCGCGCTCGCCGCCGGCCTGGGTGAAGTCGGCCTCGGCGTGCGGCAGGCAGGGCAGGCCGTGGCGGGCCATCGCCTCGTGGAAGCCCTCCAGCCGGTCACGGGCCGCGCGCACGGCGGACGGCCCGGCGATGGTGACGACCCTGCGGCGGCCGCGGGCGTGCAGGTGGTCGGCGGCGAGCCGGGCACCGTCCCGGTTGGCGAGGTCGACGCAGCTCACCGGCAGCGGGGCGGCGGGGCGGCCGAAGAGGACGGTGGGCACGCCGGCCGCGAGCAGCAGCCCGGGCATCGGGTCGTCGGCGTGCGTGGAGACCACCATGGCGCCGTCGGCGTTGCCCTGTTTCAGGTAGGAGAGTGCCTGCTCACGGGCGTCCGGGGCGTCGGCGAGCATCAGCACCGGGTGGACGCCGTGCGGGCGCAGGCCGGTGAAGACGCCGCTGACCACGCGGCCGAAGAAGGGGTCGGTGAAGACCTGGGTGCGGCCAGCCTCGTCGTCCTGCCCGTCGGTGCCGCTGCCGGAGACGACCAGGGCGAGGGCGCCGGCCCGGCGGGTGACCAGCGAGCGCGCGGCGCCGTTGGGCACGTACCCGGTGGTGGCGACGGCACGGCGGACGCACTCCTGGATCGCCGGGTCGACGTTGCGGATGCCGTTGATCACACGGGAGACGGTGGCGCGGGAGACGCCGGCGACCCGGGCGACGTCCTCCAGGGTGGCGGAGCGCTGGGCGGCCGGGCGGAGGGCTTCGCTCATGAGCCTTTTATAGCATGCGGGAGAGCGCTCTATCAGCCTGTTCCCCGGCCTTCACCAGCGCAGTTGCCCGCACCTCACGCACGCCGTGCGCCCCCGCCCTCCCCGGGGAGCAGGGAGGACGGGGGCGACGGCCGGTCGGCGTGCGTCAGGGCAGCTGGTACTGCTCGTTCAGCGCCGCGCCGCGCCCGGGCTGGGTCTCGTCGTAGCCGCGGGCGTTGCACTGGAGACCGCCGATGATGCAGTGGTTCACCAGGGCCGCCAGGGTGGGCGCGTCCCACGCGTTGAAGAAGTCGTAGTGGAAGGAGTACCCGCGGCCGCTCGACAGCCGCAGCTGCGAGAGGTCGCCGGTGGGCACCGGCCACGCCATCTTGAACTCGATCATCGGGAGCGCCACCGGGTGGGTGGAGGGGCAGACACCGTTGACCGGGTAGGCCATGTGGCTCCTGTGGTCGGGGGTGTCCAGGTACAGGCCGTTCCAGCAACTGGGGGCCTGGTAGCGCAGGTTGACCGCGCCGCCGCCGGGGCAGGAGGTCGGCAGGTCGGTGTTGTGGTAGCTGTTGCCGCACTCCCAGCCGGCCACGTAGCCCGGGTTGGTGGCGAACTCCGTCCGGGTCGCGGACGGGCTGCCGACGACGAACCGCAGACCCGGCGGGAACGGCCGCACCGAGGTGTAGTCGTTCACCCCCGTCTTGTAGTAGATGGTCTGCAGGCCGACCGGGTTGACCTCGGTGGCGCCGTTGTACATGGTCGGCATCCAGTAGGCCGACTTGTCACCGGGGGCGAGGCAGGTGGTGCCGCCCGCCGCCAGCGAGGCCGGCGTGGAGGTCGCCGTGGTGGTGGTGTTGCCCATGAAGGTGTGCAGGTGCGACGCGCCCGCCAACCCGGGGAAGACGATCGGGTCGTCCGGGAGGTTGTGCGTCGGCGAGCAGTTCGCCTGGAACTCGTGGAAGTAGGTGTGCGGCGGGTTGGCCGTGGACGGCGTCACCCCGGTCACCTGGGGATCGGCCGGGATGTAGCCGGTCTGCGGGGTGGTGACGGTGCCGTACACCTTGAACTCGTACAGCGAGTAGCCGTACTGGGTGGCCCGCTGGGTGGCGTTCAGCCGGATGTACCGGCCGGTGCCGTTGACGGCGAGCGACTGGACGCCGCCGGCCGAGGTGGTCGTCGAGTAGATCGTCGACCAGGAGGCGGCGTCGGACGAGGTCTGCAGCTGGTAGGACGTGGCGTACGCCGCCTCCCAGCCGAGCTCGACCCTGCTGACGGTCGCCGGGCCGCCGAGGTCGATCTGGATCCACTGCGGATCGCTCCAGGCCGAGGCCCACCGGCTGGTCGGGTCGCCGTCGACGACGGCGCCGGCCGGGAAGTTCGGGCTCTCGATGGACGAGGCGGTCACCGGCCTGGACTGCGAGATCAGTCCGTCGGCCGCGACGGCCTGGCGGGCGGTGCCGCCGATGCCCGCGAGGGCGAGCACCGCGGCGAACGCGACGGCGAGCGCCGTCCGCCGGGGCCTGCCCCGGGACAGGAAACGGGGTCGCATCGGACCTCCATTCGTGACGATGGGTGGGGGTTGCCCCGGGACGCGCCCGGTCGGGCGCGGCGCGTCCCGGGAGTTCGGGATCAGGCGTAGACGCCGAGCTCGAACAGCGAGTCGCCGTAGGCGGTTCCGCGCTGGGTGATGTTCACCCGCACGTACCGGCCGCTGCCGTTCACGTCGATGTCGTCGATGCCGCCGGTGCCGCCGGCCGTCGACCAGGCGGTCGTCCAGGTGGCGCCGTCGGCGGAGGTCTGGATCTGGAAGGCCTTGCCGTAGGCACCCTCCCAGCCCAACTGGACGTGCTTGAAGGACTTCACCGCGCCCAGGTCGACCTGGATCCACTGCGGGTCGGCCCACTCACTGGCCCAGCGGGTGCTCCAGTTGCCGTCGGTGGCGTTGGACGCGGGGTAGGGCGCGCCGTTGCCCTGGGCCTGGAAGGTGGAGGCGGTGGCGGGCCGGCCGAGCGCGAGGTTCGTGCCGCTCGGGGTGGGCGCCACCACCCGGAAGGACTTGGTCTCGATGCCCACGTTGCCGTGGCCGTCGTAGGCGTAGACGTACACCTTGTAGACACCGAGGTTCTTCGGGGCGACCGCGGTGAAGCGGCCGTCGCCGGTCTGGGTGAAGGCGACCTGGGCGAACCCGGTGCCGCCGCCCGCGTACTTGGCGCAGTAGTAGAGGTTGTAGCGGATCAGGTCGCCGTTGGGGTCGGTGGTGGTGGCGGCGATGTCGAAGGTGCCGCCGGCGGGGACGGTCGCGGTGTTGCTCAGCGTCATGTCCGAGATCACCGGCGGGGTGTTGGTGCCGACGTCGCCGCCGTAGTTCTTGGCCACCGAGTGGAAGGCGAGCCGGCGCCAGCCGGACGGGACGGTGTTGTACCAGACGCCGCCGAAGTCGTTCTCGGTGCCGTAGTGGAAGACCGTCGCGCCCAGCGAGACACCCGGGTGGCCGGTGATGCAGCCCCAGTTGGAGAGGTAGGCGTCGCGCTTCCTGATGTCGGTGGGCTCCAGCGGCACGCCGTTGGCGTCGTTGGGGACCTCCCACTCGCCGTCCTCACCGGACTCGGTGATGATGTACGGCTTGGTGTAACCGCCGCTGGTCCAGTCGTTCTTCACGTTGCAGACCGCGCCGTAGGAGTTGACCGCGAGCAGGTCGAGGCTCGGCGTCCAGTCCTTGTAGTACCTCCACGCCCCGGTGTAGGCGTCGGTGGAGGTGACCGGGTGGTCGGGGTCGACGGCGTGGATCGCCCGGGTGACCCGCTCCACGTACTTGGCGTAGGCGACCCGCTGCTGCTCGACGGTGGTGCCGTTGTAGGTGTGGTCCTGGGCGGTGAGGATGACCTCGTTGCCGACGTCCCACATCAGCACGCCGGGGTGGTTCCGGTAGGTGGTGACCCACTGCTTGATCTGGTCGAGCGTGGAGTCCATGTACGCGGTGTCGTTGACGTAGTCGGCGCCCTGGTTCAGCCAGAAGCCGTTGACCACCTTGAGGCCGTGGGCGGCGGCGGTGTCCAGCAGCGGCTTGCTGCCGGCGTCGGTGCCCCAGGTGCGCAGGGTGTTGACGCCCATCGCCTTGAGCTCGCGGATGTGGGCGTCGGCCGCGGTGTTGGCCGGGCCCCAGGTGATGCCCTTGAGCTGGTACGGCTGCCCGTTCACCTGCAGCTGCCAGTTGCCCTGCGAGCCGGTCACCTTGACGGTGGAGGGCGCGGTGGGCACGGCCGGGTCGGTGAGCGGGGCGGGGGCGGTGCCGGTGGCGGTCTGGACGGTGACCTTGTCGATGCTCAGGGTGCCGCCGGAGCCGGTGGCGTCGGTCGGGGTGGTGCAGTTGCAGACCGCGTTGGGGTAGCCGCCGCCGATGCCGAGGTTGAACACCAGGTAGAAGCCGTGGTGCACGGCCGCGTCCCAGGTGGCGACGCCGACCTGCGACTCGTTGACCTGCCAGACCTGGCGGCCGTCGAGGTACCAGCGGATCTGCTCGTCCGAGGTGGTGCGGTCGATGATCTGCGCGTAGGTGTGGTAGCCGGTCTGGCAGCCGGTGCAGGAGGCCAGGCCACTGGTCATGCCGTTGTACTCGTTGCAGTTGCCGCCGGGGGCGGTGCCGCAGTGCAGGGTGGTGGAGAGCTGGCTGCGGCCGTTGACGTTCTCCAGAATGTCGCTCTCGCCGGCGCCGGGCCAGACGGTGAAGTTGCCGCGGTTGGCGGCGCCCATCGCGCGGAACGACGGCCAGTAGCCGAGGCCGTTGGCCACGTCGGGCTGCTTGGCGGTGGCGGAGATCTGCAGCCGGCCGCCGGCCGGGGCGGCGAAGTCGGTGCGTTTTGACTCGACCCGGCCCGACGTCCAGACCGAACCGTTCTTCAGGGCCGTCAGGTTGAGCGCGCCGCTGCCGTTCAGGCCCACGTTGGCCGCGGAGTTGCTCGCCGTCTCCACCTCGCCGGTGCCCCAGTTGGCCGGGCCGCCGGGGTAGGCGGTGCCGGTCTGGACGATCCAGTCGCCGGCGTTCGGCGCGGTGCCGGCGCCGCCGTTGAAGTCCTCGGTGAAGACGGTGGTCCAGTCGCCGGGCGGCGGCGTGGTCGGCGGGGTCGTGGGCGGCTCGGTCGGCGGGGTGCTGCCGCCGCCGGTGCGCACCCGGAACTCCCAGAGGGAGTAGCCGTATCCGGTGCCGCGCTGGGTGCCGTACATCCGCACGTAGCGGCCGCCGCCGGAGACGTTCAGCGTCTCCGTGCCGCCCGCGCCGGTGGTGGTGGAGTACGCGTCCGTCCAGCTGCCGCCGTCCGTTGACAGCTGGATCCTGTACGCCTTGCCGTACGCGGACTCCCAGTTCAGCACCACCTGGCAGACACTCTGCACCGAGTCGAGGTCGACCTGGATCCACTGCGGGTCGGCGGCGGCGGAGGACCAGCGGGTGCCGGTGTTGCCGTCCACCGCGTTCGCGGCCGGGGTGCCGTAGTTCTCCTCGCTGGAGGCGGCGGCCGGCCGGCCCTGTGCGGCGTCGGCGGTGCCGCAGCTGCCGGTGGGGGTGCCGCCGCCGAGGATGCCGTAGACCTGGAACTCCCAGAGGGAGTAGCCGTATCCGGTGCCGCGCTGGGTGCCGTACATCCGCACGAACCGGCCGCTGCCGGAGACGTTCAGCGTCTCCGTGCCGCCCGCGCCGGTGGTGGTGGAGTACGCGTCCGTCCAGCTGCCGCCGTCCGCCGACAGCTGGACCTTGTACGCCTTGCCGTACGCGGACTCCCAGTTCAGGACGACCTGGCTGACGGTGGCGACGGCGCCGAGGTCGACCTGGATCCACTGCGGGTCGGTGGCGGAGGAGGACCAGCGGGTGCCGGTGTTGCCGTCCACCGCGTTCGCGGCCGGGGTGCCGTAGTTCTCCTCGCTGGAGGCGGTGACCGGCCGGCCCTGGGAGAGCAGGGAGGCGGCCGCCTGGGCCCGCCCGGCGGGCAGGAACAGCAGCAGACCGGCGACCAACGCGCCGGCGGCCAGCGCGGCGAGGACGCGCCAGGGCGGTGCGGAGTGCGGGGCGGGGACCGCCGCACGGGCGGGTGGAGCGAGCATGGGGAACTCTCCTGACGAGACGGGTGGGGGAGGACGGCGCGCGTCGGCCGATTCCTGGGAGAGCGCTCTCGCAGTCATCGGAATGGTTGCCTCGATGTTTCCGTCATGTCAAGCCCTCTGCAGTGGCCGTAACTCCGTCGATCACACTCTCAAATCAGCAGGTGCGTAAAGCTTTTGAGTACTGACCCCTTGACGGTTCGCGGTTTCGGGGCCAGGCTCCACTCCGATGGGAGAGCGCTCTCCCAGGTCGATCCACCGACACCCTTCGGCGCCTTCTCGTGGAGCGCTCTCCCATGCGCGCTCCTGCCCCTCCCCCCGTGGCGACCGAACTTGCCGCAAGGAGCCCACCCATGCCCACGCCCCGCGTCGGCGCCCTGCAGCTCTTCGGCGAGCCGATGCTGTTCAGCCAGCAGCAGGACCCGACCACCGGCGGCTCCCAGCACCAGTTCCAGACCCTCGCGCTGTACTCGTACAACCAGTTCTGGGGCCGCTTCAAGTACGGCTACGGGGCCGCGGTCTCCTGGGCCATGTTCCTCCTGATCGTCGTCGTGGTGGCCGCCGACCTGCTGGCCGCCCGCCGGATGAAGGGGGTCGACGCCTCGTGAGCCGCAACCGCCAACTCTCGGCCGGCAGGGGCGTGTACGCCACCCTCGCGGTCGGCGTGCTGCTGTCCGTCTTCCCGCTGTACTGGACGGTCGTCGCCGCCTCCCGGAACAACACCGACATCCACCGGATGCCGCCCGTGCTGCTGCCCGGCGGCAACCTGCTGCACAACATCGGCGAGGCCTTCCGGCAGACCGACACGGGCCTCGCCCTGCTCAACTCGCTGATCGTCTCCTCGACCGTCACCGCCTGCGTGGTGCTGACCAGTTCGCTGGCCGGCTTCGCCTTCGCCAAACTGCCCTTCCGAGGCCGCAGTCCGCTGCTCGCCTCGGTGGTCGCGACGATGATGGTGCCGACCCAGCTCGGCATCATCCCGCTCTACATCATGATGGCGAACTGGTTCCACTGGGCCGACCACCTGCAGGCGCTGATCGTGCCGGCCGTGGCCAACGCCTTCGGTGTCTTCTTCATGCGGCAGTACCTCGTCACCGCCGTGCCGGACGAACTCCTCGACGCCGCCCGGATGGACGGCTGCACCACCCGCGGCCTGTTCTGGCACGTCGCGCTGCCCGCGGCCCGGCCCGCGATGGCGGTGCTCGGCATGCTGACCTTCATGGCCACCTGGAACGACTTCTACTGGCCCAAGGTCGTGATGACCCAGCAGAACCCCACCATCCAGCTGACCCTCTCCGAACTGGCCGGCGGCTACATCAAGGACTACTCGCTCGTGCTCACCGGTGCCCTGGTCGGCAGCCTGCCGGTGATCGCCGTCTTCGCCCTGATGGGACGTCAGATCATCGACGGGATCATGCAGGGGGCGATGAAGGGATGACCGCCGTCGACACCCCCGGGCGCTCCCCCTCCCCGGGAGCCGTCGGGCCCGAGGACCTCGACACCACGCGCAGGGCTCGCCTGGTCTCCGGCGGCGGCACCTTCCGCACCAGCGCCGAACCCGTCCTGGGACTGCGCCCGATCGTCACCTCGGACGGCCCGATCGGCGTCCGCGGCGAGCGCTGGGACGAGACCGACACCGCCCTCGCCCTCCCCTCCCCCACCGCGATGGCGGCCAGTTGGGACGAGGAGCTCGTCCGGGAGCTCGGCGCGCTGCTGGCCGCCGAGGCTCGCCGCAAGGGCGTCGACGTGCTGCTCGCGCCCACCCTCAACCTGCACCGATCCCCCTTCGCCGGGCGGAACTTCGAGTGCTTCGCCGAGGACCCGCTGCTGACCGGCCGGATCGGCGCCGCCTACGTCCGCGGGGTGCAGGGTGGCGGGGTCGCCGCCACCGCCAAGCACTACGTCGGCAACGAGTCCGAGACCGAACGGCTGACCCTGGACGCGGTGATCGACGAACGCACCCTGCGCGAGGTCTACCTGGCGCCCTTCGAAGCCGCCGTCCGGGCCGGCGTGTGGGCGGTGATGTCGGCGTACAACGGCGTCAACGGCCGCTCCATGAGCGAGAGTCCACTGCTCGCCGAGCCGCTCAAGGGCGAGTGGGGCTTCGACGGGCTGGTGGTCTCCGACTGGGGGGCCGTCCGCAGCACCGAGGCCGCCGGGGCGGCCGCCGTCGACCTCGCCATGCCCGGCCCCAACGAGCACTGGGGCGAGCGGCTGGCCGAGGCCGTCCGGGCCGGGCGGGTGCCGGAGTCCGCCCTGGACGACAAGGTGCGCCGACTGCTGCGGCTGGCCCGTCGGGTCGGCGCACTGGACGGCACCCTCGGCGGCACGCTGGACGACATGCGCGACGGCGCCCCGGTGCGGACCCGATCGGTGCGCGAGCCCGCGGCGGACCGCGCCCTGCTGCGGCGGGCCGCGGCCGCCGGCGCCGTGCTGCTCACCAACCGCGGCGGCACGCTGCCGCTGGACCCGAAGCGGCTGCGCCGGATCGCCGTCCTCGGCCCCGGCGCGGCGGCCGCACGGATCCAGGGCGGCGGCAGCGCCTCGGTCTACCCTTCCGCGGTGGTCTCGCCGCTGGACGGCATCCGGGCGGCCCTGCCCGAAGACGTCGAGCTGACCCATGCGGCCGGCGTCCGGACCTCGGTGCGGCCCACACCCGTCACGGCAGCCGACTGCCGCAACCCGGTGACCGGCGGAACCGGCGTCCACGTCCGCTTCCTGGACGCGGCGGGCGCCGTGCTGCACACCGAGGACCGGCCGAGCGGACGCTCCTTCGAGGTCGACGAGGCCGTCGACCTCACCGCCCTGCACAGCGTCGAACTGCGGACGGTGCTGCGCGCCCCCGCCGCCGGGCGATGGCGGCTCGGTGTCGTCGGGCTCGGCGCCGTCCGGCTGCGGGTGGACGGCCGGACGGCGCTCGACGACTACGTGCCGCCGGAGTCCGACGACCCGACCTACCTGCATGTCGCGCCGTCCTTCCGGCAGGCCGAGGTCGAGCTGGCGGCCGGGCAGGAGGTCGAGCTGGCGGCCCGCCGGACCGTCGAGCCCGGGCACGGCCGGGTCGTCGCGCTGACCGCCGACGCCCCGGCCGGCATCCCCGAGGAGGAGCTCGCCGCGGCCGTCGCGCTCGCCCGGGAGGCCGACGCGGTCGTGGTCGTGGTCGGCACCTCCGAGCAGCACGAGAGCGAGGGCTTCGACCGCACCGCGCTCGGCCTGCCGGGTGCGCAGAACGCCCTGGTCGGTGCGGTGGCGGCGGCCAACCCGGCGACCGTCGTGGTGGTGAACTCCGGCGGACCGGTGCTGATGCCCTGGCGCGGAGAGGCCGCGGCCGTGCTGCTCGGCTGGTTCCCCGGGCAGGAGGGCGGCGACGCCCTCGCCGACGTGCTCTTCGGCCGCGCCGAGCCCGGCGGCCGGCTGCCCGCCACGTGGCCCGCGACCGGCGACGGCCCGGCCGTCGCCGGTACCCGGCCACGGGACGGCGTGCTCGCCTACCGCGAGGGCCTGCACCTCGGCCACCGCGGCTGGCTGCGGGCCGGCGCCGAACCGGCGTACTGGTTCGGCCACGGGCTCGGCTACGGCCGGTGGGAGTACCTCGCCGTGGAGGTGCCGCAACGCGTCGCCCCCGGTACCGGGTTCACCGTCCGCGCCGTGCTGCGCAACACCGGCGTGCGGAGCTCGCGCGAGGTGGTGCAGGTGTACCTGGCACGGCCCGGCAGTTCGGTGGACCGGCCGGTGCGGTGGCTGGCCGGGTTCGCGGCGGTGCGGGCCGAACCGGAGCAGCGGGTCGAGGCCCGGATCGAGGTCGCGCCGCGGGCCCTGGCGCACTGGTCGGTCGAGGAACGTCGCTGGCTGGCCGAAAGGGGCGGCTTCACGGTGCTGGTCGGGCCGTCCTGCGGCGAGGTGCCGCTGTCCGCGACCGTGGAGGTCGTCGCGGCCCGGGGCCCGGGCCCGGCGGTCGCGGGGTGACTGCTCCGGCGGTGACCGGTGGGCGGACGGGGGTCCCGTCGGCCGGTCACCGCCGGTTAGGCTGACCGCCGATTCGGAGAGCGCTTCCCTGGCAATCGGTACGGCCTGCGCCGCGCTGCCGAACCGTACCGCCGACCTTCACCGACCATTGGGGAGCAGCCGCATGGAGCCCGTCGCCGACCGTCCGATCCGCTGGGGCATCCTCGCGACCGGGGGCATCGCCGCCTCGTTCACCGAGGACCTGCTGGACGTGCCGGGCGCCGAGGTGGTCGCCGTGGCCTCCCGCTCCGCGGAGGGCGCCCGGGCGTTCGCCGACCGCTTCGGTGTACCGCGCGCGTACGGCAGTTGGCGGGAGCTGGCGGCCGACGGCGACGTGGACGTGGTGTACGTGGCCACCCCGCACACCCACCACCACCGTGCGACCGCGCTGCTGCTGGACGCCGGTCGGTCGGTGCTCTGCGAGAAGCCGTTCACGCTGAGCGCGCCCCAGACGGAGGAGCTGATCTCGACCGCGCGCAAGCGCGGGCTCTTCCTGATGGAGGCGATGTGGACCTACCTGGATCCGACGGTGCGCCGGATCACCGAGCTGGTCGCGGACGGCGCGATCGGCGAGATCCGGTCGGTGCACGCCGACTTCGGCTTCCCGGCGGAGTTCGACCCCGCGCACCGGCTGTGGGACCCGGCGCTCGGCGGCGGCGCCCTGCTCGACCTCGGCGTCTACCCGGTGGCCTTCGCCCAGTTGCTCCTCGGCGCGCCGGAGTCGGTGCACGCCTGGGCGCAGCTCACCCCGCAGGGCGTGGACGCCAACACGGCGATCGTCCTCGGCCACGCGAGCGGCGCGACGGCGCTGCTGGGCTGCTCGCTGACCGCGCAGAGCGGGCAGCGGGCGACCGTCCAGGGCTCGGCCGGGCGGATCGAGATCGAGCGGGACTTCTTCCACCCGGACGGCTTCGTGCTGCACCGGGCGGGCCGCGAGCCGGAGGAGTTCCGGGCGGCGCCGCGGGTCGGCCACGGGTACGGCCCGGAGGCCGCCGAGGTCGGCCGCTGCCTGCGGGCGGGACTGACCGAGTCGCCGTTGGTGCCGCTGGACGGTTCGCTCGCGGTGATGCGTACGCTGGACGCGGTCCGGGACCGGATCGGGGTGCGTTACCCCGGCGAGTGAGCCCCGGCCAGGAGGGGGCTGCTGTGGAACTGCTGCCGACCGCGGAGTTCGTCCGGACGCTTCCGCACGGCACGGTGTTCGCCGCCGCCCATCTCACCGACGCGGACGGCAATCCGCTGATGCTGCGGTCGGTGTACGACCCGGAACTGTGGCAGCTGCCCGGCGGGAACCTGGACTTCGGCGAGGACCCGTGGGGCTGCGCGCGGCGGGAGACCTGGGAGGAGACCGGCCTGGTGCTGCCGGAGGGGCCCGGCCGGCTGCTCACCGTGATGTTCGCGCCGCCGGTCGGCGAGCTGCCGTTCAAGATCGGTTTCGTGTTCGACGGCGGGGCGCTGGACGAGGCGCAGCTCGCGGCCCTTCGCACCGACCCGGCCGAGCACACCGGCTTCCTGGTGCAACCGATGGCGGACTGGGCGGCCGAGCTGACACCGCGCCGGATGCGGTTCCTGGAGTCGGTGGACCGGGCCCGGCGCACCGGCCAGGCGGACTACCTGTACCTGGGGCCGATCGGCGGCAAGCGGTGAGACTGCCGATCCGGGTGCACACGGTGCGGCTCGGCGCGCAGGAATACCGGGTGATCCGACCGCGCCACGCCCTGGAGCGGGCCGTGCTGCTCGACCAGGACCACTTCCTGAACGGCTGGTTCGACCGCGTCGCGGCGCGGACGATCGGCGGGCTGTGGCTGCTGGCGGCCCGCTCGCCGCGGTCGCTGGTCCATGTGCCGATCCGCGGCAACCGGCCGCCGGAGAGTGCAGCCGAGGGTGAGCCGTTGGACCTGGTGCTGCTGCACCACTCCTTGCAGTTCGCGCCGGCCCGGTGGAAGGAGCTGCGGGCCCGGTCGGGCGCCGGGGTGCCGCAGACCGCGGACCTGCCGGAGGCGGAACTCGCCGGCCCGGAGCCCGACTACGAGGCCCGGCGGCACCGCGGGTACCGGGACCGGTTCCACCAGCACGTGGCCGCCGGGACACTCTTCATGACCGGCAGCGCCCCGGCCTTCCGGGAGACCGCCGACCGCTTCCTGGACGTGGCCCGCCGCGGCCCCGCCCACATCCGCGCGTACCCCGCCTCCCCGCACTACTGCGCCGAGATCCACTTCTTGGAGGGCGTCATCGCCAACGGCCGGGGCCTGCACCTGGAGTACTGCGAGGACTGGGCAGCCTGACCCGCGGTCCGCGGTCCGCGGGCCGCGGCCCGAAAGGGAGTGCGCGGGCAGGCCGCGGGTTGGCAGGATGCGCGGATGATCCCTTCCGACGCCGCTCGTGACTCCCTGGAGGGCCTGGCCCTCGGTGACGCCTTCGGAGAGCGGTGGTTCCCGCTGTTCCGGCCGGCGCGGCACGCCTTCGACTCCATCCGGGCCCGCCGGACCCCGGAGGAGTCGCCCTGGCACTGGACGGACGACACCGCCATGGCGCTCGCGCTCTACCGCGTCCTGGTGGCGTACGACGCCGTGCACCAGGACGACCTGGCCCTCTCCTTCGCCGTGATGTACCGGCAGGACCCGTACCGCGGCTACGGGGCCGGGATGCACCAGCTGCTGCCCAAGCTGGATCTGCGGCCGTCGAGTTGGCGGTCGGCGGCCCGGGAGCTGTTCGACGGCTCGGGCAGCCTCGGCAACGGCGCGGCGATGCGGGTGGCACCGCTCGGCGCCTGGTTCTGCGCGGACCTGGAAGAGGTGGCCGAGCAGGCCGCGTTCTCCGCCGAGATCACCCACGCCCATCCGGAGGGCGTCGCGGGGGCGGTCGCGGTGGCGGTGGCCGCCGCGCTCGCGGCGCGCAGCCGCGGTACGGCCGTGCCGGACGGCGCCGACCTGCTGCGGGAGGTCGCCGCTCGGACGCCGGAGGGCGCCGTCCGCGAGGGCCTGTGCGCGGCGGCCGAACTCCCGCCGGAGACCGAGGCGTGGCGGGCGGCGGACGTCCTCGGCAACGGGCAGCGGATCGAGGCGGGCGACACCGTCCCGTTCGCCCTCTGGTCCGCCGCACACCACCTCGACAGCCTCACCGACGCCCTGTGGACCACCGCCGAGGGCCTCGGCGACGTCGACACCACCTGTGCCATCACCGGCGGCACCGTCGCCGCCCGCACCGGCCTCACCGCCCTCCCCCGCACCTGGCTGGACCGCCGCGAGGCCCTGCCGGCCTGGCTCGACGCGGCCTGAGGGCGCGGCCCGAGGCGGCACGGCAGCGCTCGCCGCCGTGCCGCCGTCAGGCGTCGCGGAGGATGCGGCGGGCGGTGGCGGGGCTGAGGCGGTTGATCGCGAGGAGGGCGTGAGGCGCCGATCGGGACGGTGCGGCGGCGGGCACGCAGGCCTCGGGGGATGGCCTCGGCTGCGGCCTCGGCGGTGAGCTTGCGGGCGGGGCCCTCGCGGCCGGCGGTCATCGGGGTGTCCACCAGCGGCAGCACGATCTCCTGGACCAGGACGTGCGGGGTGGCGGCCTCCGCCCGGTAGCGGAGGGCGTCGAGCAGGGTGTGCAGGCCGACCTTGGTCGCGCAGTGGACGGGTGCGCTGCGCTTGGGGGCATAGCCGAGTCCGGAGCCCACCGCGACGAACGCGGCTGACGGGCGGGCGGCGAGGTGAGGCCGGGCCGCGGCGGCGAGTTCGGCGACCGAGGTGAGGTTGACGGCGATCTCGCCGCGGATGCGCTCCAGCAGCTTCGGGTCGGGCCCGTCGGGAGTTCGCCGAACGGCAGGAGGGCCTCGGTCACGGCCGTGTGTTCACCTCGGTGCGCCGCCGGGCCGCTCCGCGCGGAGCATGGAGAAGATCACCTGATCGTGCCACCGGCCGCCGCGCCACTGCGCGGAGCGCAGCACGCCCTCCCTGACGAAGCCGGCCTTCTCCAACGCGCGCTGCTCGGCGAGGTTGGCGCAGTCCGTCCAGGCTTGGAGCCGTTCGGCCCTGGTGTGGTCGAAGAGGTACTCGGCCAGCAGCCGCTGGGCCCGGGTGCCCATGCCGCGGCCGTGCGCGGCGGGCACCAGTCCGATCGCCAGGGTCCAGCAGGTGGACGTGGCGGGCCGCCCCCAGGTGCCGGCGAACCACTCGACCCTGCCCACCGTCCGGCCCGCCTCCGCGACGGAGAGCACGCCGCCGTCGGGGCCGAGCAGGCCGGTCTCCGCGAACTGCCGGCGCAGGCCGGCCGGTGAACCGAAGCCGAACCACTGGTACTCGCCTGTCCCCTCCGGCCCGTTGAACTCGCGCTCGAACAGGTCGAGGTCGTCGGTGGTCACCGGGCGCAGGGTGATCTCGTCGGACATGGAACGGCTCCTGATCCTCTCGAACCACGGGGTTCGCCCCCGGATGGCCGGCGTGGGCAACGGCACCCGACTCTTCCACACATCGAGCCGCGCCCCTTGTGGCTGCCCCTGACGGTTCGTCGTGCAGGCGGTCTTTACGGGAACTGTCCTGAACATGTAAAACAACGTACTCCGGCGGCACCCCTCCCGCCGTGACCCCCTCTCAGGTTCGGCGCCACGCTCCCCGGGCTCCGCGCACACCCCTCGCGGTGCCCGTACCTCCCCACACACCGAGGAGCACGATGCGCATTCCCCGCAGCACCGCCGTGGCCACCGCCGCCGTCGTCGTGGCGGGCGCACTGGTGTCCGCCGCCGCACCGTCCGCGGGTGCGGCCGACCGTCCGGTTCCGGCGCCGCAGGCGGTTGCCGCCGCCGAGGCGGCGATGGCCTCGCACGCAGCCCAACTCGGCGTCGGCGAGCGGCAGTCCAGTTCGGTCCGGGATGTCGTCACGGACGCCGACGGCAGTCGGCACGTCCGGTTCGACCGCAGCTACGCCGGCCTGCCGGTGCTCGGCGGCGACCTGGTCGTGCACCTGGGGCCGGACGGCTCCTACCGCGGCGCGGACCGTGCGGCGACCACCGATCTGGCGGTGCCGTCCACCACGCCGTCCGTCTCCAAGGAGGCCGCCGCCGCGCAGGCGGGCGCGGAGCTCGTCCGCGCCGTGCCCGGCCGGACCACCGTCCAGCAGGGCGCGCAGCCGCAGTTGGTGGTGGACGCGCGGTCCGGCACCCCACGGCTGGCCTGGCAGACCACCGCCGCCGGCACCGACTACCTGGGCAACCCGGTGGCCCGGACGGTACTGACCGACGCGCGGACGGGCGCCAGGATCGACGCCTGGGACGGCCTGGAGACGGCGGCCGGCGACGGCGCCTCGCTGTACGGCGGGACGGTGCCGCTGGAGACCACCGCCTCCGGCAGCACCTTCCAGTTGAAGGACCCGACCCGCGGCAACACCTACACCGGTGACGCGGCCAACAAGACGGACCTGTGCTTCGGTTCGATCTGCTTCAGCCGGGCGCCCGCCACGCTGTTCACCGACGCGGACAACCACTGGGGCAGCGGCGCCAACACCGACCGGGCGACCGCCGCCGTCGACGCGCAGTACGGCACCAACACCACCTGGGACTACTACAAGAACGTGCACGGGCGCTCCGGCATCGCGGGCGACGGCAAGGGCTCGTACAACCGGGTGCACTACGGCAGCAACTACAACAACGCCTTCTGGCAGGACAGTTGCTTCTGCATGACGTACGGCGACGGCGACGGCTCGATCTTCGGGCCGCTGGTGTCGCTGGACGTGGCCGGGCACGAGATGTCGCACGGCGTGACCTCGCGCAGTGCCAAGCTCAACTACTCGGGCGAGTCCGGCGGTCTGAACGAGGCGACCTCCGACATCATGGGCACTCTCGTCGAGTGGTACGCGGCGAACGCCGCCGACCCGGGCGACTACCTGATCGGCGAGGAGATCGTGAAGTCCGGCTTCGGCAAGCCCGCGCTGCGCTTCATGGACCAGCCGTCCAGGGACACCAAGTCCGCGGACTGCTGGAGTTCGGGCGTCGGCAACCTGGACGTGCACTACTCCTCGGGCGTGGCCAACCACTTCGCGTACCTGCTCGCGGAGGGCAGCGGCGCCAAGGTGGTCAACGGGGTGTCGTACAACAGCCCGACCTGCAACGGCTCCACCGTCTCCGGCATCGGCCGGGACGCGCTGGGCAAGGTCTGGTACCGGGCGCTGACCGTCTACATGACGTCCACCACGAACTACTCCGGTGCCCGGACGGCCACCCTCAAGGCCGCGACCGACCTGTACGGCGCGGGCAGCACCGAGTACGCGGCGGTCGCCGCGGCCTGGTCGGCGGTCAACGTGGGCTGAGCAGCCGAGCAGGCAGGCGCCCCGCTCCCCCGGATCCTGGCCGGCGGAGCGGGGCGCCGCGCGTTCGGGGCGGCGCGCTCAGGCCCGGCCGAGCGCGCGGTCGACCCGGATCTCGATCACCACGCGGTCCGGGTTCACCCGCGGCGGACGGTACCGCTCGGTGTAGCGGGCCACCGCGTCGGCGACCGCGTCCGGGTCCTGGCTGACCGTCGCCACGCCCTCCAGGGTCGCCCAGCGCGCCCGGTCGACCTGGCAGAGCGCCACCCGCGCCCCGCCCTCGCCGGCCTCGGCCACATTGCGGGCCTTGCGGCTGGTCCGGCTGCTGATCACCCGGGCGGTCAGCGTCTCCGGGTCGAAGGTCGCGCCGACCGGCACCACGTGCGGCGTGCCGTCGGGGCGCAGCGTGGTGAGGGTGCACAGCTGGTACTCGCGCCAGAAGGCGAGGTAGGCGTCGTCGAGCGCGCGCAGGTCATGGGCCATGACCCGCATGTTACGGACCCGGTACGCCCTCGCTGCCTGCCGGGGAGCCTCCGGCGGTAGCGTGCTGGGCTGCAGTAGCGTGATCGACCAGAGGAAACGGAGTGCCGGTGGTGGGGTTGGCCGAGCAGACGGCGGGTGGGGCGATCTTCGGGCCGGTGGTGCCGGGCTTCGCGCCGTGGCCCCCGCAGGGGGACGGCAAGCAGCGCGGCAAGGCGCTCCGGGAGCGGGCGCCGCGGGCGGCGCACGCCCGGTTCGAGGTGTCGGCCGACCGGCCGACGGTGGCCGAGGCGGTGGCGGAGGCGAACATCGGGCGCCTGGAGCACCTGGTGCCGATAAGAGTGGGCCGGATGGCGGCCTCGCCGTTCGCCTTCCTGCGCGGATCGGCCGGGCTGATGGCCTTCGACCTGGCGGACAGCCCGGTGTCGGGGGTGGTGGCGCAGCTGTGCGGTGACGCGCATGCGGCGAATTTCGGCCTGTACGGGGACGCCCGCGGCCGGCTGGTGATCGACATCAACGACTTCGACGAGACCGCGCCGGGCCCGTGGGAGTGGGACCTGAAGCGGCTGGCGGCGAGCCTGGTGCTGGCGGGCCGGCAGGCCGGCGCGTCGGAGGACGTGTGCCGGCAGGCGGCGTTCCACGCCTCGTCCTCGTACCGGAGGACGGTGCGCAAGCTGGCGAAGCTGCCCGCGCTGGACGCCTGGAACGCGATCGCCGACGAGCACCTGGTGGCCTTCGCCGAGGCGCACGACCTGGCGGGGGTGCTGGAGGCGGTGGCGGAGAAGGCTCTGCGCAACACCAGTGCCCGGTTCGCGGCGAAGTCGACGGTCCGTCAGGAGGACGGCAGCTGGCGGTTCACGCCGGCGCCGCCGGTGCTGAGCCGGGTGCCGGAGGCGGAGGCCGCGGCGGTGGCGGGCTCGCTGGCGGCGTACCTGTCGACAGTGGCGCCGGAGATGCAGCCGCTGCTGAGCCGGTACAGCATCCAGGACGTGGCGTTCCGGATCGTCGGCACGGGCAGTGTCGGCACCCGGGCGTACGTGGTGCTGCTGGTCGACCAGCGGGAGCAGCCGCTGGTGCTGCAGGTGAAGGAGGCGCGGCCGTCGGTGCTGTTGCCGCACCTGGCCCGGGCCGGTTTCGCGGTCTCCGGCCTGCCGGGGCACGAGGGGCAGCGGGTGGTGCTCGGTCAGCGGCGCATCCAGGTGGTCTCCGACGTGCTGATGGGCTGGACGACCGTCGACGGCCTGCCGTACCAGGTGCGGCAGTTCCGCAACCGCAAGGGCAGTGTCGACCCGGCCGCGCTGCGCCCGGACCAGTTGGACGACTACGGCCGCCTGACCGGCGCGCTGCTCGCCCGGGCGCACACGCACACCGCGGACGCGGCGGTGCTCGCCGGGTACTGCGGCAGGAGCGAGGAGCTGGACGAGGCGATGGCGGCGTTCGCGGTGGCCTACGCGGACCGCAGCGAGGCCGACCATGCGGAGCTGCTGGCCGCGGTCCGGTCCGGGAAGCTCCCTGCGGAGAACGGAATCTGACGATTCGTTGGCCATCGGCGGACTCCGGTCCTCCGATGGCCGATTCGCGTCCTTCCGGCGCGTTCGTCGTACCCGTACGGTCGGGTGTCGGGACGGGTGCCGCGGCCGCGGTGCCCGCGCCACGGCCCGCACACACCTGCACGAGTGAACGCCCGGACCCACGCGTCCGCCTGCGGTCCACGCGGGCGGACGGCCGGGCGCCGACGCCTGGAGGACCGGATGACCACCGCGCGCCCCGCGGCCCCCGACATGCCCGCCCTCGTCCCGCTGCACTGCCTGCGCCACGCCGAACCCGGCCCGCCGCGGCTCGCCGCGCTGCCCACCGGCACGCCGGTCTGGGTGGTGACCCGGCACGCCGACGTCCGCCAGCTGCTGGCCGACCCGCGGCTGAACCGGGCCTCGCTGTTCGCCCCGGACGCGCCCGCCACCACGCTGGTGCCGAACCTGCTGGACGACCCGCAGGCGATGCTCAACCTGGACGGCGAGGAGCACCAGCGCCTGCGCCGCACCGTGCAGCGGGCGTTCACCCCGCGGGCGATCGCCCGCTGGCGGCCCTGGGTGGGCTCGGTGGTGGAGGACCTGCTCGACGGCCTGGAGGCGGCCGGCTCGCCCGCGGACGTGATCGGCGCGTTCAGCCGTCCGCTGCCGGTCGCGGTGATCAGCCGGCTGATGGGCCTGGACGGCCTCGACTACGAGCGGCTCGGCCGCTGGAGCGACCACGCGCTGTCGGCCACCGCGTACACGGCGGAGGAGATCCGGCAGGCGATGCAGGAGTTCGGCCGGTTCGGGCAGCAGGTCGTCGACGAGCGGCGCAAGGACCCGGGCGAGGACCTGGTGAGCAGCCTGGTCGAGGCCGCCGACCGCACCGAGGGCGTCACCGAGGCGCAGCTCGTCTCGCTGGTCTGCGGCCTGGTGGTCGCCGGGCACGAGACCACGATGACCTCGCTCGGCAACGCCCTGGTCTACCTGCTGTCGGACGGCTCCGGCGGCTGGGCCCGGATCGCGGCGAGCGAGGCGGAGGCGTCCGCGGCGGCCGAGCAGTTGCTGCGGGCGGTGCCGCTCGGCGACCAGCAGACCGCGCCGGGGCTGCTGCGCCGCGCGGTCGAGGACGTGGAGATCGGCGGGGTGCTGATCCCGGCCGGCAGTGTGGTCGCCGCGGACGCCCGCACGGCCAACCACGACCCGGCGGTCTACCCGGAGGGCATCCCGCTGTTCGAGCCGCTCGGCACGCCCAGCCTGACCTTCGGCGCGGGCCCGCACCACTGCCTCGGCGCCTGGCTGGCCCGGATGGAGCTGGAGCTGGCCCTGCACGGGCTGGCCCGACGCTTCCCGTCGCTGCGAGCGGTCGACGCGCCGGAGGCGATCGAGTGGCGGCGCGGCCTGCTCACCCGCAGCCCGCTGCGGCTGGCGGTGGCCTGGTGAGCGGAACGGCACAGGACGGGACGGCACAGGACGGCACGGCACGGAGCGACGGCCTGGAGGTGCGGGTGGACCGGGTCCGCTGCGTGGGCACCGGCCTGTGCGCGGCGGCCGCCCCGGGCGACGTCCTGCTCGGCCCGGACGGCAGGGCGCAGCCCCGGCACGCCACGGCCGAGGCCTCGGCGCGGCTGACCGACGCCGCCGAGATGTGCCCGACCGAGGCGCTGACGGTGCACCGGGTGGCGACCGGGGAGCTGGTCGCCCCGCTCGACTGAGCGCCGCGGCCGTGCCGGAGCCCTCCGTGGCGGGGGCTCCGGCAGGCCGTCAGTTCGGCTGCGGCTGCGGTGCCGTCCCGGCGGCGGTGGCGCCCGCGACGACGGCGGAGGGCCCGCCGCCGCGCCGGTCGGCCACCCAGGAGAGGGTGGCGATCGCGCAGCCGGCCAGCGCGAGGCCGGCGCCGACCAGGGTGGGCGAGGTCCAGCCCCAGCCGGCGCTCAGGGCGAGGCCGCCGAGCCAGGCGCCCTGGGCGTTGCCGAGGTTGAAGGCGCCCTGCACGGTGGCGGAGGCCAGCGTGGGCGCGTTCCTGGCCTTCTGCAGCACCAGGGTCTGCACGGTCGGCACCACGGCGAAGCCGAAGACACCGATCAGCACCACCGTCACGGCGGCCGACCACGCGGCGTGCGCGGTCACCGCGAAGACGCCGAGCGCGAGCGCCATCAGCAGGAAGGCCGCGCAGATGCTGGGCCGCAGCGCCCGGTCGGCGGCCCAGCCGCCGAGCGCGTTGCCGATGGTGAAGCCGACCCCGAACAGGGCGAGGACGAGCGTCACCGAGCTGTCCGCGAAGCCGGTGACCTCGGTGAGCAGCGGGGTGATGTAGCTGTAGCAGGCGAACAGGCCGGCGCAGCCGACGACGACGGTGGCCAGGGCGAGCCAGAGCTGTCCGCTGCGGAAGGCGGAGAGTTCGTGCCGCAGGCCGGCCTGCGGGTGGCTGGGCAGCGGCGGGACGAACCGGGCGATCGCCGCCGCGCCGAGGCCGCCGATCGCCACGACGACGAGCATGGCGGCGCGCCAGCCGAGCTGTTGGCCGAGCAGGGTGGCGGCGGGCACGCCGAGGATGTTCGCGACCGTCAGCCCGGAGAACATCACGGAGACCGCCCGGGCCCGCAGGTGCGGGGCGGCGAGCTCGGCGGCGGCGACCGCGCCGGCGCCGAAGAACGCGCCGTGCGGCAGGCCGGTGACCAGCCGGGCGGCGGCGAGGAAGGCGAAGTTCGGGGCGATCGCGCACAGCAGGTTGCCGACGGTGAACAGACCGGTCAGGCCGGTCAGGACGGCCTTGCGCGGCAGCCGGGCGCAGAGCACGGTGAGCAGCGGCGCACCGATGACCACGCCGAGCGCGTACAGCGAGACCAGCCAGCCCGCCTGCGGGATGGAGACGTGCAGGCCGTCGGCGATCTGCGGCAGCAGTCCCATCGCGGCGAACTCGGTGGTGCCGATGGCGAAGGCGGTGACGGCGAGGGCGACGAGCGCCAGGGGCATGAGGGGCTCCGGGGTGCGCCGGCGGTGCGGCGGCTTCGCTGGATCGGCGGGCGGTCGCCGCTGACCGTCCCGGGGCCGCGCCGATCCCGGGGGTGACGGCGGGGCGGGGAGGATTTCCCCCGGTCCGGTCGGGATCGGGCGTGTTCGTACCGGATGCTAGCGTCCGGCGCCCGGCCGCCCGGCGCCGGGGTGCGACCGGCCGGGCGGGCCCCGGGTCAGGCGGCGGTGGTGATCTCCCGGATGCGGCGCAGTTCGGTGACGATGTCGTTGAGGGTGAGGCAGTCGGGCGGCAGGGCGCCGAGGGAGGGGCGGTCGGAGGGTGGTTCGCCGCGGCCGTCGAGCGCGTCGGCGACGGCCTCCAGGGCGTCGGCGACCTGACGGGCCGCCGGTGCGGCCGGGCGGGCGGCGCCGTGCTCCAGCCGGACGGCGCAGGCGGTGGCGGCGTCGACGATCCGCTCGGCGCCGGTGGTGACGCGCAGCCAGTCCGGGGTGGTGCCGGCGTGCAGTTCGACGGCGGCGGTCTCGGCGGCGGCCCGTGCCTCGGCGAGCGCCCGGTAGGCGGCCCGGCGCAGTTCCGACCGGTGCCGGTCGGCGGCCTGCTGCGCTGCGGGCCACTGGGCTGCCGTGGCGTGGCCGGGGTCGGCCAGGACGTGCTGCAGGTAGCGGCGGGTGTGCCGGAGGGCGTGCGCGGAGCGGTGGCCGACCCGTGCCTGGGTGTCGGCGAGCCGGGGCAGGTGGCCGACGAGCAGCACGAGCAGGCAGGCGACGGCGGTGTCGGCGAGCCGGGAGGCGGCGGCCTGCCGGTCGCCGCCGACCGACACGAAGGTCAGCACGGTCACCGTGACCACCGCGGTCTGCAGCGCGAAGTGCCGTACGGCGAGCGGCACCAGGGCGCCGCCGAGGGCCACCGCCGCGGCCGGCCACCACGGGCCGGTGAGCAGGCCGGCGAGCGGGACGAAGGCGAGCACCCCGGCGGCGGTACCGGCGAAGCGGCTGACCACGCGGGAGAACAGCGGCCCGAAGTCGGGCTTGACCAGGAAGGCGGCGGTCGCCGGCAGCCAGTACCAGTGGCCGGTGTGCAGCAGCAGGGCGACCGCGGTGCTGACGGCCACGCAGGCGGCGACCCGCAGGCCGTACTCGCGGCCCGCCGGGCCGGCCGGGTGCACCAGCGGGCGGCCGGGGAGGCGCGGCGGCGTGGCGGGGGCGGCCGCGCCGAAGGCGACGCCGGCCTCCAGGACGGCGCGGTCGAAGGCGCTGCGGGCCGGGGTGTCGGAGACCGGTGCGGGCAGCGCCCCGGGCGCGGCGTCCCGGCGGACGGCCTCCGCCAGGCGGCGCGGGCCGTCGGCGACCCGGGCGGGCAGCGGCTCGCCCTCCCAGAGCAGGGCGACACTGGCCTCGCAGAGCGCCGCGGCGGTGCCGAGCCGCGCGCCGAGCCGCCGGTCGGCCGCCGACCTGCGACGCAGCGGCAGCCGGATCAGCGCCCGCAGCCGCAGTGCCTCGTCGGCCCGGTCGAGCGCCGCGGTCAGGGCCCGGCGGGCGGGTTCGGCGGCCGGGGTGCCGACCGCCTCCAGCGCGTCGGCGAGCGCGTCGTACACGCCGGCGACGGCCGCCCGCTCGTCGCTCAGCAGGCCGCCGGGCCGGCGGACCGTCAGGCGGAGCAGCAGCAGCCAGCCGGCGCCGGCCAGGAAGGCCGAGGCGCCGAGCCAGGCGGGGACGGTCAGCGGCATGCCGCCGCCGACCGCGGTCAGCACCAGCAGTTGCAGCCCGGCCAGCGACCAGACCGGGCCGGCCACGCTCACCGCGCCGGAGACCAGACCGACCAGGGCCAGCACCGGCAGGGCCCAGCCGGCGGGTGCCCCGCCGGTCTGCCCGACCAGCAGGCCGAGCGCGCCCGCGAGGGCCGGGACGGCGATGTGCAGCACCCCGCTGCGCCAGGTGCCGGGGCGGTCGTTGATGCCGGCGAACATCGCGCCGAGGCCGGCCAGTACACCCGCCTGCGGCTGCCCCGCGGCGAGGCACACCGCCAGCACCGGGCCCATGCCCAGGGCGCCGCGCGCCGTCGCCGCCCAGGGCACCGGCCCGCGCTGCCAGCGCAGCGGGTGGAGCAGCCAGCCGGGTGCGGTCGGGGGGCGGGGCGGGGGGCGGCGCACGGTCCTCCTCGGGGTACGGGGCGTGGCCTTGTGACGGGTGTGCCGCCAGCGTAGTGGGGCCGCTTGTCGGGGCCGCTGCGGCAGGGTTACAGCCGGGTGTCCGGGCCGTCCGAAATGCTCCCCCCACCCCGTTGAAAAAGTTCTTGACCGCCCATCACCGCCACCACTACATTCCCCCCAACCCAATCGGCACGAAAACAGGGACAACTGACGTGGACTGGTACTTGGCTGTGCTCAAGAATTACGCGGGCTTCGGCGGCCGGGCACGCCGCAAGGAATACTGGATGTTCGCACTCGTCAACATCGCGATCTACGTCGTCCTGGCGATCGTCGGCAACCTGCTCGACACCGCGCTGCTGACCGGGCTGTACGGCCTGGCGGTGCTGGTCCCCTCCCTCGCCGTGGGCGTGCGCCGCCTGCACGACACCGGCCGCTCCGGCTGGTGGCTGCTGATCGGCCTCATCCCGCTCATCGGCGGGATCGTGCTGATCGTCTTCGCCGCGACCGAGGGCCAGCCGGAGGTCAACGCCTACGGCCCGAGCCCGAAGGCGATCCCCGCCGCGGCCTGATCCCCCCACCTGCACCGACGCACGGGTCTGGGCAGCCGGAACGGCTGCCCAGACCCTTTTTCCTTTCCGCCGCCGCGTTCAATTGCCGACCGCCGGGTGCGGTCCCGGTGAATTTCCGATCACCGTCCGGACAATTTCCGGCGCACCCCCCGAAGCGGCCGCCGGAATTCCGCGGGCCGGCCGGCCGTACGCGGCACCGCCCCTGACGGACCGTCGGTGCGCGGGCGGCGCGGCGGCGCCTCGGACACAGACCGGCATCGGGTATACCTGGCAGGCGTGATCCGTAGACGTGTGGTGGTGGCCGGGGTCGTCCAGGGCGTGTTCTTCCGCGACACCTGCCGACGGGAGGCCGCGGCGGCCGGGGTGGCCGGCTGGGTGCGGAACCTGCCGGACGGGCGCGTGGAGGCCGTCTTCGAGGGCGAACCGGCGGCCGTCGAGCGGCTGGTGGCCTGGTGCGGGCGCGGCCCGAGCCGCGCGGTGGTCGAGGAGCGCCGGATCTCCGAGGAGGCCCCGGAGGGCCTGACCGGCTTCGAGGTCCGCCCGACCACCTGGTAGCGGCCGCCGGGTGCCGCCCCGGCCCGCGGCGCCGGTCGTTCCCGTGGCGGCGTCAGGCCGCCCGGGCGGGCGCCGGTCGCCGGCCCGCCGCGGTGGCCGCGGTGAGGGCGGCGAGCGCCTCGGGGGCGCCGGCCTGCCCGCGGATGCCGGGGAAGGCGTTGATGTCGACGATCAGCGGGCCTGCGGCGGTGTCGAGGATGTCGACGCCGTACACCTGCAGCCCGAAGACCTCGCCCGCGGTGCGGACCAGGTCGGGCCAGCCGTCCGGCAGTGCGGCGAGCGGCAGTGCCTCGCGGGCGCCGGCCGGCGCGGCCGCGAGTTCGGAACGGCGGCGCTCGGCGAAGAGCCGGCCGTCGACCGCCCAGAGTTTGCGGTCCCAGCCGTCGTTGGGCGCCAGCGGCTGGACGACCACCGGCTCACCGGGCCAGGCGGCGGCGAGCCCGCGGGCGGCCGCGGTGTCGCGGACGGCCGCCACCAGGTCGCCCCGGCGGCTGTGCAGGCTCTTCACCACGACCGGTTCGTCCACGGCCAGTTCGGCCAGTTCGGTGAGCGCGGCCGTCCGGGTCGGCGCGAAGGGCAGTCCGGCCGCCAGGGCCAGATCGGCCATCCGCTGCCGGTCCTGGCAGCGCGCCGTGGCGGCGACCGGGTTCAGCACCGGCACCCCGCGCTCCTCCAGCCGGGCGGCGAGGGCGAGCGCCTGCGGGGTGCGGGCCTTCAGCAGGCAGACGTCCGGCAGCCCGGGCCGCTCGGGTGCCTGCGGGTGCTGGGCGTCGACCGTGTGGCCCTCGGCGCGCAGCAGCGCCGCGGTGGCGGCCAGCAGCGGATGGTCCGGGTCGGCGGTGAGCAGCCGGACGTGGCTCACGCGGCACCGCCGATCGCGGCCGGCACGGTGCGGGCGACGCCCTGCGGGGGCACCGCGGCCACCGAGGGCCAGGACGAGCCGGTGCGGGCCAGCCGGAGCACCGCGCGGGACACCCGGGCGACGGCCTGCGGCACCGCCCGGAAGCTCGGGAAGTCGTTGACGTCGACCACGACCGGCCCGTCCGGGCCGAGCAGGATGTCCACGCCGTACAGGTCGAGGCCGAAGACCTCGCCGACCTGGGCGGCGACCGCGGCGACCTCCGGGGCGAGCGCGACGGGGTGTTCGCGGTGCGGGTGGTGCGGGTGCAGCGGGGAGGTCCGCTCGGTGGCGAACAGTTCGCCGCCCGCGCAGTAGACCTTGAGGTCCACGCCGGTGTTCGGCACGTACGGCTGGGCGATCAGCAGGCCCTCGCCGCCGAGTTCGGCGCCGAGCCGGGCGAGTTCCTCCGGCCGCTCGACGAGGTGGACGGCGCGGCCGGAGCTGCCGTCGGCCGGCTTGACCACCAGCGGGTAGTGGGCGTCGGGTATCGCGGCGAAGTCCTCCCAGCGGGCCGCCGCCCAGGTGGTCGGGGCGGGCAGGCCGCGGTGGGCGGCGATGACGGCGGCCTGCGCCTTGTCGCGGACGGGGCGGATCGCCCGCGCGTCGTTGACCGTGGTGAGGCCGACCGCCGCGGCGGACTCCAGGAGGCCGAGCCCGGGGCCGCCGGACACGGTCTTGAGCACCCAGGCGTCGTGGTCGCCGGCCCGCACGAGTTCGCCGAGGTCGAGCAGTGAGCTGCCCGGGCGGACCACGTCCACGCGGTGGCCCCACGCGGTCAGCTGGCGCACCACGTCGAGCGGCATGCCGTCGTTCCGGTAGTGCTCCTCGACCAGGAAGCAGAACCTCATCCGCACAACTCCCCTCCCCCCGTCGGGCTCCGTCGGCCCGGCGCAGCGCTCCAGGATGCCACGAACCATCCGGGCAAGATCGCCCAAGTCGTCCGCGAACGGCTACAAGCGGGTCACAGCCGACGGCCGGTGCGTCTGCGGAGCATCCCCGCAGGGCCGGTCGCCCGAGGCCCGCCCGGAGCGCGTCTCGGCCCGCCCGACGGGATGTCACCGAGCCTGCGGGGCACGGGGTCCGGGCCGTACGGGGTGCGGATGTCGCCGGGGTGTACCGAAGCCGTTCCAGCAGACCACAGCCGGGTCACGGAGCGGAACGGCGCCCCCGGGCGTCGGATGATCGCATTACCCTCTCTTGGTGAGTCCTTGTCCCGTTCCGGGTAGGGCACGGGTACCGGAAGGAGGGGGCGGTGCGCGAAACCGTCAGTACCGGGCCCGTCGCGGGGGCCGGGATCGAAGCTCCGACCTCGTGGGCGGTACCGGGTGTGCTGCGCCCGGCGGGCCTGCACGACCTGCGCGGCCGGCCGGTGCCCGGCGTGCTGCGCTACCCGGACGAGGACGTGGTGGTGGTCTCCGGCCTTCCCGGCAGCGGCAAGTCCACCCTGATCCGGCGCTGCTCGCGCGCCCCCGTGATCGACTCCCAGCAGTCGCGCGAGCAGTACGAGGAGCGGCTGCCGGGCCTGCCGTACGCGCTCTACCGGCCGCTCGTCCGGCTGCACCACTACCGCGGGCTCCAGCGGTCGCTGCTGGCCGGCGGGCCGCTGGTGGTGCACGACTGCGGCACGCTGCCGTGCGTCCGCTGGTGGATCGCCCGCACGGCGGCCGCGCAGGGGCGCCGGCTGCACCTGCTGGTCCTGGACGCGAGCCCCGAGCAGGCCGCGGAGGGCCAGCGCGAACGGGGCCGCAAGGTCTCGGCGTACGCCTTCGCCCGGCACCGCTGGGCCACCGGCCGGCTGCACCGCCGGCTCTCGGCCGCCGACGGCCCGCTCGCCGGCTGCGCCTCCACCGTGCTGCTCGACCAGGCGGGCGCGCTGCGGCTGCGCGACATCGACTTCGCCGACGCCGCCGCGGACTGAGCCCCCGGCGGGAACGTGTCCCGCACGCGTGCAACGCCGTACGGGGGGCAGGAGGATACGGCGCGGCGCGGGCGTTCACCCCTCGGGCCGGGCGGGGGGCGCCCAGCGGGGTGAGGGGTCGCGCGCGTCGCGTCGCACGCCGGTGCGTGCTGGCTACTGTGCAGCCATGCCCACCCCCTCCTCCCGGCGCAGGCCGCGGCTGCGCCGGCTCGCCGACCGGCTCGGTGCGCAGTACCGCACCGCGTTCGAGCCGCAGTACGACGCCGTTCGCCGCAGTTGGACGCTGCGCTGGTACGACGGCCCCACCCCGGCCACGGTGCAGGCCGCCCTGCGCCGGCTCGGTCCGGACTCCGACGGCGTCCTCGTCCGACGCGACCTGACCACCCGGGCGCTCGCCCTGGCGGCGCTCCGGGAGACCCGGGCCGGCGCCATGCACCGCTGGGTCGGCAGCTGGGGCCAGCGCTACCACCTGGCCCAACTCCTCGCCGACCAGGAGCATCCGGACCGGACGGCCGGGCCCCGCGAGGCCGCGATGCTGGACCGGCTGCTGGCCGCCTCCACCGCCGGCACCGGGCCCTGGGCGGCGCCCGACGAGTCACGGGCCTTCGAGCTGATCGCCCGGGACGGCATCGCCTGGCTGCTGCCGAGCGACCGACTGGCCGGCCCCGGCGACACCGACGGCCTCGCCCTGACCCCGCTGGAGTACCTGACCTCCCGGTACTCGGCCGGGGTGCACCGCGCGGCCTGGGAGACGGCACTGACCTCCATGCCGCTGCGGGCCGCGGTCACCGCCGCCGAGGCCGACCCGGAACCCGGCGCGGACGCCGCCCGCGCGGCCCTCGCGCTGCTGCCGGCGCTGCGGGCGCAGCTCAACCGCGACCTCGACCGGGCGCAGGCCCGGCTCTCCGCGGTCCTCCAGCCGCAGGTCTGAGCGCGGCCGGCGGGGCGGCGCGGTCAGAGTCCGGCGTCACGGGCGAGCAGCGCGGCCTGCACCCGGTTGTCGCACTCCAGCTTGGCCAGGATGCGGCTGACGTAGGTCTTCACGGTGGCCTCGCTCATGTGCAGCCGGGCGCCGGCGTCGGCGTTGGACAGGCCCTCGCCGAGCAGGTCGACCACCGCGCGCTCGCGCTCGGTGAGCACGGACAGCCGGCGGCGGGCCTCCTCGCCGCGGGCGGTGGCCGGGCCGGCCGCCAGGCTGTCCACGATGTGCCGGGTGGCGGCGGGCGACAGGAAGGCGTTGCCGCCGGCGGCCGCCCGGACGGCCTGGATGAGCTCGCCCGGGGCGGTGTCCTTCAGCAGGAAGCCGGCGCCGCCGGAGGCGATCGCCCGCAGCACGTTCTCCCGCTCGCCGAAGGTGGTGAGCACGATCGCCCGGGCCCCGGGTGCGACCCGCGGCAGCTCGGCGAGTGCGGTGAGGCCGTCCATCACCGGCATCTGGATGTCGAGCAGCACCACGTCCACGACGTGGGCGCGGGCGAGTTCGAGCGCTTCGCGGCCGTCGGCGGCCTCGGCCACCACGTCGATGTCGTCGGCCGAGGTCAGGATCATCCGGATGCCGGCCCGGATGAGCGGCTCGTCGTCGGCGACGAGGACCTTGATCACGTCTGCGGTCTCCTGGGAGAGGTCACGGTTGGTCACCTGGCAGGGTAGTGCTGCTTCTCGACCAGGTGGCCGTCGCGGAAGCAGAGGCGCAGCACCGTCTCCGTCTCCAGGGCGGCGGAGTCCTCGCCGGAGATGAACCAGGAGCAGGACGCGCCCGCCGGCACCGGCGGCCCCTGGCCGCGGTAGTCACTGGTCATCAGGTTGCTGCCGGCCGGCAGTTGGCGGCGCACCTCCTGCTCGGAGCTGCCGACGGCCAGCCGGTCGAAGGTCTCCCTGGGCAGGGTGGCGTTGTCGAGGACGTGGAAGAAGGTGGCGACCGCCCAGACCAGCGCGCCGAGCGAGGCCAGCAGCACGAGGCCGGCGCCCAGGGCGCAGCCCAGGGCCGGGCTGCGGCGGGCCGCCGGGTCGGGCGGCACGGGCAGGCCGAGGCCGAGGTCGTCGGGGAGCCCGTCCTCCGAGCCCGTGCCCTCCGCCCGGCCGGCCCCGTCGTAGGGCAGGACGCCGGCCAGCCGGAACCCGCCGTCGGGTACGGGGCCCGCGTGCACCATGCCGCCGAGCAGCCGGGCACGCTCGTGCAGGCCGGTCAGCCCCTGGCCGCCGCGGACGGCCCCGTCGGCGCCTGCGGCCGGCGGCCCGTTGTGCACCTCGACCACCAGGGCGTCCGGCTCGTACCGCAGGGCCACGGTGATCGCCGCGCCGGGCGCGTGCTTGTGGGCGTTGGTGAGCCCCTCCTGGACGATCCGGTAGGCGGCGTGGCCGGTGGCGGCCGGCAGCGGCCGGGGGTCGCCGGCCCGGTCCAGGGCCACCTCGGTGCCGGCGGCCCGCGAGGCCTCGACGAGCCCCTCGACGGCCTCGACGCCGCCCGCCTCCGGCAGGGTGTCGTCGCGGAGCAGCCCGACCACCTCGCGCAGTTCGCGCATGGCGCCGGTGGCGGCCTGGCGCAGGACGCCGACCGCCTCGCGCTGGGGTGCGCTGAGGGTGCGGTCCACCTCCAGCGCACCGGTGTGCACCGAGATCAGGGCGAGCTGGTGGCCGAGGCTGTCGTGCATGTCCTGGGCGATCCGGTGGCGCTCGCGCAGCCGCGCCTGGTGGGCGATCATCGCGCGCTCGCGCAGCAGTTGGGCGTTGCGCTCCTGCAGGGCGGTGAGCAGGGCGCGGCGCTGGGCGCGGTACCGGCCGATGACGGCGGGCAGCACGGCGAGCAGCAGGAAGCCGACCGCGGTGACGACCAGGTTGGCCCGGACCGGCAGGCCCTCGTTGTTGATCCCCAGGGACGTGGCGATCACGGCGGCGAAGGCGAGGCAGGAGGCCGCGGTCAGCACCAGCGGCCGGGCGATCCGGTACCCGGCGGACCAGCCGGCCAGGACCAGGACGGGCATGAACCCGCCGTACCCGCCGAGGGCCGCGGCGGCGAGCACCAGGACGGGCCCGGGCAGGCCCCGGCGCAGCAGGCAGAGCAGGGCGGCCGCGAGCCCGACGGCGAGGGCCCCGGCGGGGCCGGAGTCGGCGAGCTGGACCAGGCCGCCGAGCCCGCCGACGAGCAGGGCCGCGACGCACTCCTGCACGATGCGGCGGGCGCCCCAGGGGCCGGGCAGGACTCGGCGCACCAGCGCCCGCGGCGTGAGGTCCGCCCTGGTCAGGGTGGTCGGGAGGACCGCTCCCTGCAGCACTCCGGACAGCCGCAGGGCAGTCGGTTTGGTGGTCACGCGCAGAGGCTAGCGGTCCGGCCCCCGGGGTCCGCCACCACCGTCCGTCGCGATCCGCCGCGACCAAAGTCGAGGATTCGGTCGTCCCCGCTCGCCGCGGGACGGGCGGCGCCCCGACGAAAGGTGCGCCCGTACCGGACGTCGCCCGGCCGCGCCGGCGGTCACTCCCGGCGCACCAGCAGCAGGGCGATGTCGTCCAGCCGCTGCGCCGTTCGACGGGCGCGGCTGACCAGGGCGTCGGCGAGGCCGTCGAGGGTGCCGGGACGGCCCGCGCGGCCGGCTCCGAGCGGGCCGCCCTCGGAGGAGGAGGACACCACCGGTACGGCGTGGGCGAGCGAGCTGCGGAGCTCGTCGATGCCCTGGTCGATGGCGGTGGACGGGGTCTCGACCAGCCCGTCGGTGTACAGCGCGAGCACCGAGCCGACCGGGAGGTGCAGCCGGGTGGTGGGGTAGTGCGAGGCGCGGTCGACGCCGAGGAGCGGTCCGCCCTCGAGGTCGACCAGGTCGGTGCGCCCGTCCGGGCGGCGCAGGATCGGCGGCGGGTGGCCGGCCCGGACACCGTGTGCGCGGCCGTCGGTCGGATCGAGGTGGATCAGGCAGCAGCTGGCGAGCAGCCCGGGGTCGAGGTCGACCATCAGGTGGTTGGTGCGCACCAGGACCTCGGCGGGCGGGCTGCCGCCGGAGGCGAAGGCGCGGACGGCGCTGCGCAGCTGCCCCATGGTGGCGGCGGCGCCGACGTTGTGGCCCTCGACGTCGCCGATGACCAGGCAGAGTCCGTGCGGGGTGGCGATGACGTCGTACCAGTCGCCGCCGATCTCCATGCCGCGGGTGCCGGGCAGGTAGCGGGCGGTGATGGCGATGCCGGGCACGCTGGGCAGCCGGTGCGGCAGCAGGGCCTGCTGGAGGCCGCGGGCGAGCTCGAACTCGGCGTCGTAGAGCCGGGCCCGCTCCAGGGCCTGGGCGATCAGGCCGCCGAGCGCGGTCAGCTGGACGCGGTCCTCGGGGGTGAAGGTCCTGGGCTGGTCGAAGCCGAGGATCAGGCTGCCCACGGGGTGGCCGGAGGCGATCAGCGGCAGGAAGGCCCAGGCGCGCATCTCGTCCTGCGGGATGCCGGGGTAGGCGCTGAGGAGCTCGCGGGAGGACTGGAAGAAGAGCGGCGAGCCGGCGATGAGGGTCTCGGTGCCGGGCAGCCGGGCGCCGAGCGGGGTCGCCTCGAAGCGGTCGAGGAAGCCCTCGGGGTAGCCGCTCTGGGCGACCAGGTGCATCCGGCCGTTCTGGGCGAGGTAGAGGGCGAGCTCCTGGCCGCCGTAGCCGGGCAGGATCTGCTCGAGGACGGTCGCGCAGACCTCCTGGACGGAGACCGCCTCGGTGAGGGCGCTGGCCAGCTGCAGGAGGTGGTAGGTGGCACCGAGGCTGGCCGGGGCGGCGGGCGGGGCCTCCGGCAGCGCCGCGGTGCGCGGGTCGGCGGGTTCGGCGGCGGCGACCACCCGGCCGGTGACGCCGTGGGCGTCGGGGTAGAGCGAGAAGGCCAGCCAGTGGTCGGGGGGCCGGCAGGCGAGGAAGGCGGTCGGGCGCCGGGAGAGCATGGCGGCCCGGTAGCGGTCCTCGTAGGCGGGGTCGCCGAGCCAGGACAGCACGTCCCAGGGGTGCCGGCCGAGGAGTTCGTCCCGGCGGGCCTGGAGGTACATCTCCGCGGTGCGGTTGACGTAGGTGACCATGCCTTCGGCGTCGAGGGCGAAGACGCCGTCGCGCAGCCGCTCGACGGCGGCGACCGCGGCGGAGCCGGCCGAGTCGTCGAGGACGACGACCACCAGGTGGGTGCCGTCGGCGACCCGGCGGCCGCGGAGTTCGAGGGTGCGGTGGCCGCCGCGCGGGTCGCGGACCCGGACCTGCCGGTCGAAGGGGCGGCCGTCCAGGGCGGCGCGCCGGGCGGCCTCGCGCAGCAGCGGCATGTCCTCCGGCGAGAGCCGTTCGACCAGGGTGGCGAGACGGCCGTCGAAGGCGCCGCGGGCGAGGCCGAGGATGGCTTCGAGCTCCTCGTCCACGGCGATGGTGCGACCGGGGATGTCCCAGTCGAAGACGCCGACCCTGGTCGCCGGTCCGGAGGGCGGCGGCAGCTGGACGACGGTGGGTTCGTCGGTGGCGACCAGTTCGTCGAACGGGGCGAGCGAGGCGGCGATCCGGTTGGCGGAGGAGCGCAGCTGGCGCCGGGCGCCGCCGGGCAGTCCGGCCTCGGTGCTGGGCCACAGCACGCACAGCACGCCGAGGGTGCCGTCGCGGGTGGCGATCGGCGCGGCTGCGAAGGAGAACGCGTACGGCAGGCCGACCGCGAGGCGGGGGAAGCGCCGCATGGTCTCGTCCGGGTCGGCGAGGACGATGGTGCGGCCCGTGCGGTAGGCCTCGGCGGGGGGCAGCGGGGCGACCACGGCGATCCGTCGGAAGGCGCTGAGCAGCGGCAACGGTACGCCGACCACGGTGCTGAGCACCAGCGAGCGGTGGTCGGAGGACGGCAGGTAGACCAGCCCGCCGTAGCCGGAGGTGAGCGCGACGGCCCTGGTCAGGCCCTCGGCGAGGAGTTTCTCCATGGCGTCGCGGTGGGCCGCGCCGGGCACGGCTCCGGGCGGTTCGATCACTGGCGGTCCGGGTGGTCCGGGCGAGCCGGTCCACGGAAGGTCGGCGGGGGCGGGCGGGTCGGCCGCGCCGGTGTCGGCGGTGGCTCCCGTCGAGGGGTCGCGGTCGGGCGGGTCGCCGGGGGGCGGGTCGTGGTCGGTGTCGGCCGGTGACCGGTCAGGGGCGTCGCTGTCCCTGGGGGCGTCCGGATCCTCGACTGCCGCCCCCGGTTCGCCGTCAGCCGGCACGCCCAGGCGCATTCTTTCTCTCTAGTCCCGGACCTCCGGAGGTGTCAAACGGAGGCAAAGTCTCCGCCCCGGCCGGGTCGGGCCGGTCGGGGCGGAGAGGCCGGGCTCCGCGCGGGGCGGAGCGGGTCGGGCCCACCGGATCAGCCGGCGGGCACCGTGTCGGTGAAGGAGGTGCCGGCCGCGCGGTAGCCGGCGACCTTGGCCGCGACCTGCGCCGGGGTGAGCACCTGGTCCTTGACGAAGTACACGTAGTCGACCTGCTGGTCGTAGGAGCGCGGGGTGCTGCCGGTCTGCCCGTTGAGGTCGATCAGCCAGTGGTTGAAGTCGATCCACTGCGGCGTCTCGGGCAGGTAGGGCTCGCCGTGCACCGCGAAGACCCGGCCGTCGATGTAGTAGGTGATGGCCGTGCCGTCGATGGTGATCTGGAGGTCGTGCCAGCCGTCGAAGGACGTGCGGCTCTCGGTGTGGGTGTTGACGGCGTTCCACGGGTCCGGGTTGTAGGTCTCCCAGGACGTCGTGTACATGATGTTGCCCTGCTCGCCCCAGCCGCCGTTCGGCAGGTACTCGAAGTCCTGCTCGCTGTAGTTCGGGTCCATCGGCTGGTCGAGCGGGGTGAACGCGAAGAACGTCTGGTTGACGTGGTCGCCGTCGGGCCCGCCGCTCGGCGTGTCGTCGAACTTGACCCGGGCCGCGTAGGTGCCGTTCTTGAACTTGCGGGCGGCCGTCTGGATCTCCGTCTCCCGGGTGCCGGCGGCGGTGCCGTCGGTGGTGAGGCGGAGGTTCATCACCGAGTTGGCGAAGGTGACGTCGGACGGCGACCAGGTCGCGCCGGGCACGCCGGGGCCGCCCTGGCCGGACTTGACCGTCCAGCCGTGCTGCTGGAGCGCCGGGTCGCCGCTGGAGGTGTAGCCGAAGTCGTCGAACAGGGCGGGCGCGTTCGGGTCGGTCGGCGGGGTCGTCGGGGGTGTGGTGGGCGGGGTGGCCGGGGTGTTGCCGTCCGGCGCGGTGCCCCAGACCAGGGCGCCGGAGCGCTGCAGGGTGACCTTGTCCCAGTTCGCGTAGGTGGTGCGGGCGGCGCCGAAGGAGTAGTCGTCGGACTGGGTCAGGGTCTGCCAGTCCGCGCGGTAGAACCGCAGTTGCATGTCGCCGGTGTTCTGCCCGGGGGCGAGCGAGCCGGCGCCGGCGGTGAAGCCGATCTCCAGGTAGCGGTCGGCGGTCGCGGTCGGGTTCGCGAGGGTGCCGAAGGTACCGGTGATGTTGCCGCAGCCCTTGACCGCCCAGGAGCAGGCGAAGCGGTAAGCGGTGTTCGGGCCGTCGGACTTGAAGTAGTAGCGGAGCTTCAGCTCGCTGAGCGGCACGGTGGTGGAGCCGGTGTTGACCACCTCCAGCCAGGGTTCGACCTGGTCGGCGGTGGCACCGGTGGCGCTGGTGCGGTACTGGACGCTGAGCGCGTCGGTCGCGGCCGAGGCCGGCGGCGTGAGCAGCGCGGCGCCGGCCAGGCCGGCCGCGAGGCAGACGGCCGTCGCGGCGCGCAGGCGGCGCGGGATGCGGGGCTTTCCTGACACGGTGATCCCTCTCTCCGGTGGGGACGGTGGTGCGGGACGCGGGCGCCACGGTCGGCGGGCACCCGGGCGGTGCAGGGAGCGGTGCGGGGAGCCGTTGGGGGTGCGGTGCGGCTGGTGGGGAGGTCAGCGCCCGGTCGGCAGGCCGAGGGCGGCCAGCCGGGGGCGGTGCCCGGCGAGGGCGCGCTCGAAGGCGGGCCAGTCGGTGTCCGGGTTCCACACCCGGTCGGCGAGGGCGGCCAGCCGGGGGTGGAGACGGCGGTCGGCCTCCTCGGGGCCGGGGACGAACTCCGTCCACAGCTGGGCCTGGGCGCCGAGGACCCGGGCCCGCACCTCGTCCGGCCAGTGCGCCGGGGCCGGGTCGAGCCCGTGGACGGCGCGCAGGTCGACGACGGCGCCCTCCTGGCCGAGGGGTTCGTCGGGGTGGTCGGAGGCCGGGTAGTCGAGGTAGGTGGCCCGGTAGGGGGCCATCACGATGTCGTGGCCCCGGCGGGCGGCCTGGAGGCCGTGGTCGGCGTCCCGCCAGGGCATCACGGTGAACTCGGGCGGCAGGCCGGGGCTGCTGCCGTCCTCGGCCCAGCACACCGGGCGCCGGCCAT
Organism: Kitasatospora sp. NPDC085879; assembly: GCF_040686255.1. Taxonomy (NCBI): domain Bacteria; kingdom Bacillati; phylum Actinomycetota; class Actinomycetes; order Kitasatosporales; family Streptomycetaceae; genus Kitasatospora; species Kitasatospora sp. NPDC085879. The sequence goes on along the minus strand of NZ_JBFBJZ010000035.1, from coordinate 35,688 downwards.
GCGACAGCAGGTGCTCGCCGACCCGGCCCAGGAACCATCCGTGCAGTTCCTTGGGGGAGGCGAGGCCGAGTTCGGCGGCGCGGCGGCGGGCGGCCGGGGCGGACTCCCACTCGGCGGTGGGGCACTCGTCGCCGCCGAGGTGGATGTAGGGGGAGGGGAAGATCTCCATCACCTCGTCGAGCACGTCGGCGCAGAAGGCGAGAACCTCGTCGTGCACCCCGAGGACGTTCTCGCAGACACCCCACTCCGTCCAGACGTCGAGCCGCCGCCCGGGGACGTTGCCGAGCCGGGGGTAGGCGGCGAGGGCCGCCCGGGCGTGGCCGGGCATCTCGATCTCCGGGACGACGGTGACGCCGCGCTCGGCCGCGTACCGGACGAGGCCCCGCAGGTCGGCCTTGGTGTACGTGCCGCCGTGCGGCCGGTCGTCGAAGCGCCCGCTGCCGGCCCGGCCGGTCATCGTCCGCGCCCGGACGGAGCCGACCGCGGTGAGTCGGGGGTGGGCGTAGACCGGCATCCGCCATCCCTGGTCGTCCGTCAGGTGCAGGTGCAGCACGTTGAGTCCGTGCAGGGCGAGCAGGTCGACGGTGCGGTGCAGGTAGGAGACCGGCAGGTAGTGCCGGGCGACGTCGAGCATCAGGCCGCGCCACGGGAAGCCGGGCCGGTCGGTGACGGTCAGGCAGGGCAGCTCCCAGCGGACACCGAGCGCCGGGCCGTCCAGCAGAGCCTCGGCGGGGAGCAGTTGGCGCAGCCGCTGGATGCCGTGCAGCAGGCCGGCGACGGCGGCGGCGTGCAGCCGGACGGCCTCGGGGGTGACGGTGAGCCGGTACCCCTCGGGGCCGAGTTCGGCGGCGGTCGCGGGGTCGACGGCGAGCAGCACGGCGCCGTCCGGGGAGGGCGGCAGCGGTAGGCCGGTTGCGGGGCGGAGCAGGGTGCGCAGCAGCTCGGCGGCGGGGGCGGCCGGGCCGACGGCGTGCACGGCGGTGCGGTGGTCGAGCGTGAACCGGCCGGTCGCGGGGACGATGCGGCGGGGCGTCGGAAGGAGCACGGCGGGGGCCACCTCAGGGGACGTGAACTTACCACTTGCGGACTGGAGCACCACTGGTAAGAGAAAGTGGCATAGACCACTTGGCCCGTCAAGGACCTTCGGGAAAAGAAACACCGGGCCCGACCTGGCAAACGGCGCCCCGACTCCGGCATACTGGTAAGGCACTGGTCAGCCACATCCTCGGCGACCAGCGGGGACGAGGGGAGCCGCCATGTCCGGCGAGAGACCGGCTGCCGCACTGAAGCGGACGCGGGTGCGCGACCATCTCCGGGATCTCGTGGAGGCCCGCAGTCCCGGCGACCCGATCCCGTCCGAGCGGGCGCTGTGCGAGGAGCTCGGGGTTTCCCGGCCGACCCTGCGCGCGGCCGTCGACGAACTGGTGGCCACCGGGCTGCTGGTCCGCGAGCACGGGCGCGGCATGTTCGTGGCACCGGAGAAGGTCGTCCAGGAGATGGCCATGGCCTCGGAGGGCAGCGCCTTCAGCGTGCCGCGGGCCGCGGGCAGTTGGGCGGGGCGGGTGCTGGAGTTCGCGACCGTGCCGGCCGGGGCGCGGCTCGGTCGGCGGCTGCGGATCTCCCCCGCCGCCGAGCTGACCCGGATCGCCCGGCTGCGGCTGGTCGACGGCGAGCCGATGGCCATCGAGCACCTGCACATCCCGGCGGCGCTGGTGCCCGGGCTGGCCCCCGCCGACATGGAGTCGGGCGACTTCTACGACCTGCTGCGCGAGCGGCACGGCGTCCGGGTACGGGAGGCGGTGCAGTCGATCGAACCCACCGTCACCAACGAGGCGGAGTCCCGGCTGCTGGGTGTGCCGGTGCTCTCCCCCGCGCTGCTCTTCGAGCGGCTGACCAGCGACGCCGGCGGCCGGCCGGTGGAGTACGTGCACTCGGTGTACCGCGGCGACCGGTACCGGATCGTGTCCCGGATCGCCTTCGACGACGGCCCGCCCGGCCGGAACAGCGGCCCGACCGGCCCGAGCAGCGGGACGGACGTCGGAGGCACCGCGCACCACCCGGGCTTCCCGCCGGGGGGCCTGCCAGGCCGACCGGGCGGGCGGAGCACGACGACGGGCGACGTCCAGCCGCCGGGCTGACGCCGGGCAGCACCACGGGCGGGCACTATCACGGGGCCTGTCCGGCGCCCGGGCGACACCCCGGCGTTGGGCCGTCCGTGCGGCCCCGCGGTGGCGAACGATTGACCCCCTAGCGACCCGGGGATCATCCGCCGGCATGAAGAGCGGATTATCGGGATGTCATTCTCGGATCGGCCAGGCGCTCTGGGCCGGTCTCGCCGTCGTCCTGACGGCCTGTGCGACGGCACCCGCCCGGACCGCCGCTCCCCCGGCCACCCCTGCGCCGGCCGCCCTGCCGCCGCTGGCCGCCGTCGAACCGCGCGAGCACCACGAGCCGCAACGGATCGATCCGCTGGTGGCCGCGCAGCAGTCCGCCGAACGGCAGGCCCGCGAGAAGGCCGCCCGCTGGGGCCTCGTCCGGCTGCCGGCCACCGCCCCTCCCCCGCCCGAGCAGCGGCCCGTGCTCGCCGCCTGGCAGTCCGGCGTCGCGCTGCGCGCCGTGCTGCCGCCGGTCGTCCAGCGCGTCCCCACCGAGGACCGGGTGGTCTTCCTGACCATCGACGACGGCGCCGAGAAGGACCCGGAGTTCGCCCGGATGACCGCCGAACTCGGCATCCCCTACAGCACGTTCCTCACCGGCTACCTGGCCCGCCCGAACTGGGGGTACTTCCGCGGCCTGCTGGCGAACGGGCACGCCGCCGTCGGCAACCACACCCTGAACCACCGCGACATGCGCAGGCTCAGCCCCGCCGAGCAGCGCACCGAGATCTGCGGCCAGCAGGACGAGCTGGCCCGCGAGACCGGCACCCGGCCGCCGCTGTTCCGCCCGCCGTACGGCGAGTACACCGACGACACCCTGCGGGCCGCACAGGAGTGCGGCATCCGCGCCGTCGCGCTGTGGAACGAGGAAGCCTTCCCCGACCGCATGGAGTACCGGTACACGGACCACGTGCTGCACCCCGGCGACATCATCCTCACCCACTTCCGCGGGCGCGCGGAGTGGGCCGGAACGATGACGGACGTGCTGCGGCGGGTGCTGCGCACCGTCGACGAGCAGGGCTTCGCGCTGGCGCTGCTCGACGACTACCTCTGACGGCTCCGAGCCGTTCCCGGCCGCCCGGCGCGCCCGGGCCCGTTCCCGAAGGGCGAGAACACCGTCCCAGCATGCGGAAACGCTGGCAGCGTCGGCCGCCGCCGTGATCGACTGGGCGCCCCCGCACGGAAGGAGCGGCCGCCCATGCTGCCATCACTCGACGGCCTGGTCTTCTCCCCCACCGGACGCGCCGAGCACGGCGAGGTCGACGCAGCCACCAGCTTCGCCTACCGCGAGCAGGACGGCCGGGTCTGGGCCTCCTACCAGGGCGGCGACATCGTGCACGGCCACCTCGTGGGCACCCGGACGGGCGACAGCCTCGAGTTCCGGTACGTGCAGCTCAACCGGGCGGGCGAGACCAGCAGCGGGCACTGCGTCAGCGCCCTGTCGCGGCTCAGCGACGGACGCCTGCGGCTCGACGAGTCCTGGCGCTGGGAGTCCCGCCCGGGCGCCGGGACGAGCGCCGTCGAAGAGGTCCTGCCGCACGCGGGCTGACCACCGCACCCGTCCGCGCTCCGCACCGCGTCCAGGCCCCGCACCCGCTTCCGATCAGAGGAGTACGCCGTGTCCCCCGCCGCACCCCTGTACCTCGTCCTGCCCGGTTACCAGAACTCCGGCCCCGAGCACTGGCAGAGCCGCTGGGAGGCCGCCGGCGCCGGCTTCGTCCGGGTCGAGCAGGCCGACTGGGACGCCCCGCAGCGCACCGACTGGGTCGCCGCGCTGGACGCGGCCGTCGCCGCCGCCGACCGCCCGGTCGTCCTGGTCGCGCACAGCCTCGGCTGCATCACCGTGGCGCACTGGGCGGCCGGCCGCACCGACCTCCCCGGGGTGGCGGGCGCCCTTCTGGTCGCCCCCGCCGACGTGGACACCGCCGAGGTGCCGGAGCTGGTGAACTTCCGCCCCGTCCCGCTGCGCCCGCTGCCCTTCCCGGCCACCGTGGTCGCCAGCACCGACGACCCGTGGTGCACCGCCGAGCGGGCCGCCGCCTTCGCCGACGCCTGGGACGCCGAGCTGGTGGAGCTCGGCGCGCACGGGCACATCAACAGCGCCTCCGGGCTCGGGGACTGGCCGGAGGGCCGCCGCCTCCTCGCGGACCTCACCGCCGCCGCCGGGCGCGGCGCTCAGGCGTAGTACGAGGCCACCGCCGGCTGGCCGGTCCAGTTCGGGCCGGCCGCCGGGTCGGCCCCGAGGTACCGGAAGCCGGGGACGCCGGCGGGCAGCCGGCGCCGCCCGTGCAGGGTGAGCAGCCGGCGGCGCGGGCTGTACGCGAAACCGGCGGCCCGCAGGGCGGCCAGCACCGGCCGGGCGGCGCTGCGGCCGTCCGGCCGGCGGACGGACGCGGGGTCGAAGGTGGCGGCGAGCAGGCCGTCCTCGGTGAGCGCACCGGCCCAGCGGGCAAGCAGGCCGAGCTTGTCGCCGAGGTAGGGCAGGCCGTGCACACAGGTGACGAGGTCGTACGCCCGCTCCGGCTCCCAGTCCGCGACCGAGGCCGTCACCAGGCGCAGCCCGGGCGCGGCCGGCACCGGCCCGAGCGGGCCGACCAGGTCCACGCCGGTGAGGTCGCTGCCGTCCGCCACCACCGCGGCCGCGGCGAGCAGGGCCAGCCCCTCGCCGCTGCACAGGTCGAGCCAGGCCCCGGGCCGGCCACGCAGTCGCTCGGCCGGGTCGAAGCCCAGCTCCCGCGCGTAGCTGTTCACCCCGGTGAGGGTCCGCCCGCGGTTCATCGTGCTGTTCGCCACCACGCCGGACGCAGCGAGTTCCGCGTCCCCGACCAGATCAGCCATGCCGGCCGTCCTGCGGCGGCGTGCCGGCCGACGGGTCGTGGCCGGTGGTGGCCCGGACGAAGGCGTACAGGGCGGCGATGACGTCCTCGCGGGTGCGCCGCCCGGCGAGGATCTCCATCTGGAAGCCGTCCTCCATCGCCACCAGGCTCGCCGCGAGCAGCCGGGCCGGTTCGGCGAGCGTGAAGTGGCCCTGGGCCTGCCCCAGCACCAGGACGCCGTAGTAGACGGCGACCTGGCGCTCGGTCAGCGCACTGTCCAGCGCGGCGGCCTTCGGGTCGCGCAGACTGCGCGGCCAGTACTCGAACAGCAGCCGGGGCAGCAGGTCGTCCGGGCCGGCGGCCACCCCGGAGTCGACGCACACCCGCAGGCGGTCGCGGGCGTCCACCAGCGTCTCCACCGCGTCCTCGCGCTGCCGGCAGAACCGCTCGATGGCCTGCTGGAAGGTCTCGTACATCAGCTCGTCGAGATCGCCGTAGTAGTACAGGACGGCGGCCGGGGTGATGCCGGCCTCCTCCGCCACGTCCTTCAGGCGCAGCCCCTCCAGGCCGCGTCGCAGGAGGGCGCGCTGCGCGGCCTCGCCGAGCGCCGCCCGCCGGGTCTCCTGGTCCTTGCGCCGGCCCACCGGCCCCGCCTCCTCGCCATTCGCTGAACGTGGCGTCAACGATACCCGACGAGCTCTTGACTATCGGCAGCCCATTTTCTTAAATCTGCGCTTAACGAATCCTTCGGCTCCGGGAGTACCGCATGACCACCGGCACGAGACTCGACGGACCACCCGCCCCCACCACCGGCAAGGGCCTGCGCGGCGGCTCGGTCGGCCTGCTCGCCGCGACCGCCCTGGGCCTGTCGTCGGTCGCACCGGCGTACTCGATCGCCGTCACCCTGGGCTTCGTCACGGTGGTGGCGGGCACCGCCGCCCCGGCGGCGCTGCTGCTCGGCTTCGTCCCGATCCTGCTGACGGCCTTCGCGTTCCGGGAGCTCAACCGGGAGATGCCGGACTGCGGCACCACCTTCGTCTGGACCACCCGGGTCTTCGGCCCGTTCGCCGGCTGGCTGTCCGGCGGCTGGGTCGTCCAGTTCGCCACCCTGATCGCCATGACCGCACTGGCCAAGGTCGGCGCCGGCTACCTGCTCGGCCTGGTCGGTCCGGCCTCGCTCGCCGACAACGGCCCCGCCGTCACCGCCACGGCGGTCCTGCTGCTGGCCGGCGCGACCGCCGTCGCCCGCCGCGGCCTCCACCTGGCCGCCGCCGTCCAGTACGCCCTGCTCGGCCTGCAACTGCTGGCGCTCGCGGCCTTCGGCGTCGCCGCCCTCACCGCCGACGGCGCAGCCGCGCCCTCGCTCTCCTGGCTCGACCCGCGCGGCTTCGACGGCTTCGGCCCGTTCGCCGAGGCCGTGGTGCTGTGCCTGTACATCTACTGGGGCTGGGACGCACTGATCACCGTCAACGAGGAGACCCGGGACAGCGCCCGCACCCCCGGTCGGGCCGCGGTCATCGCCACCCTGGTGCTGCTCGCCACCTACCTCTTCACCGCCTTCGCGGCGATCTCCTTCGCCGGCGCCGGCACCGACGGCACCGGCCTCGGCGATCCGGACAACGCAGCCGACGTCCTGGCCGGACTCGCACCCGCCGTCCTGGGCGACGCGCTCGCCCCGCTCGTCCGGGTCGCGGTCTGCGTCTCCGCCGTCGCCGCCCTGCTCACCTGCCTGGTCGGCAGCTCGCGGGCCACCCTCTCGATGGCCTCGCACGGCGCGCTGCCCGCCCGCTTCGCCCGGATCCACCCCCGGTACGACACACCGGACTTCGGCACGGTGTTCTTCGGTGCCGCGGCCGCCGCGCTCCTCGTCCTGCTCACCCTGGTCTCCGCCGACTTCCTCGGCGACGCCATCCTCTCCGTCGGCCTGCTGATCGCCCTCTACTACGGCGTCACCGGGCTGGCCTGCGCCTGGTACTTCCGGCGGCGGCTTCGCCGCTCCTTCCGCGACCTGATGCTCCGCGGCGTGCTGCCGGCGGCGGGCGGCCTCATGATGATCGCCGCCTTCGTCCGGACCACCGCCGACACCGTCGCCCCGTCCTACGGCGCCACCTCCGTCGGCGGCGTCGGCGGCGTCTTCCTGCTCGGCATCGGATCCGTCCTGCTCGGCGCCGTCGCCGCCGCCGTCGCCCGCACCCGCTTCCCCCGCTTCTTCCGCGACGGCCGCACCGCCGTCGCGGCAGCTCCCGCCCCCGTCACCGCCCCCGTCACCGCCCCCCTCACCGAGGACTGAACCGTGCGCACTCTCGCCGTCGCCGCCCTGCAGACCACCCCCGTCCCGCACGACCTGGAGGCCACCTGGCAGCGGTACGCCGACCGGGTGCGGGCCACCCGCGACGCCTTCCCCCACGTCCGGCTCGTCGTCGTGCCGGAGCTGATGCTCGCCGCCGAGGCCCCGCTGCTCCAGGCCCGCGCCGAGTGGATGCGCGAGGCCGCCGTCACCGTCCCCGGACCGCTCACCGACCGGATCTGCGCACTGGCCCGGGAGACCGGTCTGTGGCTGGTCCCCGGCAGCCTGTACGAGCGGGCCGAGGACGGCCGGATCTTCAACACCGCCGTCGCCGTCTCGCCCGCGGGCGAGATCGTCGCGTCCTACCGCAAGGTCTTCCCGTGGCAGCCCTACGAGGCCACCGAGCCGGGGACCGGCTTCACCGTCTTCGACCTGCCCGGGATCGGCCGTGCCGGCCTGGCGATCTGCTACGACGGGTCCTTCCCGGAGACCGCCCGCCAACTCGCCTGGATGGGCGCCGAGGTGGTGATCCAGCCGACGCTGACCACCACCCGCGACCGCGAGATGGAGCTGGTCTGCGCCCGGGCCAACGCGTGGACCAACCAGGTGTACGTGGTGAACGTGAACGCCGCCGACCCGGCGGGCGTCGGCGGCAGCGCGATCGTCGACCCCGAGGGCATCGTCCGCCAGCAGGCCGGCGGCGGCGAGGAGATCCTGGTCGACGTCCTCGACCTGGACACCGTCACCCGGGTCCGCGAGCACGGCAGCGCCGGTCTCAACCGCCCGTGGGCGCAGCTCGCCCGCTACGGCCACACCCTGCAGCTGCCCGCGTACGGCGGCACGTTCGTCCCCAGGCCGGCCTGACCGCCCCCAGCCCCCCGGCCGTCACGCCCGGCCCCGCCAGGGGCCGGGCGGGCGACGCTGCCTAGGGTGGTCGCATGACGAACCGTCCGCAGGAGCCCGCCGTCCTCGACGCGCGGAGCGCCCGGCAGGACCGCTGCCGGTGCTTCGACCAGCACTTCGCGACCAACCGGCGGCGGGTCGCCTTCCACACCGAGCAGCAGGACACCTCCGCCCCCGGCTGGCTGCGGCTGCTGGAGCTGGTCGAGGAGGCGGCCGCGGACGGCCGCGAGGAGTTCCACCCGCTGCACGGGCTCACCGCCGAGGAGCGGCGGCAGATCGTCACCCTGCCACCGACGATCGCCCGGCTCACCGCCGTCCGCGAACTCGGGCTGTACGGCAGCAACCTGGTGCGCCTCCCGCCGGAGATCGGGGCGATGAGCGCGCTGGAGTCCTTCGACCCGTACACCTCGTACCGGCTGCACTGGTTCCCGTACGAGCTGACGCGCTGCCCCCGGCTGCGGCGGAGCCGGGTCAGCACCCGGGCGCTGTACGGGAACGAGAAGATCAGGCCGCCCTTCCCGCCGCTCGACCGGCAGGTGCGGGAGGCCGCCACCGGGACGGAGTGCAGTGTGTGCCGCGGGCCGGTCGCACGGCTGCGCCGGGTGTGGATCTCGCTGCGGGTGGCGACCGATGTGCTGCCGCTGCTGGTCAACGCCTGCTCGACGGCCTGCGTCGAGGCGCTGCCCACGCCCGCGGAGGGCTACGTCCGCCGGCCGCACGGCGGCGGCCCCGCCGTCCGGCAGCCGACCGCCGACTACTGGTGACCGGCCGCACACCCTCGTTCCACCCGCACCGAGCAAGGAGAACCGCCCCATGACCGCGACCCCCGCCGTGGCCTACGTGACCAGCAAGGACGCCCCCGACCAGGAGGTGGACGCGGCACTGGCCGCGTTCGCCGCACAGGGGCTGGCAGCGGAGCCGGTGGTGTGGGACGACCCGGCGGCCGACTGGCGGCGGTACGACGCGGCCGTCGTCCGCAGCACCTGGGACTACACCGGGCGGCGCGCCGAGTTCCTGGCCTGGGCGCGGCGGGCGGCGGAGCTCACCCGGCTCTGCAACCCCGTGCCGGTGCTGGAGCGGAACACCGACAAGACCTATCTGCGGGACCTCGCCGGGGCCGGGGTGCCGGTGGTACCGACCGCCTGGGTCGCACCGGGCGGGCGGCTCACCGAGGGCACCGCGCCCTGGCCGGAGCTGGTGGTGAAGCCGACCGTCTCCTCCGGCGCCCGGGACACCGTGCGGACCGCCGACCGGGCGGCGGCCGCGGCGCACGCCGACCGGCTGACCGCGGCCGGCCGGACGGCCATGGTGCAGCCGTACCTGCCGGCGGTGGACGGGGAGGGCGAGACCTCGCTGGTCTTCCTCGGCGGCGAGTTCAGCCACGCCGTGCGCCGCGGGCCGATGCTGTCCGGCCCGGACGGCCGGTTCGCGGACGAGGCCCGGCAGCCCGACGCCGACCAACTGGCCGTGGCCGAGCGGGTGCTGGCGGCCGTCCCGGAGCGCGCGGAGCTGCTGTACGCGCGGGTCGACCTGGTGCGCGGCCCGGACGGGACGCCGCTGCTGATCGAGCTGGAGCTCACCGAACCGCGGCTGTTCCTGCAGTACGACGCCGGGGCCGCGGCGCGGCTGGCGGCGGCGGTGCGGGCACTGGCCGGCTGAAGCCGGACCCCGCGGCGGCGCTCCGCCTGTCGCCGCTCCCCCTGTCGGTGCGGCGTGCCAGGCTGACCGCAGCGGTCCGCAGCACGCGGCCGCGCCACACGAGGGGACGGACGGGCATGGACGGGCTGGCCGAGGGCGGGTTCACGGTGGACGGCTGGGAGCCGGAGGTGCTGGACGAGCGGCCCGGGGCGGCACTCGCCCGGGTGAGGCTGACCAAGACCTTCCGGGGCGGGCTGACCGGCACCAGCACGGTGCACATGCTCAGCGCGGCGGACGGCGAGGGGCAGCCCGCCGCGTACACCGCCTTCGAGCGGTACACCGGCGAGCTGGACGGCCGCAAGGGCAGCTTCGTGCTGCAGCACTGCGCGCCGGGCAGCCGCGGCGAGCGGCTGGTGATCACCGTGGTGCCGGGCACCGGCACCGAGGAGCTGGCCGGGATCACCGGCGGGTTCGAGATCCGGATCGACGACGCGGGCGTGCACACCTACACCTTCCGTTACGCCCTGGCCTGAGCCGGGCACGGCGACGGCCCGTTCCCGGGGTGGGGGAACGGGCCGTGCGGTGGCGTGTGCCGGGCCGGGGTCTCCGGGCCGGCGCGCCGTGGGTGACGCGGGGGTCCTACTTGGTCAGGCCGGCCTTCACCGAGCAGACCGGCCAGGCACCCGGGCCCTGCGCGGCCAGCACCTTCTCGGCGACGGCGATCTGCTGCGCCTTGCTCGCCTGGTGCGCGTTCGCCGCATAGGCGTGGCCGCCGAACGCCGCCCACGTGCTGGACGTGAACTGCAGACCGCCGTAGAAGCCGTTGCCGGAGTTGACCGCCCAGTTCCCCGACGACTCGCACTGCGCGACCCTGTCCCAGGTCGAGGCCGGCGCGGCCGAGGCCGACGTCGCCGTCACGAGGCCGGCCACCGGCAGGACGGCCAGCGCGCCGCCCATCACCGCCATCCGCACACGCCTGCTGCGCTTGGTGGCGGTGGACGTGGCAGCGGCGGTCTCGTTACGGAAGATCATGCGGTTCCCTTCGGGCGAACCCGGAACAGCTCCCGGGCACGGGTCAGCAGACCCGATCGGCCTGCGGTTCATGGAGTGAGCCGGCATCCCCAGCACCGGACCATCGGGCCCGGCGGTGTGCCGCACTGGTTTCGAAGCTACGGACCACCCCGACCCGAATCAAGGTTCGAGCACAAACCAGCAGGTCAGAGCCCAGTTACCGCAGGTATCCCGGCCCCGCCGGCCCCCATTTCACGGGCCCGACACCCGCCCCGCACCCGCCGATGTGACCCGCACCACCGCAAACCGTCCGTGAACCGGACCACACGGTCGACACCGTGTGAACCGGTGGGCCACAGAGCGCCGACCTCACCGGCCCCGCATCGCGCCGCACGTGTGGCGGCGGCCACACCGTCCGTCGGAGGAGCCGTCGTCAGCCGGCCGGCCAGGCGAGCCGGACGGCGAAGCAGAGCACCAGTCCGTAGCCGAGCGCGTACGTGACGCGCCTGGTCCGCACGGTGAGCCGGGTGCCGGCGAGGGCACCGGCCGCGGCCAGCAGCTGCTGCCAGACCAGCGAGGCCGCGAACACCGCGACGGCGAACACGGCGGCGACGGTCGCACCGGCGGCCGCGGCGCCGCGGGCCGCGGTCAGCGCGGTGAAGTAGAGCGCGGTGGTCGGGTTGACCAGGGTGAGCAGGGCGAAGCGGACGAAGGAGCGGCGGGCCGGGCCGGCCTCGCCGGCAGTGGCCGCGGTGCCCGGTGCACCGCCGCCGCGCAGCGACAGCAGCCCGCGGACGGCGATCGCGGCCAGCACCGCGGCGGCGACCGCCCGCACCCAGGCCTCGCCGCCGCCGAGCAGCCCGACCAACCGCGGGCCGACCAGGACCGCGACCGCGGCGTACACGAAGTCCACCAGCGCCACCGCAGTCGCGGCGGCGGCTCCCTGGCGCAGGCCGCGGCCGCCTTCCTGCAGCAGCAGCACGCCGACTGCGCCCAGGGGCATCGCCACGCCCAGACCCGCCGCGGCACCTGCCACAGCCGTACTCACCAGGGAATCCACCATCGCGCCAGGGTGGCGGACACCCCGTCCCCCGCGCGAGCGACTTTTCTCCGGGGCCGTCGGGGCGGCCGGCGTCCCGTCCCACGGGTGCCGGGTGCCGGGCGGGGTGGGCTACTGTCCCTGCGCACCGCGGTCTGGAGGACTCGTACAGAAACTCGCACGAGAAACCGGTGTGATTTTCCGTTATCCGGAACGCGGTGAACGATCTCCCAGTACGACAGCAGCACAGCACGGGGCCGCGCCGCGGCCCGACCGAGAAGGTGGACCACGCCATGGACAGTGACCGCGCAGCAATGCTGGTCGTGCAGGCCCGGGCCGGCGACCAGTACGCCACGGACGAGCTGATCAGCGGGCACCTGCCTCTGCTCTACAACATCGTCGGCCGGGCGCTGGGCGGTCACTCCGACACCGACGACGTCGTCCAGGAGACCCTGCTGCGGGCCATGGACGGCCTGCACGGCCTGCGCGAGCCGGCCGGATTCCGGTCCTGGCTGGTGGCGATCGCGATGAACCAGATACGCCGCCGGCACCACGAGCGGATGCAGCACGCCTCCGGCGCCGGCCTGGGCGACGCCTACGACGTCGCCGACCCGGGCGCGGACTTCGTGGACCTCACCATCGTCCGGCTCGGGCTGTCCGGGCAGCGGCGCGAGGTCGCCGAGGCCACCCGGTGGCTGGACGAGGCCGACCGCGAGCTGCTCGCCCTGTGGTGGCTGGAGGCGGCCGGCGAGCTGACCCGCGCCGAACTGGCCGGCGCCATGGAGCTGCCGCCGCAGCACGCCGCCGTGCGGGTGCAGCGGATGAAGGGCCAGCTGGAGACCGCCCGGGTGGTCGTGCGGGCACTCGCGGTGGCCGACCGCTGCGGCCCGCTCTCCGAGCTCACCGCCCGCTGGGACGGCGTGCCCAGCGCGCTGTGGCGCAAGCGGATCGCCCGGCACGCCCGCGAGTGCGCGGTCTGCTCGCGCCACTGGAGCGGACTCTTCCCGGCCGAGGGGCTGCTGGCCGGCCTCGCCATGGTGCCGGTCTCCGCGGGCGACCTCGGGGCGCTCGGCGCGTACCTGTCCCCCGCCCCGGCCTCCCACGTACCGGCGCCGGCCCACGACACGACCGTCACGCACACGCAGTCGCTGCCCCGCTCGCACCGGCGGGGCGGCAGCCGCAGCGGTGGCCGCGGCGCTCACCGCGGGGTGAGTGCCCGGCCGCGGATGCCGCTGGCCGTCGGTGGGACGGTCGCGGTGACCGCCGCCACCGCGGCGATCATCGCGGTGGCGATGCCCGGCCCCGGCACCCGGACGACCGCCGAGCCCCCGGCAGCGCCCGCCCAGGTACAGGCCGAGGTCTCCACCCCGCAGCCGCCCTCGCCGTCCGCCTCGCCCACGCCGTCGCCGAGCGCCAGCCCGACCCCGACGCCCTCCGCCAGCCCGACGCCGACCCGCACCCCGAGCCCCAAACCGACGCCGACCGCCACCCGCAGCAAGAGCCCGGCGCCCGACCCGAGCACCCTCAGCATCAAGCAGCAGGTCGTCCAGCTGGTCAACGAGGAGCGCAGCAAGGTCGGCTGCACCCCGGTCAAGTCGGACGACAAGCTGGAGCTCGCGGCGCAGCGGCACTCGGACGACATGGCGGCGCGGAACTTCTTCGACCACACCAACCCGGACGGCCAGGGCCCGCAGCCGCGGATCGACGCGGCGGGCTACAAGTGGAGCAGCTGGGGCGAGAACATAGCCCGCGGGCAGCGCGACGCCGCGGCCGTGATGAAGAGCTGGATGGACAGCCCCGGCCACAAGGCCAACATCCTGAACTGCGGCTTCACCGACCTGGGCGTCGGGGTGCACCTGGGCGACGGCGGCCCGTGGTGGACGCAGGACTTCGGCTCGGCGCCCTGACCGGCCCTGCGGCGCCGGCGCGGCGCCGTGCACAATGGACGGGGCCCGGGGCGTCCGGGCACCGACACCGGGAGCTGCTGTGAGCGAGGCCGTCCGCGACGAGAAGAGCAAGCGCAGGGCGATGCTGATCCGCGCCTCGATCTACATTGCGGGGACGCACCTGTTCGCGGGCTTCGTGATCCTGCTGTTCACCCTCGGCGGGCGCCGCTGAGCGCCGCCCGAACGTGCTGGGCCCGGTGGCTCGGCCCCCTCGACGGGGCCGGGCCACCGGGCCGTTGCTCGCGGGCCGTTGCTCGGCCCGCTGCTCGGGGTCAGCCGGCCGCGGCGAAGCCGTTCGCCCAGAGGCTGTTCACCCGGCGCTTCTCGGCGGAGTTCGGGTAGGGGTTGGTGCAGGAGGTGCCGGGGCCGCCGCCGGACATCAGCTCGCTGCACGGGCCGGAGTAGTGGTCGGGCAGACCGAGCACGTGACCGGTCTCGTGGGCGGTGACCCGCAGCGAGCTGTACTGCCGGTTCTGCGCGTAGTCGAGGAAGATGTAGCCGCTGCCGTGGCCGTCGGTGCTGGCGTAGGAGCCGCGGGAGTCGTTGCCCTCGTAGTAGCGGAAGTCGGCGTTGCTGCCGGAGCGGAGCTGGACGTTGCCCACCGAGCTGTTCCAGATCTGCGCGCTCTGCGAGATCACGCTCGAGAAGGACGGCGCCCGACTGGCGTCGTAGGTGACGACGACGGCCTTGAGGTACGGGTGGGCGGCCTGCTTGGCCAGCGCCGACTTCATCACGGCCTGGTAGAACGCCTTGTTGCCGGCCTCCTCGGCGGCCGTGCCGGCGTAGCCCGCGGCGGCGGCGGTGTAGCCCTGTGCGCCCTGCTGGACGGGGGCCGCCGAGGCGGGTGCCGCAGCTGCGGTGCCGGCCGCCAGGGCCAGGCCGAGGGCAGCGGCGAGCACGGTCATGGAGCGATTCATGTGGGGGACTCCATTCGCGGGTCCCGGGCCGTGGGGAGGCCCGTTGGGACACGGTGACGGTTGATGCACCGAGCTTGGGCCAGCGCAGGCGGGTCGCGGAGATGCCAACCGGCGATAGCTCGGAGCAATACCCCGCAGCCCGGGCGGCTTTGACGTTCCGTGAGCACTTCTTGACATGCACTTGGCGGACGTCGGTCCTCTGGTTATGCTCCCGTCGTGGAGCTCGACGTCCGACACCTGCGGGTGCTGTGCGCGATCGCGGACACCGGCAGCGTCCGGAAGGCCGCCCGCCGGCTCGGCATGACCCAGCCGTCGCTCACCACCCAGCTGCACCGCATCGAACGGACCATCGGCGGAAGGCTGTTCACCCGCGAGCAGACCGGCAGCCGACCGACCGCGCTCGGCCACTCGGTGCTCTCCCGAGCCAGACCGGTGATCAGCGAGATGGACGCCCTGGTCGCCGCCGCCCGCGAGGAGGCCGCCGGGCCCGGCCGCCGTCGGCTGCGCATCGGCAGCGTCGGCAGCCGCGCCGTCGCCGCCTGGCTGCGCCGCGTCCACGACCGGCTCCCGGACACCGACACCACCATCCACATCGACATCTCGGCGATCGCCCTGCTGCACATGGTCGCCGCCGAACAGCTGGACATCGCCTTCGTGCACGAGAGCGAGGGCTTCCCGCTGCGCGTGCCGCCCGGCACCGAGCACCGGGTGCTGATGGCCCGCGAACCGCAGTTCGTCGCCCTCGCCGAGGGACACCCCGCGGCCGGCCAGCCGGAGGTCAGACTCGCCGACCTCGCCGGCGACACCTGGATGGTCGATCCGACCGCCGACCACGAGTACGCGGCGCTGCGCCGGGTCTTCGCCGAGGCAGGTCTCGACCCGCGGGTCGTCCAGGTCCGGGACAACGCCACCGCAGCCGAACTCGTCGCCTCCGGCGAGGCCGTCCGCCCCTGCCAGCCCACCTCGCCGCCAGGCCCCGGCACCGTGCTGCGGCCCGTGCACGGCGACCCGCTCGCCGTCCGGCTGCTGCTCACCTGGCGGCCCGGCGCGATCGGCGGCCCGGCCCTGGACGGGCTCTGGACCGACCTGCGGCGCGCCTACCTGGACCTGGCCAGCGTCAACCCCGCGTACCGTGCCTGGCTACGCCGGCACAACCGGTCGCTGCGGCACCTGCTCGCCCCCGCCGGGCCGCACTGACCGCCGTCGCCCCGGCGGGTGCGGTCACTCCGGCGGGCCGTACCCACCGCCGCCCGGGGTCTCGACCACCAGGACGTCGCCGGCCGCGACCTCCGCCACGTCGCAGCCGGCCAGCCGCTCGACCGTGCCGTCGGCCCGCTCGATCCGGTTGGCGCCGAGCGCCCCCGGTGCGCCGCCCGCCAGGCCGTACGGCGGGACCCGGCGGTGGCCGGTCAGCAGGCTGACGGTCATCGGCTCGCGGAAGCGCAGCCTGCGCACCGCGCCGTCCCCGCCGCGCCACCGCCCGGCGCCGCCGCTGCCCGGCCGGACGGCGAACTCCTCCAGCAGCACCGGCAGCCGCCACTCCAGCACCTCCGGGTCGGTGAGCCGGGAGTTGGTCATGTGCGTCTGGACGACCGGGGCGCCGTCGAACCCCTCTCCCGCGCCGGAGCCCGAGCCCAGCGTCTCGTAGTACTGGTGGCGGCGGTTGCCGAAGCTGACGTTGTTCATCGTGCCGGAGCCCTCCGCCTGCACCCCGAGCGCCGCGTACAGCGCGCCGACCAGGGCCTGCGAGGTCTCGACGTTCCCGGCGACCACCGCCGCCGGGTGCTCCGGCGCCAGCATGGAGCCGGGCGGCACCACGATCCGCAGCGGGCGCAGGCAGCCGTCGTTCAGCGGGATGTCGTCGTCGACCAGGGTGCGGAAGACGTAGAGGACCGCCGCGGTGACCACCGCCGAGGGCGCGTTGAGGTTGCCGGCCAGCTGCGGCGAGCTGCCGGTGAAGTCCACGGTGGCGGTGCGGGCCCGCCGGTCCACCGTCACCCGGACCTCGATCACCGCCCCGGAGTCCGTCTCGTAGCGGCAACCGCCCTCCTCCAGCCGGTCGACGACCCGGCGGACGGCCTCGGCCGCGTTGTCCTGGACGTGCCGCATGTACGCCTGCACCACGTCGAGGCCGAAGTGGTCGATCATCGCACCGACCTCCTCGACTCCCTTGCGGTTGGCGGCGATCTGCGCCCGCAGGTCGGCGAGGTTGGCGTCCGGATTGCGCGACGGGTAGCGGCCCGCGGTGAGCAGCCGCCGGGTATCGGCCTCGCGCAGCCGGCCGTCCTGGACCAGCAGCCAGTCGTCGAGGAGCACGCCCTCCTCCTCGATCCGGCGGCTGGCGGCCGGCATCGAACCGGGTGTCAGGCCGCCGATCTCGGCGTGGTGACCGCGGGATGCGACGAAGAAGAGGATCCGCTCACCGGCCCGGTCGAAGACCGGGGTCACCACGGTGATGTCGGGCAGGTGCGTGCCGCCGTGGTACGGGTCGTTGACGGCGTAGGCGTCGCCGGGGCGGAAGGAGCCGCCGCGGCGGCGCAGCACCTCCTTGACGGTGGTGCCCATCGAGCCGAGGTGGACGGGGATGTGCGGGGCGTTGGCGACGAGGTTGCCCTCGGGGTCGAAGAGCGCGCAGGAGAAGTCCAGCCGCTCCTTGATGTTGACCGACTGCGCGGTGGACTCCAGCCGGGCGCCCATCTGTTGGGCGATCGCCATGAAGAGGTTGTTGAAGACCTCCAGCAGCACCGGGTCGGCCGCGGCGGTGGCGTCGGCGGCCTCGGGCGCGGCGGCGCGTTCCATCAGCAGGTGGCCGAGCGGGCTGCGGGTGACCCGCCAGCCGGGGTCGACGACGGTGGTGGAGCCGGATTCGGTGATCACGGCCGGGCCCGACACCGGCTGCCCTGGCCGGAGTTCCTCGCGGCGGAGCAGCGCGGCCCGCTGCCGGCCGCCGCCGGTCCAGAGCCGCACGTGCTCCGGCCCCGAAGTGGCACCGGCACCGGTGTCGAGGTCGGTGTCGGCGCCGAGCGAGGCCAGGTCGGGCGGGTCGGTGAGACCGGTGGCCTCCACGGCCAGCGACTCCACGACGATCGGACGGTCCATCAGGAAGGAGTACAGCGCGCGGTGTTCGGTCTCGAAGGCGGCGGCCATGGCGTCCGCGCCGGCAAGGTCGACGGGGACGGCGGTGTCCGTGCCGTCGTAGCGCAGATGGGCCCGACGGACGGTGCGGATGCGGTCCTCCGGGACGTCCTCGGCGAGCAGTTCGGCGCGGGCGGCCGCGGTCAACTCCTCGGCGAGCTCCTCGATCCGCGGCATGGCGGCGGGCTCCAGCACGGCCTCCACCGACTGCTCGCGCAGCACGGCGGTGTCGGCCAGGCCGATGCCGAGGGCGGAGAGCATCCCGGCCATCGGCGGGACGATCACCGTGCGGATGCCGAGCGCGTCGGCGACCGCGCAGGCGTGCTGCCCGCCCGCCCCGCCGAAGACGGTCAGCGCGTACCGGGTGACGTCGTGGCCCTGCTGGACGGAGACCCGCTTCACCGCGTTGGCGATGTTGGTGACGGCGATCCGCAGGAAGCCCTCGGCGACCTCCTCCGGGCCCCGGTCGTCACCGGTGCGGGCCCGGATCTCCGCGGCGAGCTCGGTGAACCGCCGCCGGACGGCGGCCAGGTCGAGCGGCTGGTCGCCGTCCGGCCCGAACACCCGTGGGAAGCGGTCGGCCTGGATCCGGCCGAGCATCAGGTTGGCGTCGGTGACGGTGAGCGGGCCGCCGCCGCGGTAGCAGGCCGGGCCCGGCACCGCGCCGGCCGAGTCCGGGCCGACCCGGTAGCGGCTGCCGTCGAAGTGCAGCACCGAGCCGCCGCCGGCCGCCACCGTGTGGATCGCCAGCATCGGGGCGCGCAGCCGCACCCCGGCCACCTGGGTGGTGAACACCCGCTCGTAGGCGCCCGCGTAGTGCGAGACGTCGGTCGAGGTGCCGCCCATGTCGAAGCCGATCACCCGGTCGTGGCCGACGAGTTCGGACATCCGGGCCATCCCGACGATCCCGCCGGCCGGGCCGGAGAGGACGGCGTCCTTGCCGCGGAAGTGCCCGGCTTCGGCCAGCCCGCCGTTGGACTGCATGAACATCAGCCGCACCCCTCGCAGCCGGTCCGCCACCCGGTCGACGTAGCGGCGTAGCACCGGCGAGAGGTAGGCGTCCACCACCGTGGTGTCGCCGCGCGGCACCAGCTTCATCAGCGGGCTGACCTCGCTGGAGAGCGAGACCTGGGTGAAGCCGGCGGCGCGGGCCGCCTCGCCGATCAGCCGCTCGTGCCCGGGGTGCAGGTGGCTGTGCAGGCAGGCCACCGCGACCGAGCGGATGCCGTCCCGGTGGACGGCGCGCAGCGCCTCGCCGAGGGCGGTCACGTCGGGACGGCGCAGCACGGTGCCGTCGGCGGTGATCCGCTCGTCCGCCTCGACCACCCGCTCGTACAGCTGCTCGGGCAGCACGATCTCGCGGGCGAAGATGTGCGGGCGGTTCTGGTAGCCGATCCGCAGGGCGTCGCCGAACCCGCGGGTGACCACCAGGGCGGTGCGCTCGCCGGTGCGTTCCAGCAGGGCGTTGGTGGCGACGGTGGTGCCCATCCGGACGGCGTCGATCGGCACGCCGTCGAGCGGATCGTCGGGGCCGAGACCGAGCAGTGCGCGGATGCCGGAGACCGCCGGGTCGCGCCGGCCGCGGTCCTCGGAGAGCACCTTGCAGGTGACGATCCGGCCGTCCGGGCGCCGGGCGACGACGTCGGTGAACGTGCCGCCCCGGTCCACCCAGAACTGCCAACCCGGTGCCGCCACGACCGCCTCCCAGCGGGGAACCCCGAGCACGTTCCAGTCTCCGGCCGGGGCGGCGGCCACCGCAAACAGGGGATAAGCAGGGGATGCCGCGCAAACAGGGGATACTGGGGGTGGACAGGGCAGGTCGGAGCGTGGCGATGTCGGCCGTGGTGTTGGGGATCTGCCGCGAGAGCCTTCCGGGCGAGCGGCGGGTGGCGCTCGTGCCGCGCGCGGTGCCGGCGGTGCGCGAGCTGGGGGTGGACGTCCTCGTCGAGGCCGGTGCGGGCACGGCCGCCGGGTTCCCGGACGCGGCCTACGCGGCGGCGGGCGCCGCACTCGTCGGCGGCGGGGAACTCGCCGCCCGCGCCCACGTGCTGGCCGCGGTACGGCGGCCACCGGCGGAGACCGTCGCCCGGCTGCACCGGGGGCAGCTGCTGCTCTGCCTGCTGCGGGCCTGGCGCGCACCGCACCTCGTCCGGCGCTGGGCGGACGCCGGGCTGACCCTGATCGGCACCGACCCGCCCGGGCGGCCCGGCCTGCCGCCCGGACGCCTCGACGCCGGCGCCGGGCAGGCCTCACTGGCCGGGTACAAGGCCGTGCTGCTCGCCGCGGATCGTCTGGGCCGGGAGCTCGCGGGCGGCGTCACCGAACCCGCCCTCGTCCTGGTGCTCGGCGCCGGCCCGGCCGGGCTCCGGGCGATCGACACCGCGCGCCGGCTCGGCGCGACCGTCCACGCCTACGACACCGGCCAGGCCGCGCAGGCGGCGATCGCCGCCCACGGCGGGTTCGTGCTGCCGCTCGGCTCGTGGGACGTCCGGCGCCGGGCCGCGGTGCTGTCCCGCTTCGAGGTCGTGGTCAGCAGCACCGAGACCGCGCCGATGTCCATCGACACGGCGGCCGTCCGCTCGCTGCGGCCCGGCTCGGTGGTCGTCGACCTGGTCTGCGACGCCGACGGCCGGAGCGTCGAACCGGCCGTGGCCGGAGCCGAACGCATCGTCGGCGGCGTTCTGGTGATCGGCGCCGGCGACCTGGCCGCCGCGGTGCCGGCCACCGCCTCCACCGCCTACGCGCAGGCGGTGGCCGCCCTGCTCGCCGTCCTCGTCCCCGACGGCCTCCTCACCGTCGACCCCGCCGACCCCGACCTCACCGGCCTGCTGATCGCCCACGCCGGCACCGTCACCGACCCGCGCACCGCCGGACTGCTCCGCGACGCCACGGCCGCCGCGGGCCTGCCGTAGCCGCCGGCTGCCGGAGCCGGTGGTGGCTGCCGGAGCCGTGGCTGCCGGAGGAATCGGCTTGCGGGACGGCGGGTCGCTGCGGTGGGATCGGGCGGACCGAGCGGCGGGCGGGTGCCCGCGGCCGGCCGGGAGGGAGCCGTCCATGGACGGAACGACAGCGCTGGACCGCGTGCTGCACCAGGCACATGAGGTCCGGGTGGCCCCGGTGGACGGCTTCGGCGCGGGCGCCGCCACGGCGGCCGGGGAGCTCCGGGTGGATCTCTCCGGCCCGGCGGAGTCGACGCGGCTGCGTACCGCCATGGCCGTGGACGCGCTGCCCGGGTTCCACTGCATGTGCCTCGGGGACGTCCGGTTCGAGTTCCTCGCCCCGGACGGCCGGCAGCTCGCCGTCGTCGTCCTCCACCACGGGGCGATGCTGCGGTGGGCGCGGTGGGACGGCGACGCCGTCCTCACCGACGGCCGCCTGCTGCTGGACTGGCTGGACGGGCACGGCATGCCGGGTCCGCTGCGGCAGTTCGAGGCCGACCGGCGGCAGGCGGAGGAATGCGACGCGGAGGAGCGCGGCTGGCTGGCCGCGATGCCCGCCGGCCTGCACGGCCTCGCCGACCGGATCCTCGACCTGTCGCGAACCGGCGGCGCGGCCACCCCCGAGTTGCTCGCGGACCTCGAGGACCGGCTGCGGCGGGCGGTCCCCGACCGGGTCGAACGGGCGCTGGCCCTGCTGGCCTGGCACGGCGCCGGCAGCGGCCGATGCTCCGGCTACCCCGTCCACGAGGGCGTGCCCGACGAGTTGCTCGGCCGAGTGCCCGTCGCCGACCTCCTCGCCGGCCTGGCCGACCCACGCGCCGACGACCGGCACGACGCCGGGGCCGTGCGGCACCTGGTGGGCTGGAGGACCCGCCCGCACCAGCAGCAGGACGTCGCCGCCCTGTCCGAACCACTGCGTGCCCGCCTGCTGGCCCACGCCCGCCGGTCCGGCGACAGCGACAAGCGGGGCCGCGCCGAACGTCGGCTCGGGCCACGGCGGTCCTGAGGCCCGCCGCACGTCGCGTCACGGGCATGGTTCATCGCCGGATGCGGGGCGTCACCGGCCCGCGAAGAGGGCGGCGTGGCGGGCGGCGGAGAGGGCATGGTGGGCGCAGCGGTCGTAGTGGCCGGCGAGGAGGGTCGCGTCGACGGTGTCGGTGCGGTCGGCGGGCGGGTCGGCGTCGAGCAGGCGCGCGTAGAGGCGGGCCTGGTGGCGGGCCATCTCGGTGCGGTCGCCGTGCAGCTCGGCCAGGTCGTCGGCGCGGGGGTCGCGCAGGCTCCGTCCGGCGGTGGCGAGCATGGCGAGGCCGAGGACGGCCATCTCCCCGAGCGGGGTCCGCAGGTCGGCGGGCAGCGGGCCGCGGGTGCTGCGCGCGGCGGCGATCTCGGTGATCCGGCGGGCGAGTTCGCCGAGCTGCTGGACGTCCGCGTCGAGGTGCACCTCGGCCAGCAGGGCGCGGGTGCCGTGCGGCTGCGGTTCGGCGCCGGCGAGCAGCGCGGAGGCGTCGTCCTCCAGGGCGTCCTGCAGGGGCCGCAGGGCGCGTTCGGCGGCCGTCACGGCGCTGTCCGGCGGGCTGCCGGGGCTGGTCAGGGCTGCGGCGGTGGCGCACCGCAGCGCCTCCTCGGCGAGTCCGAGCAGTGCGGTGGGCCGGGCGGCGGCCGGCAGGTCGGTGTGCTGGGCCATGGTGGTCTCCCTCCGCCGCTTCCCATCGTTCTCCGCCGCGGCGGGCCGCGCAGCCCCCGGACGGGGTGCCGCGCGGCCCCGCGGGGTCAGCGCGGGCCGTTACCCCTCGACCAGGGCGCGCACACCCCGGGCGTACTCGTGGGAGCGGGCGACGACGGCGACGAGTGAGCCGTCCGCGAAGACCAGGTCGACGCGCTGCGGCTGGCGGGTGCGGACCGCGCCGGTGCGGGACAGTTCGGTCCGGGGGAAGTCGGCCATGAGTTCGCCGTGGTCGTGGTCGACCAGCAGGATCCGCCGGTCGGTGACGGCGAGCAGGGTGCGGCCGTGCCGGAAGCGGCGGTGCGTGCTCGGTCCCGTCCGCACGGCGACGACGAACCGGCCGGCCAGGCTGCCCCAGCCGCCGGCGAACGGGCGTCCGTGGAACGCCCGCCGCAGCCCGCGCACGGTGGACTCGCCGATCGCCTCGACGAAGCCCTCCAGGTCGAGGAGTTGCAGTGGCAGCAGCAGGACGGCCGGCAGGCAGCCGCGCCGGCGCCCGGCCGCGGCCTCCGGCGGGCGCTGCGCCGTCCGGTGGCGCCTGGGCAGCCGGCGGCGGACGTACCTGTCCAGGCCGACGTCGGCGACGCCGTGCAGCCGTTCGCCGGGCTGCAGCCAGGGCAGGGGCAGCTGCGACCAGCGGTGGAACCGCTCCCGGTAGGCCTGTTCGAGTTTCGGGTTCGCCGGCGCCATCAGCCGAAGGCCTCCTCGATCCGGCTCTTCGGCACCCGGTAGGCGGGCGCCGCGGGCCGGCCGTCCACGTCCCGGGCGATCGCGTCGATGTTGATGTCGCTGTTGAAGGCGTCGCCGATCGGCGCGGTGGGCGAGCCGGTGAGCCCGGTGGCGCCCTCCAGGAGCGGCTCCGCGACCGCGCCCTGGAATCCCTTGAGCGCGGTGGAGGTCAGGAAGCGCTCCGGCGACTTGTACGGGTTGGCCCAGCTGCCCGGGTTGAACGCCGACTTGCCTCCCTTGCGCATCCGGCCGACCATCTTGCGCGCGGAATTGGCGCGCTTGATGGCGGCGCCCGCCTTCTCCGCCTCCCGCATCTCCTTGATGAGGCGGCGCAGGGTGCGCAGTTTGCGGGCCAGGCTGACCGAGACCTTTTCGACGCGGGCGATGAAGACCAGCATTTCGGCCTCGACCACGAGGGCGTCGACGACGGTCGCGAGTCCCAGGGTCAGGATGTCGGCGACCAGGCCGGCCGCCAGGGTGACGGCGAGCCATTCGATCGTCTCGCGGATGATCTCGACCACCAGGTCCTCGGCGAGCCGGCATTCGGCGGCGGCCTGGCTGAGGATCTGCGCGGTCTGCGCCATGTCCTCGGCGGTGGCGTCGATCGCCTCCACGACCTGGCCCATGTGGAGTCCGAACGCGGCGGAGGCCTGCCCGTGCCAGTCGGCGGAGAGCGCCTCGCCGCCGCGGCGGAGCTCCTCGGCGATCTCGCGGGTGGCCCGGGCCTGGTCCTGCCACGTCCGGGCGGCGGCGGTGAGGGCGTCCGCGTCACCGGTGACCTGCTCCAGCCACCCCATCAGCCCGGACTTCTCCAGGGCCCAGCGGACGGTGTCGTCCAGTCCCCGGTCGATGGCGCCCTGCGCGGGGTTGTGGATCTCGGGGAGCGGGAGCAGCGGCTCCTTCATCCAGTCGCGGGTCCACTTGTAGGCGCCCGCGACGTCGGCGGCAGTGGTCATCGGGCCCCGCCCCCGACGCCGCGGGCTATCTCGTCCTCGCTGTCGCGGTAGGCGAACGCGGACTCCTGCAGGCCCCCGCTGACGTGGTCGAGGACCTCCATGAGGTCGGCGAGGTTCTCCTGCTCGGCCTGCGCGTGCTCGAAGTAGCCCTCGCGGAGCTCCTCCGAGTCGGGCAGGTGGCCGAACGCGCCGGCCGGGACCTCCACTCCGGCAAGTGCGCCCTGTACGGCCGCCAGCCGTGCGCTCTGCTGTTCCACCAAGGCCGCGTAACGCTGCAACGCGTCCGGACGCACCCGGAAATCCGGCTCACTCATGAATGCCCAAGACCCTCTGACCGTTGTGTTGTCGAGAGGACCTTACTGGGCGTCCGCCGGGGACGATTCCCGGGGCCCGTTCCGGACCCCGGGCGTCAATTCGCCGATAATCGCCGACCCGTCAGACATTCAATTCCGCGGCATATATGGCGAAGCGTCAGGCGAGACGGTCGATCCATTCACCGATCGCCTGCGGATCCGTCACATTCCCTGCTCGATTCCCGGCGGGGTCGGGAGGTCGAGGATCTCGCCCACGGGGCGGCGCGGGGTGGCCGGGCCGGGCGGGCCGTAGCCGAAGCGCAGCACCAGCTGGACGTGGCCCGGGCCCCGCTCGGGGTCGCGGAGCAGCAGCCGCGTGTCGGGCCACTCGACGGCCTGGTGGAGGACGGAGGCCCGCAGGCCGTGGACGGTGGCGAGCAGCCAGACCCGCTCCATCGCCTGGCCGGCCCGCAGCCAGTCCGCCGCACGGTCGCCGCGGGTGGTCAGGGTGGCCAGCTGCGGCAGAGCCTCGAACCGGCGGGTGGGCGGCGGGGCGAGGACGGCGGGCGCGGGCGGGCGGCCGGTGAAGCTCCGCATCGGCACCCGGGCGTCGTGGTCCTGCGGGCCGAGGGCGGCGGCCGGGATGCCGTCCACGGCGGGCGCCTCGGGCCGCAGCCAGGAGCGGGTCTCCGCCTGGCGGGCCACGTCGGCGGCGATCCGCGCCTCCGCCTCCGCCGTCAGATCGAGGACCCGCCGGACCTCCGACTCCTCCAGCGCCGTCATCACGGTGCCCTCGGCCCGGGCGGCGTCGAGGAGTTCACCGATCACCGCCTCCGGCACGTCCCGGTTGGCGAAGGGCTCGCGGCTCGAGTGCCGGCGGAACACCGCCGGGTAGAGGTCGCGGCCGAACGGCTCGGCCCCGGCCGTCCCGGCCTCCGTCAGGTCGAGTTCGGCCAGCGGCTGCCGGCCGAGGTGACCGGGCAGCATCCGGACCACGGGGGTGCGCCCGAAGTGCAGGGCGGCCACCCGCAGGTTGAACAGCGCGGCACCGATCGAGATGTGCAGCGCCCGCCCGTCGGGGTCGGTCACCGGGACGGCCCGGCGGTAGTCCGCGAACACCTCCAGGCGGCGCAGGTCGGCGCTCGGCCGGAACCGCCAGGGCTGGCTGTTGTGCAGGGACGGTGCGGCGCCGCCGGCGGCGGCCAGAGCGCGCAGCTCGTCACGGGTGAGGGCCGGCTGGATCATGGTGGATCACTCCTTGCCGCCGAGTGCCGTCGGTACTTCGAGCGTGCGCCGCCCGCACCGGCCCCGGTAGGGCCCAAGGGCCCCGGCCACCCCGGCCGGGAGTCCCCTGTCCCGCGGGGTCGCCGATTCAGCGGGGCCGGTCCGCCCGCACCTTCGCCGCGGCGCCCGCCCTCGGCACGCCGTCCACCGACACACAGATGCCGAAGACCCGGTCGTACCCGGTCCAACCGTTCACCCGGCCGCGGTTGTTGCTGATCTGCGCCCGCCTCCTGGCCGGCTCCAGCGCCGACACCAGATGCAGGTAGACCGTCCCGGCGACCCGGGCCAGCACGATGTCCCCGACCTCCAGCTTCGCCGGATCCACCGGCGCCACGACCACCGCCTGCCGGCTGCGGACCAACGGCACCATCGACGAACCGCTCGGCCGGAACTCCACCGTCGCCCCGCCGGCGACCCGCCCCGCCACCCCGTCCAACACGCCCATCCGCCGATCGTGGCAGACCGCCCCGGGCCGGCCCCACCGATTATCCGGCGACCGGCACGCGGACGAAGCCCTCGGTCCACTCGTCGCGGTCGACCGGGTGCTCGGCGATCAGGAAGCAGTCCGGCTCGTCGGCGAAGCCGGGCAGCAGGCGGGCCCGGCGGATCCGGTCCTCAGCCGCCGCGCGGGTGGAGTAGACGCCGAGGAGCTTGGCGTCGTCGCCGTCCTGCTCGTCGAGGTACACGTCCTCGCCCTCGAGGTGCAGCGCGCCGCCGTCCTCGGCGGCCTCGTTGTGGTGGGCGACGTGCCAGAGCAGGTGGACGATCACGGCCGCAGACTACCCGGCGTCATCGGCCCGCCGGCTCGTGGAGCACCCATGCCGTCAGACTCGGGGACGGCACCGTCACCAAGACGTTCCCGCCCGGGGGCGGTGCGGGGCGGGGTGCGGGTGGATGCGAGGATGGCCGGGTTGTGATCGTCTGTCAGCTCCGGCTCCTGCGGGTCTCGGTCTTCGCCACGGTGTGCGTGGCGCTGGCCGCGGTGGGGCATGCCGCCGTGTCCGGTGACGCGGTTTCGGCGCCGGTGCTCGGCGCCGCGACGGCCGGGACGGCGGTCGGGACCTGGGTGCTGGCCGGGCGGCAGCGCGGGATCGCGGCGATCGCCGGCTGGATGACGGCGGCCCAGGCCGCGCTCCACCTGCTCTTCGAACGAACCTCGGCGGCGCCCGCGGCGCCCTCCACCGACCTGGTGCGGCTGCTGCTGTGCGTGCACGGCGAGACCCCGGGCGGGGTCGATCCGGTGGAGCTCGCACGGGCGGCCGGGCTCGACCCTGCCGTGCTCGGCGCGGCCGCCGGCCACGGGCACGCCGTCCACGGGGCGGCCGCGCACACGGGCGGCCACGCGCTGCTGCACGGCATGTCGCCGGGGATGGCAGCCGCGCACCTGGCGGCGGCGCTCGCCTGCTCGCTTCTGCTGTGGCGCGGCGAGGCCGCGCTGACCGCGCTGGCGGCGGCGCTGCGGACATTGGCCGAGGTCTTCGCGCCGCTGGTGCTGCTGCCGGCGCCGTACCGGCCCGAACCGCCGCGGACCCTCCGTCCCGCGGTGCGCCGGGTGCGCCGGCCGCGGCAGCCCGCGCTCGCCCACGCGGTGGGTCGGCGGGGTCCACCGGCGGCGGTACCGACCGTCTGAACAGCCCGCCGCCCGCCGGGTGTCGCCCGGCGCGGCGGCGGGCAGGTCGCCGCTGCCCGCTCCGGTCCGCCGGTGCGGGCGGCGGCCGGGCCGGCGCACCGCCGGGCCCGTCCCAGGACCCGACGCACCCGTGGAACCACCCCTGCAGTCGCCAGAGTTCGCGGCAGCCGGGTGGGTGGCGGGTTGTGCCCGGGGACGGGCGGGCGGCGGCGCCGGCCGGTACCAGGTCGGCGCGCCCACGGGCGTGTCCTACGGATCGGGCCGGACCGTCGCACGAGGTCCGGGCACGATCCGTCCGCCGCGACCCGGGGCGCGCCACGCACGCTCCATGCCGTCAGGACCCTTCATGAGTTCACTTGTCCGTGTCCGTACCGTCCCCCGACCGGGGGGCTCCGCCGCCTCGGAGGCCGAGGCTTCCGAGCAGCCGTTCCGTCCAGTCCGGCGAGGGGCCCGGCGCGGCCCGCGTCAGGGCCTGCAGCCGCCGGGCGGCGGCCAGCCACTCGGCGCAGTCGGCGCAGTGCGGTGCGATGTCAGCGTCGGCGTCGGGGTCGGGGTCGGCGGGTGTCTCGCCGTCGAGCTGCGCGGAGATCGCGTCGCGGTAGTCGGCACAGGTCATCCGCCCATCGTCCACCACCGCACGGCACCGGCGGTAGCGCCGTCCGCCCCGGGAGACCGGGCTCGACGGGGGGTGCGCCGTGGATGACGCTCTGCTCACGGAACTCGCCCTCGCCGCACGGCACGGCCGCAGCGAGGACGTCGAGGCGTTCGTCCGGGCCACCCAGCGCGACGTGTGGCGTTTCGTCGCCCACCTCGCGGGCACCGACGCGGCCGACGACCTCGCCCAGGAGACCTTCCTGCGGGCCCTGCGGAGCCTGCCGGGCTTCGCCGGCCGTTCCTCCGCCCGCACCTGGCTGCTGTCGATCGCCCGGCGCACCGTGATCGACCGCTACCGCAGTGCCGCGGTCCGTCCCCGGTGCGCGGACGTGCCCGACTGGGAGGAGGCGGTGGAACGCCACCGACCGGCGGTGACCGGCGGATTCGAGGACGGGATAGCCCTCGGCGACCTGCTGGCCCGGGTGCCGGAGCAGCGCCGCGAGGCCTTCGTTCTGACCCAGGTGGTCGGGATGAGCTACGGCGAGGCCGCCGAGGTGGCGGGCTGCCCGATCGGCACCGTCCGCTCCCGTGTCGCCCGCGCCCGGGAGCAACTGGTGGCCCTGCTCCGGGAGGCGGAGGCCGCGGCGGACCCCCGGGACGAGGCGGTACCGGTCCCGGCCTGATCGGACGGCCGATCCGGTGGTCGGCCACCACCGGGGCCGGGCAGTCCGGTCCGCACGGCCCCACGGACTCGGTGGGGTCCGCCGTGCCGTGCGGCCGGGGAACCCGCCCGGTCCGCGGGCGGTCGAAAATCCTCCGCGTGTTCGGGAACCCGGTGCGGGTCGCGGCCGACTGGTGGGGCGGGCGTCTCCGACCGGTGGTGTCCGTCCCGCCTCGGAAGGATCTGTGATGACCGGCACGGCCGACCCGGCGGCTCCCCCGCAGCAGGACCGCTGGGGGCTGGTCGCCGTCGCCGGGCTGCTGTCGTTCACCGCGCTGTCGGACATGAACGCCGTCAACCTGGCGCTGCCCTCGGTCGCGGACGACCTCGGGGTGGCCCAGAGCACCGCGCAGTGGGCCGCCCTCGGTTACCAAGTTCCGTTGGTGGCGCTGCTGCTGCCGGCCGGGCGGTGGCTGGACGGGGCGGGGTTGCGGGCCGCGGTGCAGCTGGCGGCGGGCGGGTTCGCGCTGGGCGGGGCCGCTGCGGCGGTGACGCCCGGCGCGGCCTGGCTGATCGCCGCGCGGGCCGTGCAGGGGGTGTTCGGCGCACTGCTGTTCGTGCTGATGCCGGTGCTGGCGGCGCGGGCCGTCCGACCGGCGCTGCGGGCACGGGCGTTGAGTGTCCCGGCGACGCTCGGTCCGCTGGGCGCGGTGACCGGCCCCGCGCTCGGCGGGCCGCTGCTGGACGCGGCGGGCTGGCGGGCCGTCCTGCCGGCCACCGTCCCGGTCTGCCTGGCCGCGCTGTGGGTCGTGCGGCGGGTGTCGCCGCCGGGCGAGCCGTGGGACGGTCCGCTCCGCGTGCCGGACCGGGCGGCGCTCGCCGACGCGGCGCTGATCGGCGGCGCGGTCGCGGCGGTGCTGCTCGCCCTCACCCTCACCCCCGGCGGGTGGACGCTGCTGCCACTGGCGGCGGCCGCGGCCGTCCCTGCGGCGCTCTGGCTGCGCCGGCCCGCCGGACGGGCCACCGTCGCGCTGCTGACGCCGGTGCACGGCGCGGTCGCCGCGCTCGCGGCAGGGGCGGCCGCCATGCAGTACCTCACCGCGCTGCACCTCCAGCGCGGTGCGTCGGCCAGTGCCACCGCGACCGGCCTGGCCATGCTCTGCTTCCCGTTCGCCATGGCCGTCACCGGCCGGGCCGGCGGGCGGCTGGCCGAGCGGCTCGGCACGCGGCCGACCGCCTGCGCGGGCGCCGTCCTCACCGCGGCGGGTCTGCTGCTTCTGCTCGGCTCCGCCTGGACACCGCAGGACACCGCGTGGCGGCTGGCTCTGGCCGGCTGCGGCATGGGCCTGTACGGCGGCCCGGTGCAGGCCCTGGCGCTGGCGGGTGCACCGCCGGGCCGGCTGGGCGCCGCGGGTTCGGTCGTCCAGCTCGCCCGCAGCCTGGGCTTCGCGGTCGGCCCGGCGCTCGCCACCGCCACCGCCACCGCGGGGCCTGGCGGTCTCCGCACCGGGCTGGTGGCGGCCGCCTCCTGCGTCGGCTCCGCGGCCGTCCTGCTCGCCGCCTCTGGGCGCCACCACCGAACTGCCTGACGCATCGTCACCTCTCAAGGAGTCGCCAGCATGTCCGCACCCGAGCCGATCTGTCCCGTGACCGGCGCCACGGCCCTCCCCGAGCCGGTTCCGCTGTACGGCCGGGAGTTCAAGCGCGACCCGTACCCGCTCTACCGGCGGCTTCGGGAAGAGGGACCGGTGCACCGCGTCCGATTCCCCAGCGGGATCGCCGCGTGGCTGGTCACCGGCTACGCGGCCGCCCGGGACACCCTGACCGACCCGCGGCTCGGCAAGAACCACGCCCTCGGGAACGACACGTGGCGCCGGCTCGCCTCGATCATGCCCGAGCCGCAGCACTCCCAGCTGCAAGTCCATCTGTTGCACCAGGACGCGCCCCGGCACACCGCGATGCGCGCCCTGCTCGGCGACGCCTTCGCCCCGCGCCGGGTGGCGGAGCTCCGCCCGCGGTTCCAGCGCCTCGCCGACGCGCTGGTGGACGCACTGCCCGCCACCGGCGGCGCCGACCTGGTGGCCGGTTTCGCGGCCCGCTTCCCGTTCCAGGTGCTCGCCGAAGTGATCGGCCTGCCGGAGGAGTTGGCGGCGCGCTTCGACCGGGACTGGGGCAAGGTCGTCCAGCCGGTGGGCCCGGCCGACCCGGGCCGACCCGCCTACGAGGCCCGACTGCGCGCCCTACAGGGGTACATCGCCGAGGTGGTGGACGCCGAGCGGGGCCGGGCCGGCGACGTGGACGGGAACCTGCTCGCCCGGCTGGTCGCCGCCCACGACGACGGCGAACTGACCCGCGCGGAACTGGACTCGATGGTGTTCCAGCTCCTCGTCGCCGGCCAGGAGCCCGTCACCAACCAGATCTCCACCATGGTGATGACGCTCCTCCGCCACCCCGGGCAGCTCGACCGGCTGCGCGCCCAACCCGACCTGCTGCCCCGCGCCGTGGAGGAACTGCTGCGCCACGACGGCGCGTTCGAGCTGACCACCTGGCGGTTCCTCGCCGAGGACGGCGAGTTGCACGGCACCCGGATCCCGGCCGGCGACTCGGTGATCGTCTCGCTGGCGGCCGCGGGCCGCGACGGGTCCCACTCCCCCGACGCCGACACCCTCGACCTCGACCGCACCCCCAACGCCCACCTGGCCTTCGGCCACGGCGCGCACTTCTGCCCCGGCGCCGCGCTCGCCCGCGCCGAACTGCAGATCGCGCTCGGCACCCTGATCGCCCGGCTGCCGGGCCTGCGCCCGGCCGGGGACCTGGACGCCGTCGAGTGGATCCCCGCCGTGCTCGCCCGCGGCGTCGACCGCCTCCCGGTGGCGTACGACCGCCGGCTCTGAACCGGCCCGCACCCGCCGCCCCGCACCCGACCCGCCACCGACGCGTCCGCCACCGGCCCGTCAGCCACCGACCCGTCCGGCAGCGACCGGACCGCACCCCACCCGACCGGACCCCAGGAGTACCCGCATGCCGCCCGCCGGCACCCTCACCGCGCCGCACCGCACCCAGCTCCCGCCCGCCGTGGAGCGCACCAGCACCGCCGTCCTGGAGGTGCTGCTCCCCCACCGGCGGTCCGCGGACGGCTCCCGCGACCTGCCGGCTGCCGCCTTCCCGCTCCAACTGCGGCGGATCGCCCCCTTCGTGGCCGCCGGCGAGCCGGTGGTCCTCACTCTGCCCGGCTTCCCGTGCAAGTCGCCCAGCCCGGCGAAGGTGCTGGGGCACCTGCCCGACGAGGGCGAGCGGCTCTCGCTGGCCTTCCTGGACGGGCTGTGCGCGGAGGTGGCGCGGGTGCATCCGCCGGGTGCCCGCATCGTGGTCTGCTCCGACGGCCATGTCTTCGGCGATCTCGTCGGGGTACCGGACGGGCACATCGACGAGTACGCCGACGGGCTCGCCGCCGTCGTCCGCCGTGACGGGCTCGCCCGCCTCTCCTTCTTCGACCTCCGCGACGTCCTCGGCGACCTGCCCTACGAGGCCAAACGCACCCTGGTCGAGGCCCGGTACGCACCGGACCTGGCGGCCCTGCGGGCGGAGGTCCGCAGCGACCCGGACACCCTCGCCCTCTACACGGGCATCACCCGCTTCCTGCTCGACGACACCGTCGGGTTCACCGGCACCAGGTCGGCCCTGCAACGGGACTGCCGGCGCCGGGCCTACGAGGTGGTCCGGCGCAGCCGCGCCTGGGGCGCCCTGATCGAGGAGCACCATCCGCGGGCCGTCCGGCTCTCCATCCACCCGCAGCGGGCCGGCGCCGAGAAGTTCGGCCTGCGGCTGCTGGACGCCGCCGACCCGTGGACCACCCCGTGGCACTCCTGCGTGGTGCACCACGCGGACGGCAGAACGGAGTTGATGCATCGCGCGGAGGCCGAGCGGATAGGCCGCACGGTGCTGCGGGAGGGCCGCCCCAGCCACATCGAGGCGCACGGCGCCGGGGACGGCCCGCACCGGCCGATTAATCGGCGTCTCGCCGAGGACGGAACGAGTAGGGTGACGCCGCCCGCCCGGTGATCATCGGGGTGCGGGCCCGGTCTGCAGGGGGGACACGCATGGATTCCGACACGGGGGCGCAGCCGGAGCCGGCCGGGCCGGAGAGCCCGTTCGGGCGGGGTTGGCGGGGCGCGGACGTCCAGGCCGCGGCGGCGCTGGTGCTCTCCGCGGCCGTTCTCGCGGGCATGTGGGGGGCGGGCCTGTTCTCCGGCTCCCCGGTTGCAGACGGCGGCAAGCCCGCCGCGTGCAACCCGCCGAAGGCGACCGACTCGCCCGAGTACCCGGCGCTGTGTGCCGCACTCAACCGCCCCGACCTGCCGGCCCTGATCGGTGCGCCGACGGAGCACGTCTCGATCGCACAGTCCGGCGGCGGCCCGATCGTCCACGGGGACGGGACGACGGAGTTCGACGCCTCCGCCCAGGTGCAGATCGGGCCGGTCTGCGTGCGGATCACCCACAACCACGACCTGTCGGTGCGGGACGTCACCGGCCTGACCAGCCTGCTGGCCGAGCCGGCGACCGTGCTCGGCCACCCGGCGGCGACCTACCGCAGCGCCACCCTGGCCCTGGTCTTCAAGGGCGGGAAGACCAGCACCGGCACGGGCGGCGTCGCCCGGAACCTCACCGTCTCCCTGGGCCCCGACCTGGACGGCGAGACCGTCGAGCTCGCCGTCTGGCGCCAGGACGACACCGCTCCGGACGAGGCCGCGCTGTTCCGGATCGCCGAGCAGGTCCTGCCGACCGTGCGGGGCTGGGTACCCGCCTCGTAGCGGCCGAGCCGCCGCGAGGCTCAGCCGCGCAGGATCGCGCAGGTCGTCGTGCCGTGGGCGTACAGCCGGCCGTCGTGGGCGCCGACGACGCGGGCCTCGGCGGTGGCGGTGGTACGGCCGACGTGCAGGGCCCTGCCCTCGCAGCGCAGGGCGGGGGTGTCGGGCAGCACCGTCCGGATCATGTGCACCCCCAGCTGGACGGTGGTGTAGTAGGTGACGCCTTCGTCTCCGTGCCGCATGCCGGCCCAGTGGTCGCTGGTGGCATCCCGCAGGGCCTTCATGCGGCGGCGCAGGGCGTCGGGGGTGAAGCGGGGCCGGCTGCCGCGGGTGCCCGGGTCGAGAACGAACGCGACGGGCGGGCGCACCATGTAGGCCGGGTAGTAGCCGTAGGGCCGGCGGTCGTGTGTGGTGCCGTAGGTGACTTCGAAGATGGTTCGGTCGTAGCCGTCGGTGTCCTTGACGGTCTTGTCGAACCAGCGTTTGTAGTTGTTGAGTTTGGCGGCGACGTCGGCGATGTCCGTCATGGTGCCGCGGTCGAGTTCCAGGAACAGGACGGGGATGCCGAGCTCCGGTGCGCGGAGGACGGCGTCGGGGATGATGGTGTGCTTGCCGGTGATGGTGTGGGGGGCTTCGGTGGCCCAGGCGTCCAGGCCGCCCGGCAACGGCCCGCAGGGCAGGGTGCGGCGGGGCGGGGCCTGGCGAGGGTCGGTGCGGGGCGGCGCGTCGTGGGTGGTGGTGCCGGTGACGGCGTTGACGACGATCTCGTTGACGAGCATCGCGTGTGGGGCGCCGGTCCGGCCGGCGCCGCGGGCGTGGCCGCCCATCTCGCGGTCGTCGCCCAGCGCCTCCGCCGCGGCGATCAGGCCCGCCGCCGTGAGGCCCACGATCTTCTCCGCCCCCGGACCACCCGGAACCGGCCGCCTGCGGTACCCCGTCGAGCGTGGCGTTGCCTCGCTGAAACGCTGGAGGATCTTCCGGCGCGCCCGCTGCAGCCCGAACTGGATGACGTCAGCGGCCAAGGCTGTCCTCACCCTGGAGTTGCATCGCTGAAAAGGCTCCCTACCTTCTTGGTGGGTTCGTTCCGGTCATTCGTACGATCGGGAGGCCCAGGGGCTCCAGGTGTGGCTCAAAAGGCTCACGTCGATGGTGTGGCTTTCACTGATTGGCCGCCCGGTGCCCCGCGACGACACGGCCACTCATTGGGATGCGCGAACTCGATCGCTTCGTAGGGACACGTCGGCGTGGTCGTCTGCAGGGACCAGGACACGGATCGACGAGGAGGCGCGGATGCCTGAGCTGTGGGTGGGGACGGATGCGGGCAAGGCCGAGCACCACTGCACGGTGATCGATGCCGAAGGCAGGCGGAGGCTGTCACGGCGGGTGGCCAACGACGAAGGACCCTTGCTCGAACTGGTCGGCGAGGTATTGCAGTTGAGTGAGGGCGAGCCTGCGACCTGGGCCATCGACCTGAACGCTGGCGGTGCCGCCCTGCTGATCGCCCTGCTTGCCGGGCACGGGCAGAAGCTGCTCTACATTCCCGGTCGCACCGTCCACCACGCCTCCGGCAGCTATCGCGGCGACGGCAAGACGGACGCCAAGGACGCCTTCGTCATCGCCGACCAGGCCCGCATGCGCCGCGACCTGCAGCCCCTGCAGACACCGGACGAGATCGCCGTCGACCTGCGGATCCTCACCGCCCGGCGCTACGACCTCGCCGCCGACCGCACCCGGGCGATCAACCGTCTGCGCGCCCAGATCCTGGAGTACTTCCCGGCCCTCGAGCGCGCCTTCGACTACAGCACCTCCAAAGCCGCCCTTGTCTTGCTGACTGGCTACCAGACACCCGCCGGCCTCCGCAGAATCGGCGAGGCCCGCCTCGCCGCCTGGCTGGCAAACCGAAAGGTCCGAAACGCCAAAGCGGTGGCTGCCGCCGCGCTGGAGGCGGCACATGCCCAGCACACGGTGATCCCAGGAGAGAAGACCGCCGCGGCCATGGTGCACACCTTGGCCGGGGCCCTGATGGCCCTGGACGAGGAGATCGCTGCCATTGACACGGCGATCGAGGCCCGGTTCCGCGAGCACGAGCACGCCGAGGCGATCACCAGCATGCCCGGCATCGGCACCGTGCTCGGCGCCGAGTTCATCGCCTGCACCGGCGGCAACCTGGACGCCATCGGCACATCCGGCCGCCTGGCCGGCATCGCCGGCCTGGCACCCGTT
>NZ_JBFBJZ010000034.1:0-98548 GCF_040686255.1 Kitasatospora sp. NPDC085879 | reverse complement strand
GCTGCGTCGAGGCCTCCGCCTTCTTGGCGCTCTGCCCGCACATCGTCCACCGCAGGGGGTCGGCCCTCCCCGGCGCCGTTTCCGGGCCTGCCCGGCCCGCCTACAGCGGGTCGACGGTGCGCAGGACGCCCTCGTCCAGCTCCAGCCAGCGGGTGATGCCGAGCGACCGCAGGAACGGCACGTCGTGGCTGACCACCACCAGCGCGCCCCGGTGGCCGGCCAGCGCCTGGGTGAGCTGGCGGACACTCGCCAGGTCCAGGTTGTTGGTCGGCTCGTCCAGCAGCAGCAGCTGCGGCGGCGGCTCGGCGAGCAGCAGCGCGGCCAGCGTGGCCCGGAACCGCTCGCCGCCGGAGAGCGTGCCGGCGAGCCGGTCGGCCCGGTCCCCGCGGAACAGGAAGCGGGCCAGCCGCGCCCGGATCGCGTTCTCCCCCGCCGCGGGCGCGAACGCCCGGACGTTGCCGACCACGCTCAGCGCGTCGTCCAGCAGGTCGAGCCGCTGCGGGAGGTGCCGCATCGGCACCGGAGTCGACACCTCCCCCGCCGCCGGGGCGAGTTCGCCCGCGATCGTGCGCAGCAGCGTGGACTTGCCCGACCCGTTGCGGCCGACCAGGGCCACCCGCTCAGGGCCGCGCAGCTCCAGGTCGATCCGCCGGGCGCCGACCGGGCCGTGGGCCGGCCGCACCCCGTCGAGCACGAGCACCGTCCGGCCGGCCGGGACGGCGGTGCGCGGCAGGTCGATCCGGATCTCGGCGTCGTCCCGGACGGCCTCCTCGGCCGCCGTCAGCCGCTCCCTGGCCTCGGCGAGCCGCTCCGCGTGCATACCGCGCACCCGGCCGGAGGTCGCCTCGGCCCTGTTCTTGAACGCCCCGGCGAGGATCTTCGGGTCGTTGCGCTGGGCGGACTTGTTCCTCCCGTACACGGCGCTGCGCTCCAGCCGCGCGCGGGCCTCGATCAGGTCGCGCTTCTGCCGCTGCACATCGGCGGCGGCGTTGCGCACCACCCGCTCCGCGGTCTCCTGCTCGGCGGCCAGCGCCCGCTCGTAGTCCGCGAAGTTGCCGCCGTACCAGGTCACCGAGCCGTCCCTGAGGTCGGCGATCTGGTCGACGTGCTGCAGCAGTTCGCGGTCGTGGCTGACGATCACCATGACGCCGCGCCAGGCGGCCACCGCCTCGTACAGCCGCCTGCGGGCGGACCGGTCGAGGTTGTTGGTGGGCTCGTCGAGCAGCAGCACGTCCGGCCGGCGCAGCAGCAGCGCCGCGAGGTGCAGCAGCACGCCCTCGCCGCCGGAGAGTTCGCCGGTGGTGCGGTCGAGGTCGAGCCGGTCGAGGCCGAGCCGGTCGAGGGTCTCCCGGGCGCGCTCCTCGACGTCCCAGTCGTCGCCGACGGCGGTGAAGTGCCGCTCGTCCGTGTCGCCCGACTCGATGGCGTGCAGGGCCTCGCGCGTCATCCGGATGCCCAGCGCCTCGTCGACCCGCTCGTCCTGCCGCAGGGTGAGGCCCTGCGGCAGGTAGCCGAGCTCGCCGCCGACCCGGACGGTGCCGGAGGTCGGCGTCAGCTCGCCGGCGATCAGCCGGAGCAGGGTGGACTTGCCGGCGCCGTTGAGGCCGATCAGGCCCGTCCGGCCGGGGCCGACGGCCAGATGGAAGCCGTCCAGGACGGAGGCGCCGTCGGGCCACTCGAAGGAGAGGTCCGAGCAGAGGACGGACGTGGTGGGTTGAGCCATGGATGGCCTCCTGCGGTTGCTGCGGATGTGAGAGGGAGCAACACGGGAGACACCGCGGGAGCGGCAGGGACGGCACAGGGCGGCACGGGCACCGAGGAGGGGCCGGCTCTCGTCCGAGGTCGCACGCTCGCACGCGCTCCACCGCCGACGACTACGGGTCGGGCGGGAGCATCGAGCGGTGTCTCGTGACCTCAGAAGAGCAAGGGCCTTCTCCAGACGTGCGGGCTGTCGTGCGAACGCCCACCACGCTACGGACGGCCCCGTGAGCACGGCAACGGATTTATTGTGGCCGGCCACATCAGGGGCGCTGGGGGCACCTGTCGGTAGAACCGTCCCTGCCCGGTTCGGCGTCTCCAGGGGTGTGGGCAGGTCTGCAGATGGTGCCTGCCCGTTCCCGGACGGGGGACGTCATGATTCGCATCGGCAAGCGCACCCTGGCCCTCGGTTCCGCCACCGCCCTCCTCGCGGCGGGTGGGGCGGTCACCGCCGCACAGAGCGTCCAGGCCGCACCCGCGACCCCCACCTGCCAGGCCGGCGACCTGTACCTGGCCGTCGGCAGCCCGCAGGGCGCCGCGGGGTCCTTCCTCTACCCGGTGGAGTTCACCAACACCTCCACCCACTCCTGTGCGCTGCGCGGTTACCCCGGTGTCAGCGTGCTCACGACCGGCCACGCCATGATCGGTGCGCCGGCCGCCCGCAACGGCGTCCCGGTGACCACGGTGGTGCTCGCACCGGCCGGCACCGCGGCGGCGACGATCCGCACCAACGACCCGGGTGTCGTCCCGAGCTGCCGGACGACCTCGACCTACCTCGGGGTGTATCCGCCCGCGAGCACCCAGCAGATGCTCGTCCCGTTCCACCTGCGGGTGTGCGGGGTGTTCGAGATCAGCCCGGTGCAGAGCCCCTGACCGCGGCACCGGACGGGGCCGCGGCCCGTTCGGCCTAGAATCGGCGCATCATGAGCGCCACTCTCGTAATCAAGGACCTTGCCGCCGGTCACGGCGAGCGCACCCTCTTCGCCGGGCTCGACCTGGTGGTCGCGCCCGGCGACGTGATCGGCCTGGTCGGGGTGAACGGCGCCGGCAAGTCGACGCTGCTGCGTCTGCTGGCCGGCCTGGACACGCCGGAGGGCGGTGAGCTGCGGCTGAGCCCGCCGACCGCGAACGTGGGTCACCTGCCGCAGGAGCCGGAGCGCCGCCCCGGCGAGTCGGTGCGTGACTTCCTGGCCCGGCGGACGGGTGTGGCGGCCGCGCAGGCGGCCCTGGACGAGGCCACCGAGGGCCTGGTGGAGGGCCGTCCCGGTGCGGACGACGACTACGCGGCGAGCCTGGACCGCTGGCTGGACCTGGGCGGCGCCGACCTGGAGGAGCGGGCCGAGGAGGTCGCCGACCAGCTCGGGCTGAAGGTCTCGCTGGACCTGCCGATGACGGCGCTCTCCGGCGGCCAGGCCGCCCGGGCCGGCCTGGCCTCGCTGCTGCTGTCGCGCTACGACGTGTTCCTGCTGGACGAGCCCACGAACGACCTGGACCTGGAAGGCCTGGAGCGGCTGGAGGCTTTCGTCAAGGGGCTGCGCGCGGGCACCGTGCTGATCAGCCACGACCGCGAGTTCCTGGCCCGGACGGTGACCCGGGTGCTGGAGCTGGACCTGCACCAGCAGCAGGTCAACGTGTACGGCGGCGGCTACGAGGCGTACCTGGAGGAGCGGGCGGTGGCCCGCCGGCACGCCCGCGAGCAGTACGACGACTACGCGGACACCAAGGCCGGCCTGGAGGCCCGCGCGCAGATGCAGCGCAACTGGATGGAGCACGGCGTCCGCAATGCCCGGCGCAAGGGCAGCGACAACGACAAGAAGGCGCGGGCGACCCGTGCCGAGTCGACGGAGAAGCAGGCCTCGAAGGCCCGGCAGACGCAGCGGATGATCGAGCGGCTGGACGTGGTCGAGGAGCCGCGCAAGGAGTGGGAGCTGCGGATGGAGATCGCCGCCGCGCCGCGTTCCGGCGCGGTCGTGGCCACCCTGCGCGGTGCCTCCGCCCGGCGCGGGGACTTCTCCTTCGGTCCGGTGGACCTGCAGATCGACTGGGCGGACCGGGTGGCGATCACCGGGGCGAACGGCGCCGGCAAGTCGACGATGCTGGCCGCACTGCTGGGCCGGCTCGAACTGGACGGCGGCAGCGCCGTGCTGGGTTCGGGCGTGGTGGTCGGTGAGGTCGACCAGGCGCGTGGGCTGTTCCTCGGCGAGGAGCCGCTGTCGGCCGCGTTCGCGGCGGCGGTGCCGGAGCTCAGCGACGAGGAGGTGCGTACGCTGCTGGCCAAGTTCGGGCTGAAGGCGGTGCACGTGCTGCGTCCGGCGGGCACGCTGTCGCCGGGCGAGCGGACCCGGGCGGCGCTGGCGCTGCTGCAGGCCCGCGGGGTGAACCTGCTGGTGCTGGACGAGCCGACCAACCACCTGGACCTGCCGGCGATCGAGCAGTTGGAGTCGGCGCTGGCCTCCTACACCGGGACGCTGCTGCTGGTGACGCACGACCGGCGGATGCTGGAGGCGGTCACGGTGAACCGCCGGCTGGTGGTCGAGGACGGCCGGGTCCGCGAGCTCTGAGACCGCGGACCGCGCCCTGCCGGAGGTCTGTACCAGCGGCCCGCCGTGTGCTGCGCCGACGGACAAGCGGCGGCTGCGGGAGGCGGGGCCGGCGGCGCTGACGCACACGCCGAGCCCGATGCGCTTCCTGAACGGGGTCTGCGACCGGCCTGCCGAGGAGCGGGCGGCGTACGTGATCCCGGTCGGCTACCCGGCGGACGGGGCGCGGGTTCCGGACCTGCGACGCAAGGGGCTGGAGGAAGTCCTGGTGCGGTTGCGAAGAGAGTGGCGGGCACGGCCGCACACCGGCGCGCGGCCGGATCCGGCACGCCGGGAAAGCCGTTGAAGGCGCCGCCGGCCCGCACCGATAATCCTTGTCATGAACCACACTGCCGACGTTCCTGACACCGGTCCGCGCCCGGTGTCCGCCGCCCGTCCGCCGGAGCTGCTGCCGCTGCCGCTCGGTGCGTCGCTCCGGCGCCGCCGGGTGGCGGACGCGGCCGCGCTCAACGAGGCCGTCCGCGCCAATCTGGAGCATCTGCGCCCGTGGATGCCGTGGGCGGGGGCGGCGCCCAGCATGGAGCACAGCATCGAGATGTCCCGGGCCGGTGAGGAGGTCTGGGACTCGGGCACCGACTTCATGTACGTGCTCGCCCCGGACACCGAACCGGGCGAGGTGATCGGTGCGTTCGGCCTGCACGGGCGGATCGGGCCGGGCGCGCTGGAGATCGGCTACTGGGTCGCCGAGGGGCACGTCGGCCGCGGCCTGGCCACGGCGGGCGCGCGGGCGCTCACCGAGGCCGCGCTGGCACTGCCGGGCGTCGGGCGGGTGGAGATCCACTGCGACGAGGCCAACACGGCGAGCGCGGCTGTCCCCCGGAGGCTCGGCTACCGGCTGGACCGGGTCGACGAGGCGCTGATCACCGCGCCGTCCGAGACCGGCCGCAAGCTGATCTGGGTGATGGACGGGACGGCCTGAGGCACTCGCTCCGAGGCACTCGGGGTGCACCACCAGGGGCGCTGGGGGCACCTCCCAGCGCCCCTGGCGCGGCTGTCTCAGTAGCGGTCGCCGACCGGGGCGGGCAGGGCGTCCAGTTCGGCGAGGTCCTCGGCGGAGAGCCTCACCTCGGCCGAGGCGGCGTTGTCCGCGAGGTACGCGGGCGTCTTGGTGCCCGGGATCGGGATCACCAGGCGGCCCTGGGCGAGCACCCAGGCGAGCGCCACCTGGGCGGCCGTCGCGCCGATCCGCTCGGCGATCTCCCGGACCTTCGTCACCAGCGCCAGGTTGGCTTCCAGGGCCTCGGCCTGGAAGCGCGGCAGGGTGGCCCGCCAGTCGTCGGCCGGCAGGTCGCCGGTCGAGGAGAAGCGGCCGGCCAGGAAGCCCCGGCCGAGCGGGGAGAACGGCAGGAAGGCGATCCCGTTGGCCTCGGTGTAGGGCAGCACCTCGGCGAGCGCGTCCCGGGTCCAGAGCGAGAGCTCGGACTGCACGGAGGCGACCGGGTGGACGGCCTGCGCCCGCCGGATCTCCTCCACCGAGGCCTCCGAGAGGCCGATCCGCAGCGCCTTGCCGGCCGTGACGGCCTCGGCGAGCGCGCCCCAGGTCTCCTCGATCGGGACCTTCGGGTCGACCCGGTGCAGCTGGTAGAGGTCGACGTGGTCGGTGCCGAGCCGACGCAGGCTGTCGTCGATCGCCTTCCGTACGTGCTCGGGCCGCCCGTCGTTGCCGACCCGCGCGCCGCCGGTGCCGGGCACCAGGCCGACCTTGGTGGCCAGCACCGCCCGGTCGCGGTACGGGCCGGCCAGCGCCTTGCCGACCAGCTCCTCGTTGTCGTACGGGCCGTAGATGTCGGCGGTGTCGATCAGGGTGACCCCGAGGTCCAGCGCGGTGCGGACGACCTCGACCGAGGTGGTGTCGTCCCGGCCGTTGGGGTCGTACGCCCAGGTCATCCCCATGCAGCCCAGGCCGACCACTCCGACCTCGGGGCCGCCGGTGCCGAGCGTGGTGGTACGCATCTGTTCCTCCTCGGGTGGTGATCGGTTCGCGGGACCAAGCCTGCCGGTTGGAGTGCACTCGAGGTCAAGTGGCTTTCGACGGCATGTCAGCAGGTGGAGCCGTACCGGACCTTAAGGGCGCCGTAAGCCTCGCCGAGGAGGCGCTCGGAGGGTTGACGTGCCCAGATGGTCTAGTCCATTTTGTGTGAGCGGCGCCGCCCTCCGACTCCCCGCCCCCGACCGCGCTCCCCCACATCCGCGCGGCCGGCGGGCCACG
Source organism: Kitasatospora sp. NPDC085879 (assembly GCF_040686255.1). Lineage (NCBI taxonomy): Bacteria > Bacillati > Actinomycetota > Actinomycetes > Kitasatosporales > Streptomycetaceae > Kitasatospora > Kitasatospora sp. NPDC085879. The sequence continues at coordinate 91,981 of NZ_JBFBJZ010000034.1, read as the reverse complement.
TCCCGAAAGGCACTCCCCATGCCACGCGCGCTCCACCGCCATGCCGCCCGCCGCAAGGGCCGCATCGCCGCTGCCGCCTGCGCGGCCGCTCTCGCCGCGGGCGGCCTCTCCGTCCTCGCGTCCGGCGCCGACGCGGCCGCCCCCAACCTGCTCGCCAACCCCGGTCTGGAGAGCGGTTCGCTCAGCCCGTGGACCTGCTCCGCCGGCACCGGCTCCGTGGTCAACACCGGTGCGCACGGCGGCACCTACGCACTGCGGGGGGCCGCGTCCAACAGCGACACCGCCCAGTGCACGCAGACCGTCGCCGTCCAGCCGAACACCACCTACAGCCTCTCCGCCTGGGTGCAGGGCCAGTACGTCTACCTCGGCGCCACCGGCAACGGCGTCACCGACCCGGCCACCTGGACGCCCGGCGGCAGCAGCTGGCAGCAGCTGAGCACCAGCTTCAAGACCGGCCCCGCCACCACCAGCGTCACCGTCTACCTGCACGGCTGGTACGGCCAGGGCGCCTACCTCGCCGACGACCTGGTCCTCTCCGGCCCCGGCGGCAACCCGACCACCACGCCCACCGCCACCCCGACCACGACACCGACCACGACGCCGACCGCCACCCCCACCTCGACGCCCACGTCGACCCCGACCTCGACGCCGACCGGTCCCGCGGTGGCCGTCCCGGTCGCGCCGTACGTCGACATGGGCGCCTGGCCCACCCCCTCGCTGACCGGGATGGCGAGCGCCGGCAACCTCAAGTCCTTCACTCTCGCCTTCGTGACCTCGACCGGCTGCAAGGCCAGCTGGTTCAACGCCTACGACCCGCGCACCGGCTGGGGCAAGGACCAGATCGACGCGATCCGGGCGGCCGGCGGGGACGTCAAGGTCTCCTTCGGCGGCGCCTCCGGCACCGAACTCGCCCAGGCCTGCTCCACCGTGGACTCGCTGTTCGCCGAGTACGACGCCGTGGTCAAGGCCTACAACCTGAGGTACGTCGACTTCGACATCGAGGGCGCGGCCGTGCCCGACACCGCCGCCAACGCCCGCCGCGGCGCCGCGCTCGCCAAGCTTCAGCAGGCCCACCCCGGCCTGAAGGTCTCCTTCACCCTGCCGGTGCTGCCCGAGGGCCTCACCGCCGACGGACTCGCCGTGGTCCGCGCGACCCGGGACGCCGGGGTCGCCGTCGACCTGGTGAACGTCATGGCGATGGACTACAACCGGCCCTCGACCGACTACGGCACCGACGCCGTGCAGGCCGCCCAGTCCACCCGCGACCAGCTCGCCGGTCTCTACCCCGGCAAGAGCGACGCCCAGCTGTGGGCGATGACCGGCGTCACCCCGATGCTCGGCGAGAACGACGACCACGGCATCTACAACCAGGACGACGCCCGGCAGTTGGTCTCCTTCGCGCAGCAGCACCACCTCGGCATGCTGTCCTTCTGGGAGATGGGCCGCGACGCCAACGCCTGCACCGGCGCGCTCTACAAGTGCACCAACATCCCGCAGAGCCCGTACGAGTTCTCGAAGATCTTCGCGCAGTACCGGGGCTGACGCCCCTCCTCTTCCGGGCCGGTGCCCCGCCGGGGGCACCGGCCCCTCACGCCGGATCGAACATCTGACGGACACTCACACTCCGGGTGCATCATGGGCTGCGTTTTGACCACAGGTCGCCGACCCACCCAGGAGGACCCTCGCGCATGTCCCTCGACCGCGCCCTGCCGCGCCGCGCCTGGCACCACCTCGAACCGCTGCACGCGATCCTCTATTACGCCCCCGAGGCCTTCGCCGAGGCCGCGGCGCTCGGCTACGACACCGCCACCCGCTGGCCCAGCTACTTCGCCTGGCGGACGGCCCCGTTCGGCGCCGCGAGCGCCGAACTCGCCACCGCGCTCTGCTACGGCTTCAGCCCAGCCGCCGTCGCCCGGCACGTCCCGGCCGCCTGGTCGGTGGCCGCGCCCGAGCAGGTCCTCGCGGCCCGGCTGCGCGCCGTGGACTCCTTCTACCGCGGTCTGCTCGGCGGTGCCGACCTCCCCGACCTCGCCGGGGCCGCCGAACTCGCCCGCGCCGCGGCCGAGTCCGCCGTCACCGCCGGACGCCCGCTGGCCGCCGCCAACGCCGCGCTCGACTGGCCGGACGAGCCGCACCTGGTGATCTGGCAGGCCGCCACCGTGCTGCGCGAGCACCGCGGCGACGGCCACCTCGTCGCCCTGCAGGCGGCCGGCCTCGACCCGTGCGAGTCGCTGGTCTCGCTCGCCGCCACCGGCGCGGTGGCCGTGCCGGACTTCGCCGGCCGCGGCTGGACGGACGAGGAGTGGGCCGCCGCCGCCGAACGGCTGGCCTCCCGCGGCTGGCTGGACGCCGACGGCCGGGCCACCGAGCGCGGCCGGGCCGGTCGCAACGAGGTCGAACGGCTCACCGACCAGCTCGCCGCCGGCCCCTGGGAGAGCCTCGGCGCCGACCGCACCCGGCGCCTGCTGGACGGCCTCGGCCCGCTCTTCCTCACCGTGGTGAGAGCCGGGCTGTTCCCGGCCGGCGGCACCCTCGGCATCATGACCGTTCCCGCGCCCACCTGGTGACGGAGCGCAGGCCGCCGGACGCCGCCGGTTAATCGATACCGGCCTGACAGTGGCGCTCGCTAGGCTCCCAGCACCGCCGGGGCGGCCGGACTCACGGCGGCTCCGGCGGTGTACCCGCGAGCCCGGCCACCACCGCCGGGCCGCCGACACCGAGCCCGAACGGAGGGGCCGTGCCACCGCTGACCACCGAGCTTTCCGAGGACGAACTCGCGGCCTACGAGCACACCGTGGCCCGCCTGCGGCGGCTGCCCGTGGACCACCCCGTGCGGGTGCGGGCCGAGAAGACCGCGAGTGTGCTCGTCCGCGAAGGCCGCCGTCGGCGCCGCCAGCACTCCCAGGACGCCGCCCGCGCCGCCGACGCCGCGCTGGTCGCCCGTACCGCCACCGGCGCCCCCGACCGGCGCGAGGACGCGCCGCTCGCCGGCCCGGACCGGGCCGCCGCGCCGCTCGGCACGCTGGCGCGCTCCCACCACTGCTACATCTGCAAGTCGTCCTATCGACAACTCGACGGTTTCTACCACCGGCTCTGCCCCGACTGCGCGGCCGACAACACCGCCCGCCGCCGGCTGAGCACCGACCTGCGCGGCCGCCGCGTCCTGCTCACCGGCGGCCGGGTGAAGATCGGCTTCCAGCTGGCGCTGATGATGCTCCGCGACGGCGCCGACCTCACCGTCACCAGCCGCTTCCCCGGCGACACCGTGCGCCGCTTCCGGGCCGTCCGGGACAGCGCCGAGTGGTGGGACCGGTTCCGGGTGGTCGGCATCGACCTGCGCGACCCGCGGCAGGTCCTCGGCCTCTGCGAGCGGCTGCACGCCGAGGGGCAGCCGCTGGACATCCTGGTCAACAACGCCGCCCAGACCATACGGCGGCCCCCGGAGGCGTACGCGCTGCTCACCGCCGGCGAGCAGGCCGCCCTCCCGGAGAGCGCCCGGATCCTGCACGCGCCCGGCTTCCGGCCGATGCCCGCGCTCACACCGGCCTGGCCGACCGCCGAACTGGAGTCCGCCCCGACCGGCCGCGCGTCCGTGGCCGACGGCCTGCTCCCGGCGGCGCTGCCGCCACGCGCCGACGAGGCCGGGCTGCTGCCGGACACCCGGGAGCACAACTCCTGGTCGGCGAAGCTCGGTTCGCTCGACCCGGCCGAGCTGCTGGAGGTGCAGCTGGTCAACGCGGTCGCCCCGGCGCTGCTCTGCGACCGGCTGCTGCCGCTGCTGCTCGCCTCGCCGCACCCCAACCGCTACATCGTCAACGTGACCGCCGTGGAGGGCCGGTTCGCCGTCCGCAACAAGACGCCCGACCATCCGCACACCAACATGGCCAAGGCCGCGCTCAACATGCTGACCCGCACCAGCGCGGCGGAACTCGCCAAGCAGGGCGTCCACCTGTGCGCCGTCGACACCGGCTGGATCACCGACGAGACGCCCGCCCCGGTCAAGGCCCGGAAGGCCGCCGCCGGGTTCCGCACGCCGCTGGACATCGTGGACGGCGCGGCCCGGATCTACGACCCGATCGTCCGCGGCGAGGCCGGCGCGCCGGTCTCCGGCGTGTTTCTCAAGGACTACCGGGAGGCTGCCTGGTGACCGCCGTCCCCGCCCCGTGAACAGCCCGATCGGGGCGCCCGCTCCGGCCGCCACCGGCCGGAGCGGGCGGCGGCGACCGGGTGGCGCTGTCTGCGTCCGGTCCCGGTCCGTGCCATGATTTCCCACATGGCTTCGAACGTTTTCTTTGACATCGAGATCGACGGTGCTCCGGCCGGGCGCATCGTCTTCAAGCTGTACGACGATGTCGTGCCCAAGACCGCCCGCAACTTCCGCGAACTCGCGACCGGCCAGAACGGCTTCGGCTACGAGGGCTCCGGCTTCCACCGCGTCATCCCCGAGTTCATGCTGCAGGGTGGTGACTTCACCAACCACAACGGCACCGGTGGCAAGAGCATCTACGGCGCGAAGTTCGAGGACGAGAACTTCGAGATCAAGCACACCCAGGCGGGTCTGCTGTCGATGGCGAACGCCGGCCGCAACACCAACGGCTCGCAGTTCTTCATCACCACCGTCCCGACCGCCTGGCTGGACGGCAAGCACGTCGTCTTCGGTGAGGTCGTCGAGGGCATGGAGGTCGTGAAGCTCGTCGAGTCCAAGGGCTCGCAGAGCGGCCGCACCTCGGCCGAGATCACCATCGCCAAGTCCGGCATCGTCGAGTAAGTCCCCCGCGGACCCCTCCGGGCCCGCCGGTGACCGCCCGCCGCTTCGGCGCGGGCGGCCGTCGGCGGGCCTTCACCGTCCCCGAACCACCCTTCCGGTGGACGCGACCGGGAAGACGCGTCCGCGGGCCGGTCGGCGGACTAGTATCGATCAATGACGGACACCACGGACAGAGCAGGGGAACTCGCGGCGCTGGCAGCCCGTTTCCCGCACTTGCACGCCCCACAGCGCTGGGCCTGGGGCGGTATCGACGCGCAGTTCTCGGCCGAACTCCCGCCCGACGAGCTCATCACGAACATCCATGTGGTGGGCTTCAGCGAAGGCGGGGTGGTGCTCTGCAGGGACGCCCGCGGGCACTGGTTCCTGCCCGGCGGCACCCGTGAGGCGGCCGAGTCGGTGGAGTCGTGCCTGGTACGGGAGTTGCGCGAGGAGGCGGGCGCGCGACTGCTGTCGCCGCCGGTCTGGATCGGTGCCCACCACGCGGTGACCGACGCCCCCGAGCCCTACCGGCCGTGGCAGCCGCACCCGGAGAAGGCCTGGCTCTGGGGCTGGGCCGAGGTGGTGGTGGACTCGCTGCCGACCAACCCCGACGACGGCGAACAGGTCGTCGAGGTGCGGGCGATGCCCGCCGAGGAGGCGCAGCGGCTGCTGGTGCGCGGCCGGGACGCCTGGTGGGGCGAGCTGGTGGCACTGGCCGTGGAGTCCCGCGCGGCACGCGGCTGACGGTCCGCCGGGCCCCCGGCCGGGCCGGGGTGTGCGGCGGCGCCGGGCTCGGCGGGGAGCCCGGCGCCGCACTGGGGTGCCGGGGTGCTACCGGGTCAGGCCGGCCCGCCGGAGGGCGTCCGCCATCGCGGAGTTGGCGACGGGGGCCTGCTCGCGGCCGCCGCCGCGGCGGTCCTGACGGGGCGGTCGGGAGCCGCGGTCGCCGCCGCGCCGGTCGCCGCGCTCGGCACGCTCGCCGCCGCCGCGCGGGGCGGTGTCGTCGTCGAGGCGCAGGGTCAGGCCGATCCGCTTGCGCGGCACGTCGACCGAGGTGACCTTGACGCGGACGATGTCGCCGGGCTTGACGACCTCGCGCGGGTCCTTGACGAAGTTCTTGGACAGCGCGGAGACGTGCACCAGGCCGTCCTGGTGGACGCCGATGTCGACGAAGGCGCCGAAGGCGGCGACGTTGGTGACGACGCCCTCCAGCACCATGCCGACCTCCAGGTCGCCGATCTTGTCGACGCCCTCCTTGAAGGTCGCGGTCTTGAACGCGGGGCGCGGGTCGCGGCCGGGTTTGTCGAGCTCGCCGAGGATGTCGGTGACGGTGGGCACACCGAAGGTGTCGTCGGCGAAGTCGGCGGGGCGCAGCGCGCGCAGTGCCTGGCCGTTGCCGATCAGGGCGGGCAGGTCGCCGCCGGTCGCCGCGAGGATGCGGCGGACGACGGGGTAGGCCTCGGGGTGGACGGCGGAGGCGTCCAGCGGGTCGTCGCCGCCGGGGATGCGCAGGAAGCCTGCGCACTGCTCGAAGGCCTTCGGGCCGAGCCGGGCGACGTCCTTGAGCGCCTTGCGGGTGCGGAAGGGCCCGTTGGCGTCGCGGTGGGCGACGATGTTGTCGGCGAGGGTGCCGGTGATGCCGGAGACCCGGGTGAGCAGCGGCGCGGAGGCCGTGTTGACGTCGACGCCGACGGCGTTGACGCAGTCCTCGACGACGGCGTCCAGCGAGCGGGAGAGCTTCACCTCGCTGAGGTCGTGCTGGTACTGGCCGACGCCGATCGACTTGGGGTCGATCTTGACGAGTTCGGCGAGCGGGTCCTGCAGGCGGCGGGCGATGGAGACGGCGCCGCGGATGGACACGTCCAGGCCGGGCAGTTCCTGCGAGGCGAAGGCCGAGGCGGAGTACACGGAGGCGCCGGCCTCGGAGACCATGACCTTGGTGAGGCCGAGGTCCGGGTGCCGCGTGATGAGGTCCTCGGCGAGCTTGTCGGTCTCCCGGGAGGCGGTGCCGTTGCCGATCGCGACCAGGTCGACGGCGTGCTTCTTCGCCAGGGCGGCGAGGGTGGCGAGCGCGGCGTCCCACTTGTTGGCGGGCTGGTGCGGGTAGATCGTGTCGTGCGCGACGACCTTGCCGGTGGCGTCGACGATCGCGACCTTCACGCCGGTGCGGAAACCCGGGTCGAGGCCCATGGTGGCGCGGGTGCCGGCGGGGGCGGCGAGCAGCAGGTCGCGCAGGTTGGCGGCGAAGACGCGGACGGCCTCGTCCTCGGCCTCCTGGCGCAGCCGGGTGCGCAGGTCGATGCCGAGCCGGACGAGGATGCGGGTGCGCCAGGCCCAGCGGACGGTGTCGGTCAGCCACTTGTCGGCGGGGCGGCCGCGGTCGGCGACGGCGAAGCGGGCGGCGATCCGCTGCTCGTAGTCGTTCGCCCCGGGCAGGTCGCCGTCCTCGCCGTCGTACGGGGAGAGATCGAGGTCGAGGACCTCCTCCTTCTCGCCGCGCAGCATGGCGAGGATGCGGTGCGAGGGGAGCTTGGTGAAGGGCTCGGCGAAGTCGAAGTAGTCGGCGAACTTGGCGCCGTCCTGCTCCTTGCCCTCGCGGACGGTGGCGACCAGGCGGCCCCTGGTCCACATCCGCTCGCGGAGCGAGCCGACCAGGTCGGCGTCCTCGCCGAAGCGCTCGACCAGGATGGCGCGGGCGCCGTCCAGGGCGGCGGCGGTGTCGGGGACGGCCTCGTTCAGGTGGTCGGCGGCGAGGGCGGCCGGGTCCTGGGTGGGGTCGGCGAGCAGGGTGTCGGCGAGCGGCTCCAGGCCGGCCTCGCGGGCGATCTGCGCCTTGGTGCGCCGCTTGGGCTTGAACGGGAGGTAGATGTCCTCCAGGCGCGCCTTGGAGTCGGCGGCGAGGATCTGGGCGCGCAGCGCGTCGTCCAGCTTGCCCTGGGCCTCGACGGACTCGAGGACGGCGGTGCGGCGCTCCTCCAGTTCGCGCAGGTAGCGCAGCCGCTCTTCGAGGGTGCGCAGCTGGGCGTCGTCGAGTGCGCCGGTGGCCTCCTTGCGGTAGCGGGCGACGAAGGGAACGGTTGCGCCGCCGTCGAGCAGGTCGACGGCCGCCTTCACCTGCCCTTCGCGGACGCCCAGCTCTTCGGCGATCTTGCGTTCGACCGGCATGGTCACGGAGCCTGCCACCTTCTCCCGGGGTTCCTCCTGGTACGCCCTGCATTCTGGCAGGTGCGGCCCGCCGGATCGGGTCGGGCCGTGTCCTGCGGGCGGCGTGGCGCGTTGTGCTGACGGTCGGTGACACACGGTTTCACCGCGATTACCCGACCCGATTTGTCTGATATGAGAGATAGATCACAGGCACGTGCAGCTCTCCGTGGAGGCGATGGTGGCTCAGGCCCCGACACCGGTCACCCAGTGGGGGATGCCCCAGGGCGGGCCGTTCCGCTGGACGCGGCCGGCGACCTGGCCCCGCGAGGCGCTCGCCCTGGCCGGGTACTGGATCGCCTCGCGGCTCGTCATGATCGGGATGCTCCGATCCGGCAAGGCGGAGCAGGCGATCGAGGTGCACCGCACCTACCACCACTGGTACCTGGTACTCAGCGAGGGCCACTTCCCGGCGGGCGACGTGACCTGGCAGTACCCGCCCGGTGCGGCACTGGCCATGCTGGCGCCCGGCCTGCTGCCCTTCCTCACCTACCTGCAGGCCTTCGCGCTGCTGATGCTGCTCACCGACGCCGTCACCCAGGCCGCGCTGGTGCGGGTCTCGCTGCGCCGCAACGGCGGCGTGCACCGGGGCCGTTCGACGGCCGGGGCGTGGATGTGGGCGCTGTCGCTGCCACTGCTGCTCGGCCTGCCGTACGGCCGGTACGACCTGCCGGTGACGGCGCTGGCGATGGCCGCGCTGCTGCTGATGCCGAGCCGGCCGGTCGCGGGCGGCGCGCTCGCCGGGCTCGGCGCGATGGTCAAGGTGTGGCCCGCCCTGGTGGTGCTCGGCGCCCCGCGCGGCAAGGGCACCCGGCAGGCCTGGGCGGGGATGTGCCTGGCGGCGGCGGCCCTGCTGCTCGTGATGGCCACGATGTTCGACGGCTCACTGGACTTCCTGACCGCGCAGCGCGGCCGCGGGGTGGAGATCGAGTCGCTGGGCGGCAGCGTGCTGCACGTGGCCCGGGAGCTGGGCTGGCCCGGCGAGGTGGACATGCACTACGGCTCGCTGGAGTTCCTCGGCCCGCACGTGGGCCTGGTGGCCCGGGTGTCGCTGGTGCTGACCGCGATGGCCTTCGGCTGGCTGCTGCTGTGGCGGTTCCGCGCCCGCCGGTGGAACCCGGCGCTGCCGTACGACGCGGCGCTGACGGCGGTGCTGCTGTTCACCGTGACCAGCCGGGTGATCAGCCCGCAGTACCTGGTCTGGCTGATCGGCCTGGCGGCGGTCTGCCTGACGGTGCGGGGCTCCTCACAGCGGCCGGTGGCGGTGGTCATCCTGCTCGCCGTGGGCGTGACCACCCTCGACTACCCGCTCTTCTTCGACGCGATGATCAAGGGCGGCTGGCAGCCCACCCTGGTGATCGTGGCCCGCAACGGCCTGCTGCTGACCGCCTCGCTCTGGTCTGCGGCCCGGCTCTGGCGGGTCTCGGTCTCGCCGGTGGCGGCCCTGCAGGAGGCCCCGCGGGTGAGCCGCGGCCCGATCCGGGTGGCCTAGGGAGTCTTCGAAGCACACGGGTGCCCGGAACCGCGGAATCTCGTGGCCGGGCGCGGTGCGGCCGGGCTACCGTTCGCACATGGACCGAACCGACTATGCGTCAGCTCTGCGCGAGGGCGGCGCCCGCCTCGCGGAGACCGCCGAGGGCCGCCTCGATCTGCCGGTGCCCAGCTGCCCGGGGTGGACGGTCGCCGACCTCCTGCGGCACACCGGCGAGGTCTACTACTTCTGGCGGCTGATCGCCTCCGGCGAGCTGGCCGACCCGGAGGGGTACCGGGAGCCGGAGCCGCCGCGGGACGAGCTGCTGCCGGCCTGGCTGGGCGAGCAGTGCGAGGAGCTGGCCGCCGTGCTGGAGCGGCTGGATCCGGACGAGCCGCGCTGGTCCTGGTCGAGCCGGAAGGACGCCGGGTTCGTCCAGCGCCGGATGGCGCAGGAGACGGCGGTGCACGGCTGGGACGCACTGCTGGCGGCGGGTCGTCCGGAGCCGATCGGGACGGAGCTCGCCCTCGACGGCATCGACGAGTTCCTGGAGCTGTTCCACGACGCCGTCCCGCCGGCGGACTTCCCGGCGGGCGGGGTGCACCTGCACGCCACCGACGGTGCCGGAGAGTGGACGGTGCGGGTGGCCGGCGGCCGCTGGCTGGTCGCCCGAGAGCACGGCAAGGGTGCGGTGGCCGTCCGCGGCGCCGCCTCCGACCTGCTGCTCTGGCTGTGGTGCCGGGCCGGCGCCGAACCGCTGGAGGTGTTCGGCGACGCGGCCCTGCTGGACGCCTTCCTGAACTCCTTCGACCGCGACTGACGGCAGCCCACCGGCGGGGCCGCCCTCACCGGGCCGTTCTCACCAGGCCGTTCTCACCAGGCCGGACGCAGCCGCCCGCTGGGGGCGAGCGCTGCCAGGTCGGCCGCGAGCTGGCGCAGGCGCTGGTCGCCGAGCGTCTGCCGCCAGGGCCGGACGGCGTCGGCCGCGGCCTCGTCGGCGGCGCGGGTGCACGCCCACCCCCGCTCGGTGAGGACGACCAGCCGGGCCCGGGCGTCGCCGGGGTGCGGGTGGCGCTCCACGTATCCCTTGCGGACGAGTTCCTCGACCATCTGGCTGGCCGCCTGCTTGGTCACCCCGAGGTGCTCGGCGAGGTCGCCGACGGTCGCGCCGTCGGGGGCGAGCCGGGCGAAGGCGAAGCCGTGCGCGGGCCGCAGGTCGTCGAAGCCGCGGGCGCGTACGCCGTCGTCGATGGTGCGGACCAGGTCGGCGGCCAGGCCGAGGACCAGGGGCGGCAGGGCGCGGGCGGCGGGCTCGTCCATGGCGGCCAGTCTAGGGGCCTGCCCGGCCCGGAAAGTAGTCCAGCCACTTGACCATATCGTCAATCTACTTGACCATATAGGCAAGCGAACTGACCTTCTTCTTCGTCGAGGAGCCGCCATGCCCGTCGTCCGTCCCGACAGCGCCACCGTGTTCGACCTGCACGGAGCCCGTTTCACCTCGTACGCCTCCGCCGCCACCGGGGCCGACCGGCTCCGCGCCTGGCGGCTGGACGTCCCCGCCGGCACCGCCGGGGTCGAGCACACCGTCAGCGGCGAGGAGGTGCTGCACGTGCTCGCCGGCACCCCGGTCGTCACCCTCGACGGCGAGACGGCGGCCCTCACGGCCGGGGACACCGTGGTCGTCCCGGCCGGCGCCCGGCTGCAGGTGGACAACCCCGGGCCCGGCGCGGCCGCCGCCTGGGTCACCACCACCGCCGGCCTGAAGGCGACCCTCCCGGACGGCTCGGTGGTCAGCCCGCCCTGGGCCGTCTGAATCGAACCCCGGATCGGGGGAAGGATCCGCGGGCCGGGCCGGACACCCGCGCCCGCACCGACGCCAGGAGGTTCGCGATGGCCCGCCGGTCCGCACCCGAGCGCACGTCCGAGCACGACGAGGAGTCCGACACGGACCCCAGCGGCGGCGGCGGGCGGGCCGGCGCCGCCCGCGGCCGCCTCCCCTGGTACTTCGGGCTGCCGATCGCCCTGGCCGGCGTCCTCGCCCTGCTGCTGGTCACGGCCCGGCTGGACCTCTTCCCCGGCCTGCCCGACCCGTTCGCGAGGCGGGAGGTGGACCGCAGCGGGCCCGCCGTCCTCAAGTCCATCCAGAACATGAGCCGGTACACCGCGGCCACCGGCGACTTCCAGGTCATCGTCGACCTCGACCAGGACGCCCGGTTCCTGCCCTCGCAGCTGCTCGGCAAGCGCACCCTGTACGTCGCGGCGGGCAGTGTCGGCGCCTACGTCGACCTGGGCGCGCTGCCGGGCGGCGCCGTGACCGTCTCCGAGGACCGCCGGACGGCCTCCGTCAGACTCCCGCACGCCAAGCTGGCCGACGCCACCCTGGACGTCCGCCGCTCCTACGTCTTCTCGCAGCAGCGCGGCCTGTTCGACCGGATCGGGGACTTCTTCTCCGGCAACCCCGGCGACCAGCAGCGGCTGGAGGTCCTGGCGACCGAGAAGATCCAGACCGCGGCCCGGGACACCGCGCTCACCGCCACCGCGGAGACCAACACCACCGCCATGCTCCAGGGGCTGCTCCGCTCGCTCGGCTTCACCACGGTCGACGTCACCACCGGCTGACGTGTCCCGGCCCGGCACCGGCGGCGCTGCCGAGCGGCCCGGGCCGCCCTACGGTCGAGGCATGCCCCGCGCGTCCGACCGCCCGCACCACCGGCTCCGGCTGCCCGGCACCACCGGCGCGGCCGGCGGGCCGACCGGCCGACCGGGGTGCGGAGCGAAGCCGGCTCACCCGTTCGGCTGACCGCCGCCGCACCGGACCGCACCGCGGGGCACGGGGCGCGGCAGGACGGGGCCGCCCGACCAGCACCGACCACCGGGAGCGGCCGCCGAACGGCCGGCCGCCCCGGAGACAGGGAGCAGACATGCCGAGGATCACCACCTCCGACGGCACCGGGATCTTCTACAAGGACTGGGGCACCGGACGCCCCGTCGTCTTCAGCCACGGCTGGCCGCTCAACGCCGACGCCTGGGACGAACAGCTCAAACTCCTCGCCGAAAGCGGCTTCCGGGCGATCGCCCACGACCGGCGCGGTCACGGCCGCTCCGACCAGCCCTGGCAGGGCAACGACATGGACACCTACGCCGACGACCTGGCCGCGCTGCTGGACCAGCTCGACATCCGGGACGCCGTCCTGGTCGGCCACTCCACCGGCGGCGGCGAGGTCGCCCGGTACATCGGCCGGCACGGCACCGGTCGGGTCCGCAAGGCCGTCCTGCTCGGCGCCGTCCCGCCGGTCATGCTGCAGAGCGCGGCCAACCCGGAGGGCACCCCGCTGGAGGCCTTCGACGGCATCCGGGCCGGTGTGGAGGGCGACCGATCGCAGTTCTACTGGGACCTCTCGGAGAGCTTCTACGGCTTCAACCGCCCCGGCGCCCAGGTCTCCGAGGGCGCCCGCCGGGCCTTCTGGCTGATGAGCATGCAGGTCGGCATCCGCGGCGCGTACGAGTGCGTCCGCCAGTTCTCGGAGACCGACTTCACCGCGGACCTGACGAAGATCGACGTGCCGACGCTGATCGCGCACGGCGACGACGACCAGATCGTCCCGCTGCAGGCGGCCGCGCTGAAGACCGCTCAGCACGTGCCGGACAACACGCTCAAGATCTACGAGGGCGCGCCGCACGGCCTGTACGGCGCCTACCGGCGGGCCTTCGAGCCCGACCTGCTGGACTTCGTGAAGAGCTGACGCGGCACCGCACCCGCCGGTCCCCCTGCGGGGCCGGCGGGTGCGGCGGTGCCGGGACCGGCCGCTATCGGACGGGCTTCCGGCGCTCCCACATCGGGGCGACCACCGCGACCAGGGCCACCGCGAAGCCGATCTGCAGCAGGTGGCGGGTCCAGTCGATGCCGCCGGTGTGCGCGACGCCGATCCAGCCGGCGACGGCGTTGCCCAGCCAGGCACCGGCGGCGCCCAGCAGCATGGTGAGCCACCACGGGATCGCCTGCGGTCCGCGCAGGATCAACTTGGCCAGGACGCCGAGGACGAACCCGATGATCAGGATCCACAGCAGTTGGAACACGGCTCCTCCGCTCCGCCGGGCCTCCGCCCGTCCCGGCACTGCCGCTGGTTGGTCGTGATCACCAGCTTGCGTCCTCACGGGCGGCCCGGCACCTCGGAACGGCTACAGCGGCTGCACGCCCGGGCCGGCCGTGATACCGCGGTGGGCCTCGGCGAGCAGCAGGTAGCCCTCGGCGTTGGCCTTGATGCCGGCCCGCTCCTCCTCGGTGAGCGGGCGGCGGACCTTCGCCGGGACGCCCGCGACCAGGGAGCCCGGCGGCACCTCGGTGCCCTGGGTGACCACGGCCCCGGCGGCGATCAGCGAGCCGGACCCGATCCGGGCCCCGTTGAGCACCGTGGCGCCCATGCCGACCAGCACGTCGTCCTCGACGGTGCAGCCGTGCAGCACCGCGTTGTGGCCGACCGAGATCCGCTCGCCGAGCCGCAGCGGGAAGCCCGGGTCGGCATGCAGGGTGCAGTTGTCCTGGATGTTGGTGTCGGCGCCGACGGAGATCGCCTCGGCGTCGCCGCGCAGCACCGCCCCGTACCAGATGCCCGCGCGGGCGGCGACGGTGACAGCCCCGACCACGACCGCGTTGGGGGCGACGAACGCCGAGGGGTCGACGGCGGGCACCCGGCCCGCGACGGCGGCGATCAGCGGCTCGGCCATGTTCGGTACTCCTGTCTCGTTGCGGTACGCGGTCGCGGTGGCGAACCGGGGTGTGCGGAAACCGCGGCCGGGCCTCCGGGCCGGTCAGCCCTCGTACGGGAGCAGCTCGGCGCGCTTGGGCGGGCGGCCGTCGCCGGAGGAGCGGCCGGTGAGGCGGCGGCCGATCCACGGGCCGAGGTGGCTGCGCAGCCAGCGCAGGTCGGCGCCGAGCTTCGCGGTGCGGCTCCGCGGGGCGGTGGCCGGCAGCGGGGCGCGCCAGTCCTCGTCGCCCGGGCGGCCGAGGGCTTCGAGGACGGCGGCGGCGACGCGGCGGTGGCCCTCGGCGGAGAGGTGCAGGCGGTCCTCGGCCCACATCCGCGGGTCGTCGAAGCAGGGGGCGCTGAAGAGGTCGACCACGACCGCGCGGCCCTCGGAGTCGCGGGCGATTCCCTCGACGAAGGCCTTGAGTTCGAGGATGGTCGGCAGCAGCCGGGTGCCGCCGGGCATCCGGCGGCTGGGGTCGGTGCTGGTGAACATGACCACGGTGGCGCCGCCGGCGAGCAGGGTGCGGGCGGCGATGCCCAGGCGCTCCTTGACGTGCGCGATGTCGCAGCCGGGCCGCAGCACGTCGTTGAACCCGCCGGCCAGGGTGACCAGGTCGGTGCCCATCGCGGCGGCCGGGCGGACCTGCTCGTCGCAGATCTGGCCGATCAGCTTGCCGCGGACGGCGAGGTTGGCGTAGCGGAAGCCGCCGTCGTCGTGCTCGGCGGCCAGCGCGGTGGCGAGGCGGTCGGCCCAGCCGCGGTAGTGGCCGTCGGGCAGCAGGTCGTCGCACATGCCCTCGGTGAAGGAGTCCCCGACGGCGACGTAGCTGGTGAAGGTGGCTGTGTTCTCCATGGCCCGACGATCGTACGCGCACCTGCTACCGACCGGTACGAAGGGGCGCCCCGCAGCCGGGGCGCCCCTTCGGCCGTCGCGGTCAGCTCGGGTGGGAGGCGGGTCGGCGGCCGCGGAGGTGGCGCTCGATCTCCTCGGGGGCGGGGGCCTGCCGGGTGAAGACGTCCTGGCCGACGACGGTCGACTCCCAGACGTGGTCGGCGGCGGCCGACCGGGTGAGCAGCCAGGTGGCGAGGATGGTGTCGTCGTTCTCCAGGTACTGCCCGCTCCAGCTGGTGACCGACCCGGCGTCGCCCTGTTGGTTGCGCCAGGCGACCGCCCAGCCGACCGCGGTGCTCCCGCCCGGCTCGGCCGGCCCGTCGTGGCGGCCGGTGAGCTCGTACGGTCCGGCCACCCGGCCCGCGCCCGAGACGTACGTCCCGGTGAGGCCGCCGGACGTGTCGGCGGTGAGCCGCATGTGCGAGCCGAACTCGTTGTACCAGTCTCCGGCGATGGTCATCGATGGTCTCCCTGGGCGGACCCGTTCCGGCGCCGCCCCGGTCGGGCGGCCGCGTGCCTCTCCAGGATCGGGCCGGGGGGTGGGCTTCGCACCGCAACCCGGCCGATGCGGGTGCGCCGGCGCCGCGGCCTCCGGACAGGGACGGTGGCCGCGGCGCCGACGGGTCGGGTCCGCTCAGTCGGTGCCGGCGGTGGTGCGGCGGCGGCGCAGCAGTGCGGTGGCGCCGCCGGCCAGGGCGAGTGCCCCGGCGGCCGCGGCGGCCCACCAGGCGGCGCGGTCGGGCGCCGCGGCGGGGGTGGCCGCCGCGACCGGGGCGGTCCCGGCGGGCACCGTGTCGACGGGCACCGCGGACGTGTCGAGGCCGGGGTAGCCGCCGGCCAGGCCCTTGCGGTCGTAGGCCGAGCCGGGCAGCTTGTCGCCGTACCGGGCGGTGACGAGCTTCTGGTAGGCGGCGAGGGTGATGCTCTGCTTGCCGCCGAGGCCGCTGGTCGCCTCCTGGTTGAGCGCCTCGACGAGGCCCTTGTCGCTGAGCCGGTACCAGGCGTGGATCTGCGGCTCGGTGAAGGTGCGGGCCTGCGCGGTGCCCTGCTCGGCGAGGGCGACCTCGCCGTCGCCGTCCCGGATGCCGGCCAGCTGCCAGCCGCCCTTCTGCTGCTCCTGCGGTGCGAGCAGCACGGAGGCGCGGTGGCCGTCGGCGGCGGCGACCCGGGAGGCGAGGTAGGACAGCCGCAGCGCGTTCTCGGCGGTCGGCCGGGCCTTGCCGGTGACGAAGTCGGGGGCGAGCTCGTAGAGCGCCACCGGGTTCTTCAGGTCGAAGGCGGGCGGCCCGGCGGGGGCGGCGGCGCGCGGGGCGCCGACCGTGCCGCCGTCGGCGGCGGGAGCGGCCGGGGCGGCGGACTGCTGCCGGGTGACGGTCAGGAACCGGGAGACGGTGTCCCGGACCTGGCCGGACTGCAGGACCTGCTGGGCGGAGCCCAGGTCGGGGCCGTCGGCGGCGTGCGCCGGGGCGGCGGAGGCGAGCAGGGCGAGGCCGGCGCACGCGGCGAGCACGGCCGTGCGGCGGAGCTTCGGGGTGGTGGTCACGGTCGGTCGTCTCCTCAGCCGTGGATGCCGATGCGGGAGTGGGTCCACTGGAACGAGTTGTTGTTGACGTAGGTGCTGTAGTTCCACCAGGTGTAGGTCTGGGTGGAGGGCCACGGGTCACCGACGGCGATCATGTTGCTGCTGCTGTCGTAGCCGTAGATGACGTTCATGTGGCCGCCGCCGGTGCGCCAGCCGATCCGGACGGCGAACGGGCGGCCGCCCGCGATCTCGGCGGTGGTCTCGCCGAACGAGGCGCTGCGGTAGAGGCTCGTGCCGCTGTTCGCCAGCCCCGCGCCGGCCAGGCCGTTGGCCATGTCCTCCAGCGTGGCGGGCTGGTTGTTGCAGTTCACCCAGGTGCCGCGGGCGGCGAGCCGGCAGAAGTCCTCCTGGCTGACGCTGCGCCCCCAGAAGCCGGCGATGGTCACGCCGGAGGCGTCCCAGCACCACTGGGTCCTGACCTGCTTCTGCATGCCGATGGCGAGGGTCTTGGTGCCGGTGTTCGTGGTCGAGCCGCAGACCTGCAGGCTGTTGGTGTTCTCCTTGATGAAGGCGTCGGCGATGTAGTAGGTGCCGGACCAGATCCAGCGGGTATTGCCCTCGACCTGGTCGCCGGTGGTGCGGCAGGCGGTGGGGACGTGGTCGCCGACCGCGGAGGTGCCGGTGATGCGGGAGGTCAGCGAGGGCAGGGTGCGCTGGTTGACGGTGCGGTAGCCGCCCTGGCCGCCGATCACGGTGCCGGTGGAGGCGGCCTGGGCGAAGACGCCGATGCCGAAGAGCAGTGCGCCGGAGAGCGCGGTGACGAGCGCGGCCAGCAGGGTCTTCCTGCGGCGGGACGCGCGGAGTCTGTGCATGGTGCTCCTTGATCCGAGGGTCCGGCCCGGTGCGCCGGGGTCGCCGGCGGACCGGGGTCGGGTGAACCGGAGGTGCCGGGCTCAGGGCGTGCCTGGGCCGGGCGTGCGCAGGGCGCGGGAACGGGCGGGCACGGGTGCGCGACGGCGCGGCTGCGCGGTCGCCGCCGTGTGCCCGGGCGCGGACGGGCCCGGACGTCCGCCCGGCCCGACGCGGGGTCGAGGCGGCGCGGAACGGGCCGGGACGTCCGACGCGGGGTCAGGAACGGGCGGAGCGCCGCAGGATGCGGACGGCGACCGCCACGGCGCCCAGCGCGAGGACGGCGGTGCCGAGGCCCGCGAGCGCGAGCAGCCAGGCCGGGCGGTCGGCGCCGGCCGGTGCGGCTGCCGGGCTCCCGGTGGCGGCGGTGCCGGCCGGGACGGGGTCGGTGACGGTGCCCGGCGAAGCGGACCGCCCGCCGGTGGGAACGGCGGTCGGACCGGCGGTGGGCCCGTCGGTCGGCGCGGTCGGTCCGGCCGTCGGGGCCGACCCCGGCGGGTCGCTCACCGGCACGTCGAGATCGCCCTGGTAGCGGCCGAGCCCCGGGAAGGCGGTCTCGGCGGTGACTGTCCAGTGGCCGGGCGGCAGCACCTCGGCGGTGGTGAGGGCGCCGGGCTTGCCGGGCACCGGCACCAGCCGCCAGGGGCCGACGGTCCGGCCGTCGGGGGCGGTCGCGGAGAAGGTGCCCGCGATCCGCTCCTCGACCGGGTCGCGGTCGTTCTCCCACAGGGCGGTGGCCTGCGGGTGTCCGGCGGTGCTGCCGGTGACGGTGAGGGCGATGGTGTCGCCGTGGGCGTGGGCCGTCGCGGCCGGGCCGAGCGTGAGCAGGCCGGTGAGGACGGCGCAGGCCACCGCGGTACGGCGGGTGCGCATGGGCGTTCGCTCCTGGGGCAGTGGGTGGTGCGGCGGGGGCCCGCCCGCGGCGGCGCGCGGGCCCCCGGTGGCTCGGCGGAGCGTCAGGACGTCTTCTGGACCGTCCAGGCGTGGTAGCCGGAGCCGTTCGGGTCCTGGAGTTCCATCAGCCAGGCGCCGTAGTACGGGCGGCCGGAGATGCCGAGGACGAGCGAGCTGCCCCGGGCGGTGACGGTGACGCCGCCGCCGGCCGTCGCGAGCCGCCACTGCTGGGCGGTGGAGGTGCCGTTGCAGGGCTGCTGGTACACCCACTGGCCGACGCCCGCGGCGCCGCCGAGCTGCAGGCACTTGCCGGAGACCGCGGAGCGGATCCGGGCGTAGCCGTCGCCTGCGTCGTCGAAGTACCAGCGCTGGCCGGCGTATCCGTTGGGCTGGGAGGCGACCAGCACGGTGCCGTCCGCGGACTTGCCGCCCCAGATCTCGGCGGCCAGGCCGGAGACGCCGTTGACCATGGTGTACGCCGCACTGGGCGTGGTGGTGGTGCCGGCCTTCGGGGTGTGGAAGGAGACGGTGCGGCCGGGCGCGGAGTCCTTGCCGGCGCGGTCGCGGTAGGCCACCGCCACGGTGTAGTCGGTGTCGGGGCGCAGGTTGTAGACGCGCACCGAGTTCTGCTGCACCCAGGTGAGGAAGGCGCCGTTCAGCCGGACCTGGTACCAGTCGGCCCCGTTGACCGCGGGCCAGTTGAGCACCGCGGAGTCGGAGGCGAGGCTCCCGACGGTGGGCGTCGGCCCGGTGCTGCCGGTCGGCCCGGTCGGGCTCGGCTTGGGCGACGGGGTGGGCGAGGAGGTCGGCGAGGGGCTCGGGTTCGGGTTCGGCCCGGTGCCGCCGCCGGCCATCAGGAACTGGTTGTTGGCGACGTTCCAGTGCGTGGCGAGGTAACTGCCCGCCTTGGGACTGGTGTTGTAGTAGTCGTCGTGGTTGCAGTCGAGGCGCTCGTCGTGGCCGCGCTCGGGGCAGACCGTCCGCATCGTCGGGTAGTACGGCGTGTCGGAGTAGCACATGACGTCCCACTCGTCGGTGCAGTGCGCGCCGCGGCTGGTGTTGGGCGCGCTGTTGTTCACCGCGCCCAGGTTGTGGCCGAGTTCGTGCGCGGCGGTGGAGCCGCTCCAGCAGCCGGAGTCGGTGCGGCCGTACGAGGGACCGAAGTTGGACAGGTTGTCCTGGCCCGGGCGCTCGTCACCGGCGAAGGTGCCGATGCCGCAGTAGACGTTCGCGTCCGCGAAGACCATGTACTTGCGGTCCTTGCGGTTGAAGCCCTTCTGGGCGAGCGCGGAGTTCATCGCGCTGAACTCGGCGAGGGCCGAGTCGGACAGCTCGACGTTGAGCACGGACGGCGTGCAGTCCGCGGCGGTCACGAAGCGGATGTGCCGGACACCGCCGGTCTCCTGGGCGCTCGCGAAGTAGATGGTGTCGGCGTCCGCGGCCCACTTGCGGAAGGAGGCGGCGTACTGCGCGTACCGGTCCTTGCCGGGGCCGTGGGCGTACACCACCTGGACGCGGTTGCCGGTGGCTCCGTCGCCGTCGCACTGGACGGTCTGGTCGGCCGGGCCGGCGGCGGCGGTGCGGGTGGGCTTGGCGCTCGCACCCGGTGCGGGGGCGGCGACGGCGCCCTGACCGGTGGCGGCGTCGACGGCCGCCTCCGTGCCGGCCGTCGGCGCCTGCGCGGCCCGGTCGGCCGGGGCGGTGCTGCCCGGGTCGGTGGCGGTCTCCTCGCTCTTGACCGCCGGTGCGGTGTCCTTCTTGACGTCCACGCCCTTGGGGGGCGCGTCCGGCCCGTGGGTGCAGTTGCCCTCGGCGGTCTTCAGGACGCCGACACACTTGTCGCCCTTGGCGGCCGCCTTGAGGCCGGTGTACACCAGGCCGCGCGGCGGGTCGTTGCTCGGTATGGAGGCCACCGGTTCCGGGGCCTTGTCGTGCGCTGGTTCGGACGCCGGCGCGGACCCGTCGGCGGACACGCCGGCCGCAGCCGTCGTCCGCTCCTCGGTGAAGGCGCCGCCCATGGCGGCGCTGCCCACGAAGACCCCCGTTGCGGCCAGGACGGCGGAGACCAGCATCACGCGGGTGCTCTTCCGTCGCTGGACCGCTCTTCTACGACCGGACAAACCACACCTCATTCCTTGAGAGGGGTTGAGTGCCGGGAATCCTGCCAGAACGTCCGAGCGAAATGTCCACACGTGTTCTACGCGCGAAGACGTACGGGGTTCAACGACTCCACAACTTCGCAGCATCGATCGCCAACTCGATTCAGGCGCAGCAAAGTTGACGGAGGCGACGCCGATTGGTCCAGACCGATCGGCGATCGCCTCCGTATGCGACTTTATGTAAACGTTATGTTTCGTGATCTGTCGTTAGACAGTCCGTCGAATAGTGAAATTGCACAGCGTAGGTGCAATATCACTCTGCATCATGACGAGAAGAGTATTTTTGGAGAAGCCTCAGCCGCGCTCATGGCCGCAGTGTGACGGTTCGTCACGCACCGGACACCGCAACCGTGTCCGGCGCGGGGAAGGTGGCGCGGAGGGTGAAAGCCTCGGCGGTCGGCCCCTCGGCGCGCAGCAGATCGAGGCGCTGCTCCGCCTCGGCCACGGTCGGGCGGTGGCCGGCGGGTACCCACCAGAGCACCGTCATCGCCTCGGCGACGTGCGCGAACCACTCACGACGGCGGCGCAGCACCTCGCGGTGCTCCGGCGCGTAGACGTACGCCTGCAGGGCGGCCGGGTCACGCCAGACGGACATGTTGACGATCAGCCAGTCGTCGCCGTAGATCCGGGCGTCGGTGGCGTTGCCGTCCCCCTCGACCAGTCGCCAGACGAAGCCGTCGGCGCGGTCGGCGGCCGCGTTCACCGGGTCCAACGCGGAGACGAAGTCGGCGAGTTGCGGGCTGTCCAGCGGGGCGAGCAGGCGGGCGATGTTGAGTTGGGCGAGTTCGAATGCGGCATCGGCGGTCATGTCCGTCACTGTAGGCGGGCGGTGCGCGGGCCCGCGGGGCGTATGCGCCGGGGCTGGCGCGGCGCTTGGGCCGGGCGGCATGATCGCGACATGATCTGGACCGCACCCGACATCACCCGCACCGGCGGCTCCCTCGTGGCCGGCGAGCGCGAGATGCTGACCGGCTACCTCGGCTGGCACCGCGACACCTTCCTGCTCAAGTGCCAGGGCCTGACGGGCGAACAGCTCGCACTGCGCCCGCTGCCGGACTCGAACCTCTCCCTGCTCGGGCTGATCCGCCACCTGGCGAAGGTCGAGCGGATCTGGTTCCGCGAGCGCTTCGCCGGCGCGGGCGTGCCGCGGCTCTACGCCGAAAGCCCGAACAAGGACGCCGACTTCGACGAGTCGGACCCGGCCCGCGCGGAGGAGGACTACGCGCGGCTGCTGGAGGAGCGCCGGCTCGCCGACGAGGTCGTCGCCGGCGCCTCGCTGGACGACACCTTCGTGCTCGACGGCGAGGAGTACTCGCTGCGGCTGGTCCTCTTCCACCTGGTCTCCGAGTACGCCCGCCACAACGGCCACGCCGATCTGCTGCGCGAGCACACCGACGGCGTCACCGGCGGCTGAGCGGACCGCCGGGGGCACCCGCGGCCGACCGGACCGGGCTGCCCACTCCCGCGCTCAGTCGCGGCGGACCCGGAACCGCAGGTGGGTGACCCGGTCGCCCTGGACGATCTCCGGGTCCTCCAGCATCAGCGGGGAGCCGTGGTAGCGGCCGAAGTAGTGCACACCGGCGCCGAACACCACGGGGACGAGGTCGACCAGGACCTCGTCCACCAGGCCCGCCGCGAAGGCCTGGCCACCGATGTCGCCGGGGGTGAGGCCGACGTCCCCGTCCCCGGCGAACTCCTTGGCCAGGGCGACCGCCTCGGCCGGGCCGCCGGTGACGAAGGTGAACGGCGCGTCGGGGAAGTCCCAGTCGTCCGGCGGGCGGTGGGTGACCACGAAGACGGCCTCGCCGACCGGCGGGCGGCCGTCAAAGCCGTTGGTGATGTCGAACAGCCGCCGGCCGATCACCGTGGCGCGGACGGTCGACCAGGCGGAGCGCAGGTACTCCGCGCTGGCGGCGGAGACCCGGAACACCCGGTCCTTGTCGGCACCGGTGACCTCCACGTCCCCGTTGGAGTACCAGTCGAACAGTGCCCCGACCTGGTCGGAGTGGTCCGCGATGAATCCGTCCAGGGACATCGAGGCCTGCGTGATCACCCGTGCCATGTGTGCCCTCCTGCCGCCCACCGTAGGGGCGGGCGGCCGGGGCGGGCGCGGGACACACCGGGGCGACCGGCCCCTCACCCGGAGCGGTCAGAGCAGCCCCGGAGCGGTCGGAGCGGCCCCGGGGCGGCAGGGGTCGTCAGCCGGCGGTGGTGTACCAGTGCTCGCGGACGGCGTCGGTGGGCCGGGGCTCGCCGAGGTCGGCGGTGCCCCAGACGGCGAGTGCGTCGAGGACCGGGCGCAGCGCGTGGCCGCGGTCGGTGAGTTCGTACACCGAGGCGTTGGCGGGGCGCTCCAGGCGGCGGCGTTCGACCAGGCCCTCGCTCTCCAGCTGCTTGAGCCGGGCGGCGAGGATGTCGGTGGAGACGCCGGGCAGGTCCGCGTGCAGGTCGGTGTAGCGGCGGGGCCCGCCGAGGAGTTCACGGACGATCAGGAGGCTCCAGCGCTCCCCCACCGCGTCCAGGGCGCGGGCGACGGCGCAGTACTGGTCGTAGCTTCGGCGTGGCATGGGGATCAGCATAGCCAAAAGGTTGGACTTTCCAAGTGATTACTTGGTAGAACAAAGCAACCAGAGGTGAGGTCGGGAGGCCGCAGTGGAGTTTCGGCAGTCCAGCAAGCTCAAGGACGTGTGCTACGAGATCCGTGGCCCGGTGGTCGACCAGGCGAACGCACTGGAGGAGGCCGGGCACAGCATCCTGCGGCTGAACACCGGCAACCCCGCGCCGTTCGGTTTCGAGGCGCCGCCGGAGATCCTCCAGGACATCATCCGCAACCTGCCGAACGCCCACGGCTACAGCGACTCCCGCGGCATCCTGCCGGCCCGCCGCGCGGTGGTGCAGTACTACCAGCAGCGCGGTGTCGCCGGGATGACGGTCGACGACGTGTACCTGGGCAACGGCGCCTCCGAGCTGATCCAGATGGCCGTCCAGGCGCTGGTGGACGACGGCGACGAGGTGCTCGTCCCGATGCCGGACTACCCGCTGTGGACGGCGGTGGTGCGGTTCGCCGGCGGCCGCGCGGTGCACTACCTCTGCGACGAGCAGGCCGACTGGTTCCCGGACCTGGACGACATCGCCGCGAAGATCACCGACCGGACCCGGGCGATCGTCGTCATCAACCCCAACAACCCGACCGGCGCCGTCTACTCGAAGGAGCTGCTGGAGGGCATCCTCGACCTCGCCCGCCGGCACGGCCTGATGGTGCTGGCCGACGAGATCTACGACAAGATCCTCTACGACGACGCCGAGCACCACTGCCTGGCGGCGCTCGCCGACGACGTCCTCACCCTCACCTTCAACGGCCTGTCCAAGGCCTACCGGGTGGCCGGCTTCCGCAGCGGCTGGCTCGCCGTCTCCGGCCCCAAGCAGCAGGCCGCGGACTACCTGGAGGGCCTGACCATGCTGGCCGGCATGCGACTGTGCCCGAACGTGCCGGCGCAGTACGCGGTACAGGCGGCGCTCGGCGGCCACCAGTCGATCAACGACCTCACCCTGCCGAACGGCCGGCTGACCGAGCAGCGGGACGTCGCCTGGCGGGCGCTCAACGAGATCCCGGGCGTCAGCTGCGTGAAGCCGAAGGGCGCGCTGTACGCCTTCGCCCGGCTCGACCCCGAGGTGCACGAGATCGTCGACGACGAGAGGTTCGTGCTGGACCTGCTGCTCCGCGAGAAGATCCACCTCGTCCAGGGCACCGGCTTCAACTGGCCGCGCCCGGACCACTTCCGCTTCGTCACGCTGCCGCGCGCCGACGACCTGGAGACGGCGATCAACCGGATCGGGCGCTTCCTGGCCACCTACCGGCAGTGACCGGCGGCCCGGCCGGCCGGCGGGTGCCATGACACCCGCCGGCCGGCCGGGCTAGCATCGGGACATGAGCAGACAGACCGGTCTGTCTGCCGATGCCCGGAAGGGACACCCATGCCCAAGCCGCCCGAGGCCGGAACCCAGGCCCCCGACTTCGCCCTCCCCGGCCTGCTGCTCGACGGGGACACCGCCCGCCGCCAGGAGTACCGGCTCTCCGACACCAAGGGCGGCGGCCCGCTGGTGCTGGTCTTCTACCCGGGCGACGACACCCCCGTCTGCACCAAGCAGCTCTGCGAGTACACCTCCGACCTGGAGCGCTTCACCGGTCTCGGCGCCACCGTCTGGGGCGTCTCCCCGCAGGGCCTGGACAGCCACGAGCAGTTCGCCCGCCGGCACCGGATCGCCTTCCCGCTGCTCGCCGACACCGACCGCACGGTCGCCAAGGCGTACGGCATCGCCGTGCCCGGCCTCGGCCTGCGCCGCTCGGTGTTCATCCTGGACGGCGACCTGACGGTCCGCTGGAAGCACGTGGCGCTGGCCGGCCTGACCTTCCGCCACAGCGACGAACTCGCCGCCGAGCTGGCCGAACTGGTTTAAGGCCCGGCCGGGCCCGGCTTCCCCGACCGGAGGGCGGGCCCGGCGGGCGCGTGGTGTCAGTGCGTCGCGCACTCGCCCGCTCGGCGGGCGATCGTGTAGTGGTCGACCCGGGTGCCGTCCTCGGCGAGGGCGGTCACCTTCATGGTGGCCGTCCGGCCGCGGTGCGCCGGGGCGACGTCCACCCGCACGAAGGAGTAGCCGGTGTAGCGCACCCGCGACCACTCGACCGTCTCGGGCACCTTCACCCCGCCCTTGGCGAAGTGGTAGGTGTCCACCGAGTCGCGGCGGTTCTCGTGGCCCTCGTAGCTGTCCGGCGCGTCGAAGGAGTACAGGCTGCGGCCGGCCGCGCCCGCCGTCACGTACACCACGCCGTCCCGGGCCGGCTCCACCGTGCCGCCGCTCGGCACCGCCTTCGCCACCTTGTTGCCGAGGATGGCGTCGGTGCGCTCGTACACGTGGTTGTGGCCGTTGACGACCAGGTCCACCCGGAACTTCTCGAAGAGCGGCACCCAGGCCTCCCGGACACCGCCCTCGGAGGCGTGCTGGTGGGTGGTGGAGAAGGCGCAGTGGTGGAAGAAGACCACGATGAAGTCGACGCCGTCGTCGGCCCGCAGCGAGCGCAGTGTCCGCTCCAGCCAGGCGGTCTGGCGGCCCGCGGTGATGCCGAGGTTGGCCGGGATCTCGTAGGAGACGTCGTTGGCGTCCAGCGAGACGACGCCGACGTTGCCGTAGACGAAGGAGTACACGCCGGGCGCGGTGCGCGGGTCCGGGCCGTTGCCGGGCAGGAAGAAGCGGGCGTCCTCGCCGCCGTAGCCGTGGTGCGAGTACCAGGCCTCCATGTCGTGGTTGCCGTAGGAGACCATCCACGGGATCTTCGCGGCGACCGTCTCGGTCTGCGCCAGGAAGGCGTCCCAGGTGGCCGCCGAGTACACCGACTTGTCGGAGTCCTGGCCGGAGCCGGCCGGGTCGGCGTAGCAGATGTCGCCGGCGTGCAGGTGGAAGGCCGGCTTCTGGGCGAGGATCACGTGGTCGTTCCCGGCGGCGTGCGAGGAGACACCCTGGTCGCCGAAGGCGGTGAAGGTGAACGGCTCGTACGGGCGGCCGCCGCGGCCGTGCCGGGCCGGCGCGGTGCGGAAGGTCGACAGGGTGGAGATCGCCTGGCCGGAGGCCGGGTCGAAGCCCTGGTGGCCGACACCGTAGTAGTAGGTGGTGTCGGGCTGCAGGTGGTCAAGCGCGACGTGCAGGTAGTACTGGTCGACCGGGGTTCCGGTCGGGGTGAGCGCCGGGGTGTGCAGGGCACGCACCTCCGCCTCGACCTTGTGCGAGAGGTCCCACGGGTGGCGGCCGAAGCGCAGGAACGGCCGCTTGACCGGCGCCGGGACCTGCCAGGAGATCCGGAACTGGGTGTCCGGCCGCGGGCCGAAGGCCAGGTGACGGCCCATCGGGGCGACCAGCGCGCCGTCGATGCCGTCGGTGGTGGAGCCGGCGGCCGGGGCCGCCGAGGCGGTGCCGCCGCCCAGCGCGCCGCCGACTGCCAGCAGACCCACCGTCACCGCCGAGGAGCGCAGCATCCTGCGCCGGGACAGCCTGCTGCGCAGGTACTCGTGCTGCTCGGCCGTGCTCATGCGGTCGGCGAGCCCCGCGGGCACGCCCATGTTCGGGATATCCATGCCCGGAGGCTCCCAGCGGTGGTTGGCCCACGGAGGGACGTCCGGTGAACGCACACCGTCGCACCGGTCTGCGGCGGAGCAAGAATCGGTCATCAGTTCGCAAAACCGCAGGGCGGGCGGCCGACGGCACGTCAGAGTTCCACGGTGCAGGAGCGCAGCCGGCCCGGGGCCAGCTCCAGCAGCTCGCCGCCCTCCTTGTGCAGCGGCGCGATCCGCAGCTCGACGGTGGCGGGACGCGTGGCCCGCAGGGCGACGGTGACCCGCTCCGGCGACCAGGACAGCTCCTCGACCACCGCGCCGAAGCGGGTGCGCACCCCGGTGAGCCGGCCGCTCGGCAGCGCGGCGGGCAGCGCGGGCAGCACCGTCAGCCGGGCCGGGCGGCCGCCGCGGGCCGGGCGGGAGCGCACCAGCATCTCGATCAGGACGCCGGGCAGGGCGTGCGCCACGTCCGCGTTGAAGACGTCCCGGCCCGGGTAGTGGCTGCTCATCAGGGAGCGGAAGAAGAAGCCGCGGACGAGCAGCCGGGCGAGCTGGCAGGTGAGCAGCCCGGCGTCGTCCAGCCGGGCGGCGGCCAGTGCCCGGTGCAGGTGGCCGTGGCCGGAGTGGTTCTCGTCGCCGCGCAGCAGCAGCGCGGTGCGGGCGGCCGCGGCGAGCTCCGGGGTGGTGTCCGGCGCGATCTCGTCGAGCGGCCACACCGGGTAGAGGTGGCTGACGTGCCGGTGGTCGTAGCCGTCCCGGTGGCCGGGCCAGGCCCACTCGGCGAGCGCGCCGTCCTCGTTGACCCGGTACGCGGGCAGTCGGGCGGCGAGTGCCCGCCAGACGGCGGTGCGGGCGGCGGGGGCGGCGCGGTGCCGGTCGGCGAGTTCGGCGGCGGTGGTGAGGGCGTGCCGGGCGGCGGCGATGTCCATGGTGGCGTTGACGGCGGCCGCGGCGGGCGCGGGTTCGCCGGTGGCCGGGTCGACCGGGTGGTTCTCCGGCGAGTACGAGGGCACGATCGCGATCCGGCCGTCCGGGCCGGTGCGGGTCAGGAAGTCCTCGTAGAAGGCGGCGGTCTCCAGCAGGGCGGGCAGCAGCTCGCCGGTGAGGAAGGCGGTGTCGCCGGTGGTCTCGGCGTGCTCCAGCAGCGGGTGCAGCAGCCAGTCGGCGCCGGCCGTCCACAGGTGGTGCGCCCAGCTGCGGTTGAAGTGGTACTGCAGGCCGTTGGTGCCGTCGGTGTGCGCGGGGGCGACCGCGCCGCGGGTGCCGAACAGCCGGCGGGCGTTGGTCCGCCAGTCCGGCAGCTGGTCGCGGACGAGGGCGGCCAGCGCCAGCGACGCCTCCGGCAGGCCGCCGGCGGCGGCTCCGGCGAGCTGCAGGTTGAGGTTGGCGTTGGTGGTGAAGGCGCCGCCCCAGGCGGTCGACCAGTCGCCCGCCCACAGGCCGCACAGCCGCGGCGGACGCTCGCCCGAGGAGGCCAGCAGGTGGTACCGGCCCGCCGCGAACAGCGACTCCAGCAGGGCGAGTTGCAGCGTCGCCGGATCCCGCTCCTGGCGGGCCAGCAGCTCGGCGGCGGGCAGCTCGCGGTCGGCGGCCGGCGCGTGCAGGTCGAGCGCGACCCGGTCGTACGCCTCGGTGTGCCGGTCGAGGTGGCGTTGCAGCAGCACCTCGTAGTCCTCCGGCAGCGCGTACAGGCCGGTGTCGAGCCGGCCGAGCCGGCCGTCGGGCTCGGCGACCGGGCCGCGCGCGGTGCGGGTGAGCAGCAGCAGCTGGCGGGCGCCGGTGACGTGCACCCGGGGTCCGCCGCAGCGGACGGTGCCGCCGGGGGCGAGCAGCCGGGTGGCGCCGCGGTAGCCGAGTTCGCTGTCGGGGTAGCGGACGCGCAGCCGCAGCAGCGCCGAGTCCCGGGGGGCGTCCGGTGCGGCGGCGGGGATCTCGGCGGGGCGGTACACCGAGCGGACGGCGGCCCGCAGGTCGTCCGGCACGCCGGGCAGCCGGGTGTCCAGGCAGACCTCGGCGTCGACGGCGCCGCCGCCGGGCGCGGTCAGCAGGTGCACCACCGCGTCGTCGGCGCGGGAGACGAAGGTCTCGCAGCGCCACCAGCCGTCCTCCTCCCGCCATTCGGCGGCGACGACGCCGGTACGGAAGTCCAGGGTGCGCCGGTAGTCGGCGGCCCCGTCGGCCGGGCGGCGGATCCGCACGGCGAAGCCGGGATGGAAGGACTGGACGAACCGCGGCTCCCAGTCCCCGCCGAAGGCGGCCACCGCCTCCTGTTGCCGGCCGGCCAGCAGGGCGTCCTGCACCGCGCCGAGCAGGGGCGCGAGCAGCGGCGGCTCGACGCCGCTCGCCGGGTCGGGACGGACCAGGTCGTGGTGGGTGACCACCAGGTGCTCGTCCGCGGTGCGGCCGTGCACCAGGACGCCGTGCCGGCCGTTGCCGCCGAGGTAGGCGTCCTCCCAGCGGGCGGCGGGCGCGGTGTCGTGGATGCCGTGGGTGGGGGCGTCGGGCATGGGAGTCCTGTCGGTCACAGCGGGCGGAGCACCGCGACGCCGTGGGGGGCGAGGTGCGGTGCTGCGCTGTCGCGGGCGGTCAGCAGGTCCCGGTGAGGGCCGGGCAGGGGCAGGTGCACCGCGTCGGCGGTGTGGTTGAGCACGAAGAGCAGTCCGCCGCGCCGGACGGCCTCCACGCCGTCGGGGAGGCCGGGCAGCTCGGGGTGGACGCCTGCGACATCGGCGGCGTCGGCGAGCAGCCGCCGCAGGACGGCGGGTTCGGGCAGGGTGGCGAGGTAGTGGGCACGGCCGCGGCGGGTGGCGGCGGGGGTGCCGTCGGCGAAGGAGGCGAGCACCTCGGTGCCCTCGCCGAGGCGCAGTTCCTCGCTCCACAGGTCGGCGGTGCCGCCGCCGTCGAGGTCAGCGGGAGCATCGAGTGGGCGCCACTCGAGCGGGTGGACGCCGAGCAGGTCGCGCAGCCGTTCGTCCATGCCGCCGGGACGGATCGTGTCCTGGTCGTCGGCGACACCGGTGAAGAAGCCGGCGACCAGCGTACCGCCGCGGTGTACGTGGGCGGTCAGGTTCTCGACGGCCCGGTCGGAGGCGAGGTAGAGGTTGGGGACGACGACCAGCCGGTAGCGGGTGAGGTCGGCCTCGGGGTGGACGTAGTCGGCGGTGAGGTGGGCGTCCCAGAGGGCGCCGTGCCAGGCGAGGGCGACCGGTTCGAGGTCGACCCGGTCGGAGGGACGGCCGCGCTGTTCCAGGGCCCACCAGTTCGACCAGTCGAAGACGACCGCGATGTCGGCCTTGACGTCGGTGCCCACCGCCTCGGCGATCAGCGGGAGTTCGGCGCCGGGTGCGCGGACGGCGCGGTGCTGCGGAGTGTCGGCGCCGGCGTGCGGCAGCAGGGCGGAGTGGAACTTCTCCGCGCCCTGCCTGGAAGCCCGCCACTGGAAGAAGCAGAGGCCGTCGGCGCCGCGGGCGACGGCCTGCAGCGCCTCCAGGCGGAGCCGTTCGGCGGGCTTGGCCCGGTTGACGGCGCGCCAGTTGACGGCGGAGGCGGCCATCTCCATCTGCAGCCAGGGGCCGCGCGCCTGGGAGCGGATCATGTCCTGGCCGAGGGCAGCACGCACCGCGGCGCGCGGATCGGCCGGGTCGGGGTAGGCGTCGAGCGAGACGACGTCCTCCTCGGCGGCGAAGGCCCAGCAGTCCACGTGCGGGTAGAGCGTCATGAAGTTGGTGGTGACCGGCAGCCCTGGGCTGTGCCGGCGCAGCACCTCGCGTTCGGCGGTGAAGCACTCCAGCAGGACGTCGGAGCAGAACCGCCGGAAGTCCAGCGCCTGGGCCGGGTTGGGCAGGTAGGGGGCGGCGCGCGGCGGGGCGACGGTCGACCAGCTGCCGTGCCGCTGGCTCCAGAAGGCGGTGCCCCAGGCGGCGTTGAGCGCGTCCAGGCCGCCGTGCCGCTTGCGCAGCCAGTCGCGGAAGCGCTCGGCGGTCTCCTCGCAGTGGCAGACCGGCCCGTACTCGTTGTTGACGTGCCACATCCGGACGGCCGGGTGGTGCCCGAACGCGGCGGCGAGGTCCTCGACCAGGGCGAGGGCACGGCGCCGGTAGTCGGCCGAGGAGGGACACCACTGGTTGCGGGAGCCCCAGTGCAGGCGGGTGCCTTCGGCGGTGACCGGAAGGGTCCCGGGGTGGAGTTCGCCGAGCCAGGGCGGCGGGGAGGCGGTGGGGGTGGCCAGGCAGACCTCGATCCCGCCCTGGTGCAGCAGGTCGAGGACGCGCCGCAGCCACTCGAACTCCCGTGCTCCGGGCGTCGGTTCGAGCGCGGCCCAGGCGAAGACGCCGACCGTGACGGTGGTGACGCCGGCCTCCCGCATCAGCCGGACGTCCTCGGCCCAGGTCTCCTCGGGCCACTGCTCGGGGTTGTAGTCGCCGCCGAAGAGGATCCGGCCGCGGGTGGTGTCTGCAAGGGACGGCATGGGGGGTCCTCTCGACGCTCGACGTTCCGCCTCTCGCTGCTCAGCCCTTGACGGCGCCGATCAGCATGCCCTTCTGGAAGCGGGGTCGGCGGCCTTGGCGCCGATGGCGTTGGGGATCTGGCCGGTGATGTTCCAGCCGGGGACGCAGGGTGGAGCCGTTGCGGCCCGGGATGTCCGGGGTGACGAGGGTGGAGGCGACGAAGGCGGGAAGGGCGTTCTGCAGGGCGCTGCCGGTGGCGACACCTCCCTCGGCGCTGGAGCGGCCGGTGCCGGAGGAGCAGGCCGCCAGCAGGCCGCCGCTCCTGACCGCGGCGGCCGCGGCGAGGGCGGCGCCGAGGAAGCCTCGGCGGCAGGGACGGGGGCGGAGCCGACTCTGTCAGCGCTGCTCATGGCGGGTGGAGCCCTTCGTCGTGTGGCGGGGCGGGCGGGCCCGGGCGGCCGGCGGCTCGGCCGCGCCCGGCCGTCCTCGTTCCGGGCTGCGGCTGGGTGGGAGGTGCGGGGGTGCTGCGGGCGGTGCTCCGGCGGTGCGGTGGTGTGGCCCCGGCCGCACTGTCGAAGCGCTTCAACGTGCGCCGAGGCTAGGCCAGCCGGGGCCGTCGCACAAGGGTTTGCACGCGCTTCACAGTTCAGGACTTGACGGCGGCACAGACCGTGCGGGCGCTTCGGGGCAGTGGCCTGCGCATCCGCCAAATCGGTCTGGACCAGCGGGAACACCGGGGCCGGCGGGCTCCCGCCGACGGTCGGGCGTCTTGACGGTCCGCAGCGCCACTGCCGACTTCGAAGCGCTTCGATCGACCACCTCGTGAAGCATCAGCTCCACCCCCGTGCCGCACCGGAGGACCATCCATGCCCGACGCCCCTTACCGCGACGCCCGGCTGCCCGCCCGCCGGCGGACCCCTTCGGCCACGGCCTCTCCTGCACCGAGTTCCGGTACGGCTCGCTGACTGCCGCCGTCGACGGGGAGCACGCCGTCGCGGAGCTGACCGTCGCCAACACCGGCCCGCGCGCCGGAGCGGAGGTCGTTCAGCTGTACGCCCGCTGCCACGACGCGCCGGTCACCACCCCACTGCGCCGGCTGGTCGGCTTCGAACGCGTCGGGCTCGCCGCGGGCGAGGAACGCCGGGTCGCCTTCCGCGTCCCGCTCACCGCACTCGGCCGCTTCGACCCCGGGCACGGCCGGTGAACGGTCGACCCCGGCCGGCACACCCTGGCCGCCGGCGCCTCCAGCGCCGACCTGCCTGCCGACGCCGACCTCGTGCTCACCGGCCCGGAGCCGCTGCCCCGCCCCGGCACCACCGCCCCGATCGCCGCCCGGGACTCGTCGAGGCCTCCGGTGTCCGGCTGGTCGACCGCACCCGCGAGGACGGTGAAGCGGTCGCGACCGAGGGCGCCGGCCCGGCCCGACCCGCCTTCCGCGCCGTGGACTTCGACGAAGGAGCCGCGACGGCCGAGATCACCGTCTCGCATACCTCCGCCGGCCCGGCCGCCGTCGCGCTGCACATCGCAGGCGCGGCCTCCCGGATCCCGGTGCCCGCCACCGGCGACCGGTACACCTGGACGACCGTACGGGCCGAACTCACCGCACCCGCCGAGGGCGTCCACGACCTGCGGGTCGTGCTGCGGGGCGAACTGCGGCTGGCCGCGATCTCCTTCGACCGAGCCGCGCCCCGGCCCCGGCCGGTCGGCCCCATTGACAGCCGACCGGCCCCGCCCCGATCCTCCGGATGACCCGCAGCGACGCGGATCACTGATCCACCCAAGGGGGAAGTACATATGACGAAGGCTCAGACCGCAGGCGGCGGGCTGCCCAAGCAGCTCAAGATGGCCCTCGGCTTCATCGCCCTCCAGATCCTCCTCAACCTCTTCGCCGGGGTGCTGCTGATCGCGCTCGGCAACGACGAGGCCGACCACGGCGGCGACGGCGCCGGCACCCTGCAACTGCTCGGCTGGTTCACCGCGCTCATCGCGCTGGCCCTGGTCGCCGGAGCGGTCGGCACCCCCAAGGGCCTGAGCTGGGCCCGGCCGACCGTCCTCGCCGTCGAGGGCCTCGGTGTCATCGGCTCGCTCTTCACCCTCTTCTCCGGCAACGTCACCTCGCTGGCCGGCATCGCCATCGCCGTCGTCATCATCCGCGCCTACGTCTCCCCGGAGGCCAAGGCGCACTTCGCCTGACCGACCGCAGCGGACCGGACCGCTCGACGACCGGCCCAACGACCGGCCCGGCGGCACGCAACCGCGGCCGCCGGGCCGCCACTCGGCGATCCGCGCACGGATCGCCCACGGATGGTGCACGGAGCGCGCAAGCACTCCCGGGGGCGCGCCCGCTGCGGCAGGATCGACGCCCATGACCGCCAGGATTCTCATCCACACCCGCAATCTGCTCTTCCCGCACGAGTCCGTCGTGGACGGCGTGCGCGCCCTGCAGGAGCTCGGCGCCGACCACGGCTTCGAGGTCGACAGCACCGACGAGCCGTCGGAGTTCCGCCCGGGCTCGCTGCGCCGCTACGCCGCCGTGGTGTTCCTCTCCACCGGCGGAGACGTGCTGGACGAGCCGGGCCGGGACGCCCTGCGGGCCCACCTGGGAGCCGGGAACGGCTGGATGGGCGTGCACTGCGCCGCCGGCACCGAGATGGAGTGGCCCTGGTACGAGGGCCTGATCGGCGCCCGCTTCCACAGCCACCCGCCGATCCAGACCGCCACCGTCCGCACCGCCGACGGCAACCACCCCGCCACCTCCCACCTGCCGCCGGCCTGGACGTGGACCGACGAGTGGTACAACTTCCGCACCGACCCGCGCGAGCAGGGCGCGCGGGTGCTGCTCACGGTGGACGAGGACGGCTACGAGGGCGGGCTGATGGGCCCCGGCCACCCGATCGCCTGGTCCGGCGAGCACGACGGCGCCCCCACCTTCTACACCTCGCTCGGCCACGCGCCGGAGGCCTACCGGGACGCGTGCTTCCGCGCGCACCTGCTCGGCGGCGTCCGGCATGCCCTGGGCGAGAAGTGAGACATGTCCGATTCGCGGTATTTTCTGTGAGAGGCTGACGGGCAGATCCGACCCCGAGGAGCAGCCCCGATGTACGCAATCAACAGCCCGCTGCCCGACGCCGACCGCACCCTGGTCGGCGAGGCGCTGCAGGGCGCTCTGGTCGACCTGGTCGACCTCTCACTGGTCGCCAAGCAGCTGCACTGGAACGTGGTGGGCCCGCGCTTCCGCTCCGTCCACCTGCAGCTGGACGAGGTGGTCGCGCTGGCCCGGGTGCACGCCGACACGGTGGCCGAGCGGGCCGCCGCGATCGGCTTCCCGCCCGACGGCCGCTCCCGCACCGTCGCCGACAGCAGCGGCATCACCGCCCCCGCGTCCGGCCCGATCCGGGACAACGACACGGTGGCCGCCCTGGTCGCCGCCCTCGGCGCGGTCATCGCCCGCATGCGGCAGCGGATCGACGCCACCGGCGACCCCGACCCGGTCAGCCAGGACATCCTGATCGGCCTCACCGCCGACCTGGAGAAGTACTCCTGGATGGCCCAGGCCGAACACACCGGCTGAACCCCGACCGCCTGCGGACCGGCACGCCGCGGCAGCCTTGGTGAACGAGCCGGTCGTCACCACGGCCGCCAGGTCGCAGCGGTGGACGTCGCGGTAGGTCCCGATCAGGATCCGCTGCCCGGCCTGGGTGGTCGCCGGCACGTCCGCGGCCGGGTCGCCCGCCCCGCCGACCGTGATCCCCGTCGTGCGACCGGCCGTTCGGGAGCGGACTCAGAGCCGCTCGCCCGGCACGGCCGCGTAGGCCGCCCGCAGGGCGTCCAGGACAGGGTGGGTGGTCGAGAGGGCGACGCCGTCCACCGCGGCGACGGGGCGTACGCCGGTGGCGGCGTTGGTGGCGAAAGCGGCCTCGAAGCCCTCCGCCCCGGTGATCCGTTCGGGCCGCCAGGGGTGGGCGGTCCGGAGCAGGTCCATGGTGGTGCCGCGGAGCTGGTCGGCCGTCGGCCAGAGCACCTCGCCGTCGCGGACGAAGCCGATGTTCCAGGTGCCGCCCTCGGAGAGGGCACCGGAGGCGTCGGTGAACAGGGCGTCGTCGAAGCCTGCCGCCTGCGCCGCCCGCCGCTCGCGCAGCACGCCGAACAGGCCGACCCCTTTGACGTGCGGGGCGTCGCGCTCGTACCTGACGGTCCGCACCCGCAGCGGCGGCAGCTCCGCCGGCCCGGCCGGACGGGTCGTCACCAGGACCCGCGGGCGTGCCTGTGCGCCCATCCGCCCGAGGTCGAGCTCCGGGTCGAAGACGGTGATCCGGACGATCGCCTCCCCCGCCGCGGGCGCCGCCCGGCGCGCGTACGCCCGGACGCGCTCCAGGTCGAGGCCGGTGCCGAACAGCTCCCGGCAGTCCCGATCCAGCCGGGCCAGGTGCAGCCCCAGGCCCCGGACCAGCCCGTTCGCCACCCGGACGGTGGTGAAGTGCCCGTAGTTGGTGAGCGCCAGCGCCTGCAGCTGTGCGGCCGTGGCCGGTCGCCCGTCGAGTTCCGCCATGCGCCCAGCATGGCAGCAGCCGCCACGGTACTCTCGGCTCGGCCGGTGCCGGCCGGCCGGGCGGCGACCGGTGAGGACGGAATGACGGCGATCGCGGTGACCGGGCACCTGGACCTCTCCGAGGAGACCGTGCGGCTGGTGCGGGAGGAACTGCGGGCGCTGCTCGCGGCGCACCGGCCCGCTGACCTGACCGGCCTCTCCTGCCTCGCCCCCGGCGCCGACTCGCTGTTCGCGGAGGCCGTGCTCGCGGCGGGCGGCCGCCTGGTCGCCGTACTGCCCTCGCCGCGCTACCGCCGCTGGCTGCCCGAGCCGGACCGCCCGCCCTTCGACCGGCTGCTCGCGGCCGCCGCCGAGACCGTCGTGCTGCCGCACCGGGAGCAGTCCGCGGCCGCGTACCAGGCGGCCAACGCCGAACTGCTGCGCCGCGCCGACCTGGTGGTCGCGGTCTGGGACGGCCGGCCGGGGCGCGGCCTCGGCGGCACCGCGGACATGGTGGGCACGGCCCGGCGGGCCGGGGTGCCCGTCCGGGTGGTGTGGCCGAACGGCTCGGCCCGGCAGGCCGCCTGACGGTCGGCCGGGCAGGTTCTCGCGTCAGCCGGGCAGGTTCTCGCGGACCCGGCGGGAGACGGTGAACTCCTGGAGGTCGAGGGTGCCCGGCGAGGGCACCAGGCCGGGGCCGCCGGCCTTCACCCACTCCACCACTTCGTCGATCATGTCGTCGGAGAGCACCCAGCCCAGCCAGACCGGCCGCCCGCCGGCCAGCCGCCCCTCGGTGGAGGGGCCGACCACGACGACGTTGGAGTGCCCGCAGGCGTCCAGGCAGTCGACGGCCCGGACCTTGCCAGCCTCGCCGATCCCCTCGCGCAGCCGGGCCAGCTGGCCCGGGTGGTCGACGTCGGGGTGCTTGGCCGTCGTGCCGCAGCAGCAGCCGCGGCAGACGGTGACGGTGACCGGCGCGGCGGCGGCCGGTGCCTGGCCGCGGGGACGACGGGCCATGGGGTTCCCTCCCTGGTGGCCGCCGCCCGCGCCGCCGAACGGGTGACGGGCCGGAGAACGGCGGACCGGTACGAACGGCACCGCCGGAACGGTCGGTACCTCGGAAGATTCTGCCCCAGCGGGCGTCCGGCTCCGCGCGCGGCCCCGGACGGGCGTGCATATGGTGATCGCACCATCACGCTCCGCATGCCGTCGCGGCCGCGACCGGTGGCCGCCCCCGCGGACGACCGAGAGGAACCCCCCGTGACCACAGCCAGTGACATCATGCACCGCGGTGCCCAGTGCATCGACGCCGACCAGTCCCTGATGGCCGCCGCCAAGATGATGCGCGACCTGGACGTCGGCGCCCTGCCCATCTGCGGCCCGGACAAGATGCTCAAGGGCATCATCACCGACCGGGACATCGTGGTGAAGTGTCTGGCGGCCGGCAAGGACCCGTCCACCATGATGGCGATGGACCTGGCCGGCCACCTGCACTGCGTCAAGGCCGGCGACGACATGGAGACGGTGCTCAAGAAGATGGAGCAGCACCAGATCCGCCGGATGCCGGTGATCGAGAACGGCCGGCTGGTCGGCATGATCAGCGAGGCGGACCTCGCGATGGGCCACCGCGACGGCCAGCGCCTGACCGACCGTCAGATCATCGAGTTCATGGACAGCATCTACGTGAGCCGCTGACACCTGCGGCAGGCGCTCAGGGGCGCGGGGACCTTCGCAGGCTCCTCGCGCCCCTTCTGACGTGCCGCCTCCGCTACGCGGTCGCCTTCGCCGCGGCGCGACCCGCGGCACGGCCGGAGAACAGGCAGCCGCCGAGGAAGGTGCCCTCCAGGGCGCGGTAGCCGTGCACCCCGCCGCCGCCGAAGCCGGCCGCCTCGCCCGCCGCGTACAGGCCGTCGAGCACCGTCCCGTCGGCGCGCAGCACCCGCGAGGAGAGGTCGGTCTCCAGGCCGCCGAGGGACTTGCGGGTGAGGATGTTGAGCCGGACGGCGATCAGCGGGCCGGCCTTGGGGTCGAGCAGGCGGTGCGGGGCGGCGGTGCGGATCAGCTTGTCGCCGAGGTAGCGGCGGGCCCCGTGCACCGCGGTGACCTGGAGGTCCTTGGCGAACGGGTTGGCCATCTCGCGATCCCGGGCCTCGACCTCGCGGCGCAGCTCGGCGGCGTCGATCAGCGCCTCGGGCGTCTTGGCGTTCATGCCGCGGACGAGTTCGTCGAGGGTGTCGGCGACGACGAAGTCCACGCCGTGCTTCTTGAACGCCTCGACCGGGCCGGTGGCGCCGGGCAGCGCCCGGCCGAGCACTCCCTTGATCGACTTCCCGGTGAGGTCCGGGTTCTGCTCGGAGCCGGAGAGGGCGAACTCCTTCTCGATGATCTTCTGGGTGAGGACGAACCAGGTGTGGTCGTACCCGGTGGTCATGATGTGTTCGAGGGTGCCGAGGGTGTCGAAGCCGGGGAAGAGCGGGACGGGCAGTCGGTGGCCGCGGGCGTCCAGCCAGAGCGAGGACGGGCCGGGCAGGATACGGATGCCGTGCATCGGCCAGATCGGGTCCCAGTTCTGGATGCCCTCGGTGTAGTGCCACATCCGGTCGCCGTTGATCAGGTGGCCGCCGGCGTCGCCCGCGATGCCGAGCATCAGGCCGTCGACGTGGGCGGGCACGCCGGAGAGCATCCGCTCGGGCGGGGTGCCGAGCCGGGCCGGCCAGGCCTTGCGGACGAGGTCGTGGTTGCCGCCGATGCCGCCGGAGGCGACGATCACCGCCTGGGCGCGGAGTTCGAAGGAGCCGGCGACGTCCCGGGAGCTGGGCTCGCCGCGCTTGACGGTGCTGGGGGCGAGGATCTCGCCGCTGACGGTGTCCAGGGTGCCGCCGGTCGCGGTGAGGGCGGTGACCCGGTGGCGGAAGCGGAAGTCGACCAGGCCCTTGCCGGCCGCGGCCTTGACCCGGCGGGCGAAGGGCTCGACCAGGCCGGGGCCGGTGCCCCAGGTGATGTGGAAGCGCGGCACCGAGTTGCCCGGGCCGGTGGCGGTGAGACCGCCGCGCTCCGCCCAGCCGACCACCGGGAAGAAGCGCACTCCGCGCTCGTGCAGCCAGGCGCGCTTCTCGCCGGCCGCGAAGTCGACGTAGGCCTCGGCCCAGCGGCGCGGCCATTCGTCCTCGGGGCGGTCGAAGCCGGCCGTGCCCAGCCAGTCCTGCCAGGCGAGGTCGCGGGAGTCGCGGATGCGCATCCGGCGCTGCTCGGGCGAGTCGACCAGGAACAGCCCGCCGAACGACCAGTGGGCCTGGCCGCCGAGCGAGGCGGCGGGCTCCTGGTCGAGCAGGATCACCCGGCGGCCCGCCTCGGCGAGTTCGGCGGTGGCGACCAGGCCGGCGAGGCCCGCTCCGATCACGATCACGTCGGCGTCGAGTGCCATCCGGGCGGTCCTCCTGGACTGGGAGCGGGCTTGTCGATCTCGGTGACCAGCATGGTGCGCCCCCGGCCGGGCGCAGGTCAACCGGCCGGTAACCCCACCGCCGGAATTTCGCTCCACCGAGTAGTGGAAATGCGGAACGCTTCACCGTGGAGCGTAATTCATGGCGCGATCTGACGGAATTTCAGGCGCGAATTGGGTGTCGAATATCTGGACAACTGCGTTAACGTGCCAGTAACTTACTGGACAGTAACGCCCCCACCCTCGCCCCGTTTCTCTTCCCCAGGAGGAACCGTGTTCAGCCATGCCCTGAAGCGTTCGTCCGTCCTGGTCAGCGCCGTCCTCGCGACCGCCGCCGCAGGACTCCTCGGCGCCCCCGCCGCGAACGCCGCGGACATCACCGGCGACTACGTCGCCCTCGGAGACTCGTACGCGGCCGGCGCCGGCGTACCCTCGCAGTACGCCGGGCTCTGCCTGCGATCGAGCAAAAACTACGGCCACCTGGTAGCGGCCGAACTCGGCAGTGCGAGCTACCGCGACGCGACCTGCGGCGCCGCCAAGGTCTCCGATCTGACGGAGGCCCAGTACGACGCCTTCATACGGGTCAACGACCCGCAGCTCGACTCCGTCTCGGCCGGCACCGACCTCGTAACCCTCGGCATCGGCGGCAACGAACTCGGCACCTCCGACCTCGGCATCGGCGACGTCATCGCCACCTGCATGGCGGGCTCGGTCGTCAACCCCTTCGGCACCCCGTGCAAGGACGTCTACGCCCACGGCCACTGGGACTTCCGCACCTGGTCCTGGCAGTGGGGCGACGACACCCTGGTCAACCGGGTCGACGCCACCGGCCCGCGGGTCGCCGCCGCCCTGCAGAAGATCCACGCCAAGGCGCCCAACGCCAAGGTGCTGCTGGTCGGTTACCCGTCCGTGCTGCCCGACAACGAGCGCAACTGCATCGGCCGCCAGCCCATCACCACCGGCGACGTCGCCTACCTGCGCGGCATCCTGCACAGGCTGAACGACACCCTCGCCGCCACCGCGGCCGCCAACGGCGCCACCTACGTCGACACCCTCACCCCGACCCGCGGCCACGACGTCTGCTCCAACGACCGCTGGATCGAGGGCGCCCTGCCCGGCTCCCCCGCCGTGCCCTTCCACCCGAACGCCACCGGCGAGAAGGTGATGGCCCGCGCCGTCCTCGCGGCGCTCGGCAAGTAGGACTCACCGATGGAGGCACAACCCACAGGATCGGCAAGCCCATAGGGGCGCGTGGGGGCACCTCCCGGCCGATGGCTGGGGGAGAACTGCGCGAATCGGAAGGTGCGACACCGTCACTTCCGTTGTCGCGCAGTTCCCCGCGCCCCTCGTGGTCGGCCCTGAGCCGCATGGCCGCCCAGGGCACGCGTCAGACGGTCCAGCCATTCTTCGGCGGTGCCGGGGAAGCCGTTCCAGTCGACGCGGCAGCGCGGCAGGTCCGCCGGGCCTGCGGGGTGCGGCGCGCGGCGCAGCACCCGCCGCAGGAGCCAGGCGTCGAGCGCGGTGGCCGGATGTTCGGCGAGCAGGACGGCGTCGTAGAGGTCCTTGCCGCGGGCCGTGCCGGTCGCGCCTTCGGAAAGCAGCCACAACAGCTTCCACGCCAGGGAGAGTTCGCGGCTCGCGGTGGGCAGCACGGCCGGCGGCCCGCCGTCGCCGCGCGGCAGCGCGGTGAACACCGGTGCCACGGGCAGCGGTTCGTCGTACGCGAAGTCGATCTGCAGCGCGCCGGGCGGCAGTCCCTCCGCCGTCCACGGGATCGTCAGCCGCAAACCCGAAACGCCGTCGCCGTAGGGCCGGTAGTAGCCGCCGAGTCCTTCGTGCCGGGCCCCGCCGGGGTCGAGCCGGAGGCCGGGTGCGGCCTCGGGGTCGCCCCGCAGGCGGTCGAGCAGGTCGCCGTACGGCACGTCCTCCGGTTCGGTGTCGGGCAGCCAGTGCAGGCCCTCGGGCGGCAGCCGGACGCGGACGCCGCACGGCTCCGCCCCCTCCGGGTCCCAGAGTTCGGCGGCGCCCGCGCCGTGCGCGACCTC
This sequence comes from Kitasatospora sp. NPDC085879, assembly GCF_040686255.1. Taxonomy (NCBI): domain Bacteria; kingdom Bacillati; phylum Actinomycetota; class Actinomycetes; order Kitasatosporales; family Streptomycetaceae; genus Kitasatospora; species Kitasatospora sp. NPDC085879. Next base: position 50,868 of record NZ_JBFBJZ010000034.1, on the reverse strand, counting down.
GGGCGCGCAGAGCACCGCGTCGGGGGTGTCGAGGTGGGGGTACGGGTCGAGCGGGTCGATCGGCACCGCGGGCACGGCGCGCAGGACGAAGTCCAGGTCCGCGGGCGGCCGGGCGGTGTCCGGGAACCAGGCGGCGAGGACGGCGCTGCCGCGCAGCACCAGCCCGTCGACCCAGGGTGCGTCGGCGGCGGTCGCGAGCACGTGGTCGAGGACGGCCCGGTGGGCCTCGGCGGTCGTCCGGCTGGTCACGGGCGCACGCTAGCGGCCGGCACCGACAGCGGGGAGGGGCGCCGGGTCGATCCTCGTGGTCAGGGCGCGAGTGGCGCGAGTGCGGCGGGGTGTACGGCGCCGACGGCGGCCGAGCCGCGCAGGAGTCCGGCCAGGTCGCGGGGCTGTGCCCGTTCACCGGTCGGAGCCGCTGCCGCGATCCGGTCCAGCCGGAAGCCCCGGCCGGCCCGGCGGGTACGGCACCAGGCGATGAGGTACCAGCGGCCGTCGGCGGTGAGCAGTCCGGCCGGTTCCACGACGCGGTCGCTCGCGTGCCCTGCCGCGTCGGTGTAGGACAGCCGCAGCACCGTGTTGCCGGCGAGGCTCTGCTCCACCGCGGTACGGATCGCGGCGTCGCCGCGTGCGGGCAGGGCGACGATCCGTGCGGCGAGCTCCCGGGCCGCCGCCGAGGCGGGGCCGGTCATCGAGGCCGTGATCTTCTGGGCCGCGGTGCGGGCCGCGCCGGCGTAGGGGGTGGCGGCGTCGACCGCGGCGAGCGCGGCGGTCAGCGCCGAGGCCTCGTCGGCGGTGAGGTGGATCGGTGGAAGGGTCGTCTCCGGGTCGATCGACCAGCCGCCGCCCCGACCGGGTACGGAGCGCACCGGTACGCCGGCCTGCATCAGCGTCTGGAGGTCGCGCTGCACCGTGCGCGTGCTGACCTCGAACCGCGTGGCGAGCACCGCGACCGTCAACGACCGCGGCGCCGCCGCGCGCAGCTCTTCCACCAGTCCGTACAGTCGGGCGGTCCGGTTCATGCCGACGACGCTACCGTCACGCGGACGCCAGGAAGTCCCACTCGCGCCGCTGTTCCCGCTCGGTGACGGTCAGCGGGAACAGCGTGAAGCCGTGCATCGCTCCGGCGACGACGCCGAGGTGCACGCGCGCACCCGCCGTGTGCCACCGTGCGGCCAGGAACAGCGAGTCGTCCAGCAGCGGGTCCTCGGTGCCGACGACGATCCGGGCGGGCGGGAGCCCGGCCAGGTCCGCGAACAGGGGCGAGACCTCCGGGCTGCGGCGCCGCTCCTCCCCCATCCGGGGCGTGAACAGGTCGTAGCCGCCCCGAAGCGTGTCGGTGTTGCTCAGCAGCTGTCGGGGGCCGAAGGTCCGCTGGCTCGGCGTCATCGACAGGTCGTAGGGGCCGAAGAGCAGGTTGGCCGCCCGGAACGCGCCGGTGAGGCCGTGCCGGTCGCGCAGGCGCAGCAGTGTCACCACGGCGAGGTGGGCGCCGGCCGATTCACCGCCGATCAGCAGCCGTTCGGTGCCGAACTCGGCCGCGGCGTGGTCCACCAGCCATCGGGCGGCGGCTTCGCAGTCGTCGGGCCCCGCGGGGAAGGGATGTTCCGGTGCGAGGCGGTAGTCGACGCTCACCACGGCCAGCCGTGCCTGCTCGGCGATCCGCCAGAGCCGCTCGTCCTGTCCGTCCGCGGAGCCGAACGCCCAGCCGCCTCCGTGGATGTGCAGGTACACGCCGTCGACGCGGTCCGGGACGAAGACCCGCACCGGCACCCCGCCTTCGACGATCCGGTCCCGGCCGTGCGGCAGTCGCACCGGTGGCGCGTCTCCGCCGAGCCGGTTGCGCCGCAGGAGGGCCAGCGTGGCTGCGTTCGGCGCCTGCCCGCGCGCAGGACGGTTCGCGGCGGCGGCCTCGAACTGCTCGTTGAACGCCAGGGTTTCGGGGAGGCAGTCCTCGTCGGTGAAGTTCATGCCGTCGACGGTCGCAGGTGCCCGCGACAGCGTCCTGTCACCCTTTCCCTGTGAACCACGTCACGTCCTCCCCGGGGCGGCCGGGAACGCCGGCGGGGCGCGGCCCAGGGGTAAGTCCCGGGTCGCGCCCCGCCGTTCAGCCGCGGGTCACGGCTTGATGCGCACGATCTGCGGGTCGTGGTCGCTCGCCTGGGCGGCGAACTCGCTGTTGATGTGCACCACGTCGTAGTCGACGTGCTGGCGCTTCAGGGCGGGGCTGACCAGGGTGTGGTCGAGCACCTGCGAGTTGCCCTGGTAGACGTACGAGTAACGCTCGGACGCGGGCAGCTCGTTGACCAGGTCGCGCAGCACGCCACCCTCGGTGAGGGTCTGCAGCGCGGGCGAGAACTGGTAGTCGTTGAAGTCGCCGAGGGAGACCACGCGGGCGCCCGGGTCGGCGGCGAGCAGCTTGGCGACGAAGGCGTGCTCGGCGGCGGCCTGCTTGCCGCGCTGCACCTCGGAGCTGCGGGTCGGGGCCTGGAAGCGGCTGTCGATGCCCTGGTCGCCGCCCTTGCTGTTGAAGTGGTTGGCGATCACGAAGATCGGCTTGCCCTTGAAGGAGAACTGGCCGACCAGCGGCTTGCGGCTGGAGTTCCAGGCCTCGTTGCCCGGGTCGATGCGGCCCGGGGAGGCGGTCAGCGCGGTGGACTTGCCGGTGCCGGTGACGTCGACCGCGGTGACGGCGTCGCCGCCCGGGATGTCGGTGAAGGAGATCCGGGCGGGGTTGTAGAGGAAGACCTGGCGGATGTTGCCGCCGGGCTCGCCGCCGTCCTTGCCGTCGACCGGGTCGATGGAGCGCCACTGGTAGGCGGGGCCGCCGGCGGCCTTGATCGCCTCGACGAACTTGGCGACGGTGGCGCCGGCGGTGACGGTGCCGTCGTTGACGGCGCCGTTGTCGTCCTGGATCTCCTCGAGGGCGACGACATCGGGCGAGCGCAGGTTGGTGACGATGCCCTGGGCGAGCTGGGCGAACTTCTCGGCCGGGTCCGACGGGTCGAGGTTCTCCACGTTGTACGTGGCGATGGTGGCCTCGCTCGGCAGCGGACGGGCGGTGACCTCACGCTTGAGGCCGTTGTCCTGGAGCGTGCCGATCGTGGTGGCCGCGACGGTGTAGCCGCCGAACTGGTTGTAGTCGAGCGGGCCGGCGGTGGTGCCGGTGAGGCGGTCGCCGACGTTGGCGACCGGGAAGGCGCCCTCGGCGGCCGGGATCAGCGACTGCACCATCAGGCGGCCGGTGTTGGGCTTGTCGTAGCCGAGGTAGACGACGCCGCCGCGGCGGGTGGCCGGGTCCTCGCAGGAGGCATCCACCCACAGCTCGTTGTACTTGTCGGTGGCCTGGACGACGCGGGCGTCGGCGACCTCGACCCGCATGCCCTCCAGCGACTCGTACAGGTCGAGCGCGTAGGTCGCGGGCTGGAGCGGCAGGTTCTCGATGGTGGCGCCGGCGGCCTCGGGGGCGTAGGCGGCGGGGATGCTGCGGCCGTCGAGGCGGACGGCGGCGGGCAGCGGGTTGCCGGAGGAGAGCACCGTGGTCTTGGGCGCGCTCAGCTCGGTGACGGACTGGCTGCCGCCGGTGAACGACGGGTAGTACTCGGTGACCTTGGCGGTGACCAGCACCGAGTCGCCGACCTTGACGGTCGGGACGGCGCTGCCGGTGTAGACGAAGACGGCCTCGCTGGTGGCCGGGTCGGCGTCCGGGGTGGCGTCCTGGATCCAGAAGCCCTTGGAGCCGGTGGTGCGCACGCCGGTGACGATGCCGGGGATGCCGGCGATCGTGGCGTTCGCCTTGGGGGATATCCGGGTGGAGCCCTGGATGTCGTGGATGCGGACGGTGCCGGGCTCGGTCGGGCCGGTGGATCCGGTGTCACCGCCCTCGGCCGTCTCGCCCTTGCTGTTGACCGGGCTGGGCGCGCCGGCCTTGAGGTCGGCGGCGTTGTCGTCGGTGTCGGCGAGGCCGGCGGCGCGGGCGACCGAGGCGGTGTTGCTCGCTCCGGCGACGGAGGCGCTGCCCTCGTGGACGACGGCGGTGCCGAAGCCGACCAGGTCGCGCACCCGGCTGTCGGCGGCGCAGTCCGCGGCGGTCTTGCAGGTCAGCGGGGCGGTGCCCTGGACGAGCGCGATGGTGCCGGAGGTCGCGGAGAGCGCGAGGGTGCCGGTGGCGTCCGGGGTGGGCAGGGCGACGGTGCCGCCGGTGCCCGCGGCCTCGGCGATCAGGAAGCGGCCGCCGGGCGCGATCGCGCCGCTCAGCGGGGTGACGCCCCAGGTGGTGCTCGCGCCGGGGCTGCCGGAGATGTACTGGACGCTCCAGCCGTCGAGGCCGAAGGCGGCACCGCCCTTGTTGGCGAGCTCGACGAAGTCGTTCTTCAGGGTGGCACCGGAGTTGCCGCCGCCGCCGTAGACCTCGGCGACGACCGCGTCGGCCGAGGGCGCGGCCACGGCGCCGGGCAGCGGGACGAGGACCAGCGAGGCCGCCACGGAGGAGGACAGGACGGTCGCGCGCAGCAGTCTGCGGCGGGCACGGGGGGTTCGGGCGGCGGTGGTGTCGGTCACCGGGAGGGCTCCTTAATCTGCCGGCGGACGCGGGGATGCCCGCGTGCGGGCAGCACGGTCACCCGGACGACGTGGGGCGGCCGGATGGCTGAGGGTGTGTCAGAGTCGGTACATACTCGGGTAGATATGGTCACTACTCGCGTAGATCCAGTGGAGAAGATACGCGCGTAGAAGGTGACACGACAAGACATGGCGCGTTAACACTTGGCGCACGCGCGCGCCGGTCGGCCGAGAACGGCCCGCGACCGGGTCCGTTCCCGGGCAACCCCCGCACCATCAACGCGCCTGCGGTGTACACAGGTTCGGGCACGTCACGGTCGGCGGCCGGCAGGCTCGGGCGGCGGCCCGCGGTCCCCGACCGTCCGTCATCCCGAAGGGACGCACGTGGAGCGACTCCACCGGGCCCTGCTCGCCACCGCACTCGGCGCTGCGGGCCAACGGCGAGACGCTCCCGAAGATCGACGATGCCGCGCGCTGCAGTGCCCACCAGGCCGACCACGACCGGCCGATGGCCTGCTGCGCGGGCAGCCGGCGGCGCCTCCCGCGAAGCCGCGAGGGCCCGCCCCGGAACCGGTCCGGGGCGGGCCCTCGCACGTGCGGCGGGGACGGGCCGTCAGTCGGCCTCGGCCGGGGCCGGCTCGCGCAGGCCCGCCGACCACTTCTGCTCGACCCTGCCGAGCTTCCAGTAGGCGATGGCGCCGGCCCAGGTGACCACGAACAGGCCCACGATGGCGTAGCCGACCAGGTTGAGGTCGAGTTCCGCGATCCAGCCGACCGGGCCCGAGGTGATGTCGAGCTTCTCGGCGAGCAGGCCGACCAGCTCGATCACGCCGATGACCAGGGCGACCAGCACCGACAGGCCGGTGACGGTGAGGTTGTAGTAGACCTTGCGGATCGGCTTGGAGAACGCCCACTCGTAGGCGAAGTTCATGAACGAGCCGTCGATGGTGTCGAGCAGGCTCATGCCGGCCGCGAAGAGGATCGGCAGCACCAGCAGTGCGTACCAGGGCAGCGAGAAGGCGGCGGCGCCGCCGGCCAGGACGAGCAGCGAGACCTCGGTGGCGGTGTCGAAGCCGAGGCCGAACAGCAGGCCGACCGGGTACATGTGCCAGGGCTTGGTGACGGCGCGGGTGACCCGGCCGAGGATCCGGTTCAGGAAGCCCCGCCTGTCGAGCTGGCGCTCCAGCTCCTCCTCGTCGAAATCGCCGGCCTTCATGGCGCGGAAGACCTTGAGGATGCCGTTGAACGCACCCAGGTTGATCAGGCCGATCAGCACCAGGAAGGTGCCGGAGACGGAGACGCCGATCAGGCCGGTCGCGGTGTGCAGCGTGGACCCGTCGGACTCCACCTGCCCGGCCAGCGAGCGGATGCCGAAGGCGAGCAGCGCGCAGAGGCCGAAGACGATCGAGGAGTGGCCGAGGGAGAACCAGAAGCCGACCGAGAGCGGCCGCTTGCCCTGGCCCATCAGCTTGCGGGTGGTGTTGTCGATCGCGGCGATGTGGTCGGCGTCGAAGGCGTGCCGCATGCCGAGGGTGTAGGCGGTGAATCCCATGCCGGCGCCGAAGACCTGGCCGCCGACGTCGTAGTGCTTCGGTGCGATGACCGCGAGCAGGGTGAACCAGCCGACGACGTGGAGGGCCAGCACGAAGCCGCCCATTCCGGCGAGCCGGATCCACTCCTCCCGGGTGAGCCGGTCGCGGAGACGACTGGGTGTTGACATGGGAGTCCTCCCCACAGCGGACGGATGAGCCGGGCCATCCTGTCGCCCCTGGGACTCAATTGCAAGTCATATGCAACTGCTGATACGGGGCACGGCCACCTGCACGGATGCACCGGGGGCGCATTCCGCGCAGGACATGTCACGCGACGTACCCGATCCCTTAACCTCCCGCGTCTTCCTCCGTCCTCTTCTACGCGCGGATACTCGACCTCGTGCGCGGTTCTACGCGCGGATACCCCATGATCCGCGCGCAACGCCGCGCGCGGGCACTGCGGGTACAACTGCCCCCCAATCCCCTCAACTCCCCACGGAGGAACGGCAGATGATCGGCACTCGCACCATCCGCACGAAGGCGGCGCTGGCCGCCTCGGCCGTCCTGGCGGCCACCCTCACCGGCCTCGTCGCCCCCGCCGCCCCGGCCGCGGCCGCCACCCCCCACCGGGTGCTCTTCGACAACAGCAAGGCCGAGACCGCCGGCAACGCGGACTGGATCATCAGCACCAGCCAGCCCGACCCGCTCGGCCAGAACGCCAGCCCCAGCACCGAGAAGAGCTGGACGGGCGCCCTCTCGGCCTGGGGCGTCGCCCTGCAGAAGACCGGCTCCTACAGCCTCAAGACGCTGCCCGCCGGCTCCACCATCAGCTACGGCACCGGTGCCGCGCTCGACCTCGCCAACTTCGACACCTTCGTGATCCCGGAGCCCAACATCCGGTTCAGCACCGCCGAGAAGACCGCCATCATGCGCTTCGTGCAGAACGGCGGCGGCCTCTTCCTGGTCTCCGACCACAGCAACAGCGACCGCAACAACGACGGCTGGGACAGCCCGGAGATCATCAACGACCTGCTGACCAACAACGGCGTCGACAACACCTCGCCGTTCGGCTTCTCGGTCGACGTCAAGACCATCAGCACCGACAACCCGCGCGCCGTCGGCGACTCCGCCAACCCGGTGCTGCACGGCGCCTTCGGCAACGTCACCGGCTCGATCCTGCGCTCCGGCACCACCTTCACCCTCTCCCCCGCCGACAACTCCTCGGTCAAGGGCCTCGTGTACCGCACCGGCTACAGCGGCAACACCGGCGCCTTCTTCGTCACCAGCACCTTCGGCAGCGGCCGGGTCGCCGCCTGGGGCGACAGCTCCCCGATCGACGACGGCACCGGCCAGTCCGGCAACACCCTGTACAACGGCTGGAACGACCCCGCCGGCACCGACGCGGCGCTCGCCCTGAACGCCACCGCCTGGCTCGCCAAGGCCTCCTGAGGCACCGGCCCCACGGCACCCCTCCCTCGGCACCCGCACCGCGCCGCGGGGAGGGGCGCCCCGGGCGGCCGCGGCCCGGCCCGGTGGAAATGGCGCCCAACCGCACCCATCCTGGGGAGGTCGGGCCCGCCCCGGGCCGCCGTACGACCCCACGGAGGGCCCATGCAGCCGCCGGCCCCGTACCCCTACCGCACCACCCGCGAGGACGTCCGGATCGCCATGCCGGACGGCACCCGCCTCGCCGCCCGGCTCTGGCTGCCGGTCACCGACCACCCGGTGCCCGCACTGCTGGAGTACGAGCCCGGCGGCCTCGGCGACACCACCGCCGTCCGCGACGCCCAGCGGCACCCCTGGTACGCCGGCCACGGCTACGCCTCGCTGCGGGTCGACGCCCGCGGCCACGGCAGCTCCGAGGGCGTCCCCACCGACCCCGCCTCCGCGGCCGGCACCGCCGACGGACTCGCCCTGCTCGACTGGCTCACCGCCCGGCCCTGGTCCAGCGGCCGGGCCGGCGTCTTCGGCATCGGCCGCGGCGGCACCGCCGCACTCGCCCTCGCCGCCCGCGCCCCCGAAGCGCTCGCCGCCGTCGTCACGGTCTGCGCCGAGCAGCGCACCGCGCCCGACCGCAGCCCGGCCGGCACCCCGCTGGCCGCCGCCGTGCAGGCCGACTCCGCCGACCGGCTCGCCGCCGCCTGCCGCCCGCCCGACCCCCGGTACACCGGTGACGACTGGCGGCGGCTCTGGCTGGAGCGGCTCGCCGCGGCCGACCCCGCGGCGGCCGAGGACGGCGGGCCCATCGACCTCGGCGCGATCCGGGCCGCCGTCCTCGCCGTCGGCGGCTGGGCCGACCCGCAGGCCGGCACCGTGCTCCGCCTCGTCGAGGAACTCGGCGCCGACGCCCGCGGCATCCTCGGCCCCTGGCCGCACCAGTACCCCGACCAGGGCCTGCCGCCCGGCCCCGCGATCGGCTTCCTCCAGGAGACCCTCCGCTGGTGGGACCACTGGCTCAGGGGCGCCGACACCGGCGTCCTCAAGGAACCCGCGCTGCGCAGCTGGATGAACGAGTCGGTGCCGCCCGCCCCCGCGTACGCCAACCGGCCCGGCCGCTGGGTCGGCGACGACGGCTGGCCCTCCCCCGACGTCCGCGAGGTGCGCTACGGGCTGGACGGCGCGCTGCGCACCGCCGGGACGCCCTCGGGCGAACGCTTCGTCCCGGTCCGCTCCCCGCAGCACACCGGGATCGACGCCGGGGCGGTCCGCCCGTCCGGCGGCGCCGCCGACCTGCCGCCCGACCAGCGCGAGGAGGACGGCCGCTCGGTCTGCTTCGACTCCGCGCCGCTGCCCGAGCCCGAGGAACTGCTCGGCGGGGCGGCGCTGCGGCTGCGGGTGCGCTGCGACGGCCGGCACGGGCAGGTCGCGGCCCGGGTCTGCGACGTGGCGCCGGACGGCTCGTCCACCCTGGTCGCCCGCGGTGCGGCGGCGCTCGCCGGGAGCGACGGACCGGTGGAGGCCGAGCTCGCGCTGACACCCGTCGCGCACGCCTTCCCGGCCGGGCACCGGATCCGGCTGGCGCTCTCCTCCGCGTACTGGCCGTGGCTGTGGCCGGTGGCGGAGACCGGCGGCTTCGAGGTGGACCCGGGCGGCTCGGTGCTCACCCTGCCGGTGCGGCACCTGGCGGCGGACGCGGGCAGCGGGCCGGTCTCCTTCGACCCGCCCGAGCAGGCCCCGACCCCGGCCGAACTGCACCCCGAGCCGCTGGTGGCCCACCCGGAACGGCAGGTGGTGCACGACGTGGCCGCGGGCGAGTGGCGGCTGCAGCTCGCCCACCCGGCCGGGGCGACGGTGCACACCGACGGCCTCGCCGAGGAGGAGCACGTGGTGGAGGCGTACCGGATCCGGGCCGACGACCCGCTGAGCGCCCGGGCCAGGACCGACCGGACGGTGCGGCTGGAGCGGACGGACATCGGCTGGGACGTCACCCTGCAGCTCCGCTCCGAGGCGAGCTGCGACGCCGGGCACATCACCGTCCACGACCACCTGCGGGCCCTGGAGGGCGGCGACGTGATCTTCGAACGCAACTGGCGCCGCCGCCTGCCACGGGGCAACCACTAGTGGCGCTGGGGGCACCTCCCGGCCGAAGGCCGGGGGCGGAACTGCGCAATCCGAGGGTGGGCGTCACGACAGCACGGGCCAAGCCCTGATCTGTACGACGACCCGCATCCGAATTGCGCAGTTCCCCGCGCCCCTGGGCGGTAGCCCATGAGGGCGCTTCTGCGTGCGCCGGGTCAGAGCGCTTCTGCGTTGGCCGGGTCAGGCCGCTGCCTCCGCCCGTGCGCGGCCGGGGAGCTCCTCCCGGACGATGCGCCGGCGGCGGGAGGGCATGCCCGCTGTCGGGTTGGCGACGCCCCAGGCCGCGCCCTTGCAGATCAGTTCCTTGTAGAGGGCGGCCACGCGGCCGGTCAGGGTGCGGTCGACCGCCCGGTCGTCGGCGGTGACGAACTGGATCAGGCCCTCCTTGCGGCCGAGGGAGATGCACTGCTGGAAGTAGCGGACGGGGACGCGGGGGACCTTGGTGCCGGCGAGCCGGGCCGCGAGGGCGTCGGCGGCCTGCCAGGCCATCGGGACGCCCGAGGCGCAGGACATGCGGAGGGGCTTGCCGCCCGGGCCGATCGCCATCGCGGCGTCGCCCACGGCGTACACGTCCGGGTGGGAGACCGAGCGCATCGTGCCGTCGACCGCGATCCGGCCGTCGTCGGTGAGTTCGAGGGTGGTGGCCCGGGCGATCGGGTGGACGGCGAAGCCGGTGGCCCAGACGGTGACCCCGGCGGGGACGATCCTGCCGTCGGCGGTCGTCACGCGGTCCGCCTCAACCGCGGTGACCGCGGCGTGTTCGTGAACGGTGATGCCGAGCCCGTCCACCACCTTCCGCAGGTGGGCACGGCCCTTCTCGGAGAGCCAGTCGCCGAGGGCGCCGCGGGCGGCCAGGGCGACGTCGAGGTCCGGGCGGGCCTCGGCGATCTCGGTCGCGGCCTCCACACCGGTCAGGCCGCCGCCGATCACGACCACGGGCCGGCCGGCGTCCAGGGCGGCCAGGCGGTCGCGGAGGCGGAGGGCGCCGGGGCGGCCGGAGATGTCGTGGGCGTGTTCGGCGGCGCCGGGGACGCCCCCGTCGTTCCAGCCGCTGCCGAGGGCGTAGATCAGGGTGTCGTACGCCAGTTCCTCCGGCTCGGGGCCGTTCGCGGCGGTGACCGTCACCGTCTTGCGGTCCACGTCCACGGCGGTGACCTTCGCGAGCTTCAGTGCCACGCCCGTGCCCGCGAACATCTCGCCGAACGGCCGGGGCCTGAGGTCCTGGCCGGCCGCGAGCTGGTGCAGCCGGACGCGCTCGACGAAGTCGGGCTCGGGATTGACGAGGGTGATGGTGACGTCCTCGCGGTGCAGCCGCTTGGCGAGGCGGCCGGCGGCGACGGCTCCGGTGTAGCCGGCTCCGAGGACGACGATGCGGTGCTGCATGTGCCTGCTCCTGTCTGGAGGGTTCCGCCGCTGTCTCTGCGCGGTTTCGCCTCTTGAACCGGGCAGCCCGGCGTTTCCTGACAGGACCGGGATGTGAAGCACGTCACATCGGGTCAGAGGACGTGGAGCGGGCCACTCCCGTGGTCCGCGGCGGCCCACTGCCCGGTCGCCCGGACGAGCTTGTCGGGGTTGACCTGGCTGCGGACCGCGGCGATGCCGTCCGCGGTGACCTCCAGGCAGGTGATCCCGACGACCCGGCCGTCCACGACCGCCACGACGGCGGGACCGCCGTTGGCGATCGCGACGTGGATCTCGGCCGCGCCGCCGATGTGGGCCCGCTTGGCCTCGCTGGGCCTGAACAGGCCACGCAGGAACTTGGCGACCGCGAGCGCGCCCTCGAACGCCTTCGCGCGGGCCGGGACCTTGCCGCCGCCGTCGCCGACCGAGACGGCGTCCTGGGTGAGCAGGCGTACGAGGGGTTCGGTACGGCCGCTGGTCGCCGCGGCGAGGAACTCCTCGACGATCCTCCGGGCGGCGGCCTCGTCGATCTCGGTGCGCGCCCTGCCGTCCGCGACGTGCTTCTTGGCCCGGTGGTAGATCTGCTGGCTGGCGGCCTCGGTGACGTTCAGGATCTCGGCGATCTCGCGGTGCGGGTAGTCGAAGGCCTCACGCAGCACGTACACCGCCCGCTCGTTGGGCGACAGGCGCTCCAGCAGGACGAGGACGGCGTACGACACCGACTCGCGCTGCTCGGCGGTGTCGGCCGGGCCGAGCATCGGGTCCCCGGCGAGCAGCGGCTCGGGGAGCCACGCCCCCACGTACGTCTCACGCCGTGCGCGTGCCGAAGTGAGCATGTTGAGGCAGAGGTTGGTGAGAACCTTGGTCAGCCAGGCCTCGGGCACCCCGATCCGCTCGACGTCGGCCGCCTGCCAGCGCAGGAACGTCTCCTGCACGGCGTCCTCGGCCTCGCCCGACGAGCCGAGCAGCCGGTAGGCGATGGCCTCCAGCCGGGGCCTGGCGGCCTCGAACCGGTCCACGTCGCTCATGATCAGGGCCATGCCCGCGATCCTAGTCGCCCCCGGGCGGAACGGTAGGCGGGACGGCGCGTCCCGACGGCCGCCCGGGCCCGGTCCGGGCCGCGCTGCCGCTCTTTGACCGATGGTCAGAGAGCGGTGCCGACCGATGCCCGACGGGCAGGGACCGAGCCGTTGGGTGCCGCCCGGCCGGACCCCGGGAGGACGAGAAGGACAAGGAACCCGAAGGCGGTCACGGCGGTCAGCGTGCGCAGGTCGTTGAAGAGTTCCCAGCGGTGCAGGAGCTCCGCGTGGTCGGGCGGTGGCGCGGTGGCGGCCCACTGTTTGATGCGCCCGTTGATGGGGACGTTCCCGAACCGTGTGATCAGGAAGGACAAGACGACCAGGAGGCCCGCCGCGCCGGCGAGAGCGCGCTCGCGGCCGCGCTCGGCGGCGGCCAGGGCGAAGGATCCGATGGCCGAGACCGCCATCGCGCCCTGCATGGTGATGCCGTTCATCGCCATCAGCGCGGTGTGGAAGTCGAGTCTCATGTCGATCGGCACGGTGTTGAACGTGGGGACGAGGTTGGCGGCGCCGTAGCCGAAGGCGCCGGCCAGCAGGCCGGTGGAGAACAGCGGGAGGGCTCGGAGAAGTCGGATGCGCACGGCCGTCACCGGCCGGTGGAGTGGGTGAAACGGCTGCTCGGTCCGCCGCGGAGGCGGCCCTGCGGGAGTCTGCGGCCGTGAGCCAGCAGCAGGAGGTCCTGGGCGGCGCCGTACACGGGGGACCCGGAGCCGTAGGACCAGTCCATGTCCTCGGCGCACAGCCGCACTCCGCGGAGGTCGGCACCGAAGAACTTCAGGCCGCGGGGCGTGATGTCGTCGAGCAGGAGGCGCAGCCTGTCCTCGGGGACACTCCGCAAGGGTCCGAGCGCGACCGTCACGTCCAGCCCGTGCACCACGTCGTGGCCGAGGGCGGCCGAGAGCCCGCCGACCGGCGGCGTCCACGGGTGGTCGGCGTTGTCCCGCAGGAAGGCGCTGAGCTCGCCGGTGGGGTGCGCGGCCGCGTCCCTGCGGGCGACGCGGTCGGTCATGCGGTGCAGACTTCCCCGGGCCTTGACCAGTTCGCCCAGAGTCGCCGGCAGGGAGAGCCGGAACCCCGTCGACATGTGGGCGACGACCTCGCGGACCCGCCACCCGCCGCACAGGCTCGGCGTGTTCCACGCGCCGGCCGGCAAACCCTCGAACAGGTCGGCCAGTTCCCGGCGCTCCGCCGCGATCGCGGCCCTGATCCCCACCTCGGACTTCCACGACGCCCATCCCGCCCTGGAGATCACGCTCACCGAGGACACCTCCGAGCGGATGCAGGCGGCACTCCTGGCCGGCGACCTCGACATCGCCCTCCTCGGACCGACCGACGAGGTGCCCCCGCCCGGCCTGTCGCTCCTCACGGTCGTCGACGCTCCGCTGGGCGTCCTCGCTGCGCCCGGAGACCCGATCCACGCCGCGGCCGGGCCCACGGGCGTCCCGCTGACGGAGCTGCGCGACCGGGCGCTGATCTGCCTGCCCCGTGGCACCGGAGTCCGGGCGGCGCTCGAACGTGCCTGCGCACAGGCCGGGTTCCGCCCCCTCGTCACGTTCGAGGCAGCTGTACCCGATGTGCTGGCACGACTCGCCTCCCGTGGGCTCGGTGTCGCGGTGCTGCCGGCCGGCGAGGACGGTCCGGCCGTCGACGGACGGTTGCGGCCGCTGCCGATCATCCGTCCCGGTGTCCGCGCCCGGATCGCGCTGGCCTGGCGGGGCGCCGGCCCCGCGAGCCCCGCGGCCCGGGCCCTGCTCGACCGCCTGCGAGAGGCCCTGCCCGCACCTGCCCCGGACGTGTAGGGGCACCCGCCGCAGGCGGGTCGACCGGCGAGGGGTCCGGCGGCCGCCGCCGCCGGACTCCTCGGTCTGTGGGTCAGCGGGTGCGGTGGTTGCGGATGATCTCCGCGTACCGCTCGCCGCTGGCCTTCACGGTGCGCTGCTGGGTGTCGTAGTCGACGTGCACCAGGCCGAACCGCTTGTCGTAGCCGTACGCCCACTCGAAGTTGTCGAGCAGTGACCAGGCGAAGTAGCCGGCCAGCGGGGCGCCCTTGGCGACGGCGCGGGCGCAGGCGGCCAGGTGGCCCTCCAGGTAGGCGGTGCGCTCGGTGTCCTCGATCCGGCCGTCCGCCGTCACGGTGTCCCGGTACGCGGAGCCGTTCTCGGTGATGTAGATCCTCCGGACGCCGTACTCCTCGGTGAGGCGCATCAGCAGCTGGTGGATGCCGTCGGCGTCCACCTCCCAGCCCATCGCGGTGTGCTCGTCGTTGCGGCCGGGGGCCTGCCGGAACTGCGGGACCGAGCCGGTCGGGTCGTCCTGGACGAACTGGCGGAAGTAGTAGTTGAGGCCGATCCAGTCGAGCGGGGCCGAGATGAGCTCCATGTCGCCGTCGCGGACGGGGAGTTCGACGCCGTAGAGCTTGACCATGTCCTCCGGGTAGCCGCGGCCGAGGACGGGGTCGAGCCACCAGCGGTTGATGTGGCCGTCGGCGCGGACGGCGGCGAGGCGGTCGGCCTCGCTGTCGGAGGCCGGGATGATCGGGCTGAGGTTGTTGACGATGCCGACCTGGACGTCCGGATGGGCCGCGCGCAGCGCCTGCACGGCGTAGCCGTGGCCGAGGTGCAGGTGGTACGAGGTGCGGACGGCGGCGGTGAGGTCCGTCCAGCCCGGGGCCATCGCGCCCTCGAGGTGGCCGATCCAGGAGGAGCAGAGCGGCTCGTTGAGGGTGGCCCAGTGCTTGACACGGTCGCCGAGGCGGTCGGCGACGACGGCCGCGTACTCGCCGAAGCGCTCGGCGGTGGCGCGCTCGGGCCAGCCGCCGCGGTCCTGCTGGGCCTGCGGGAGGTCCCAGTGGTACAGGGTGCCGTGCGGGGTGATGCCGGCCTCCAGGAGGCCGTCGACCAGCCGGTCGTAGAAGGCGAGGCCCTCGGCGTTGACCCGGCCGTCGGCCTGCGGCACCACGCGCGGCCAGGCGACGGAGAAGCGGTAGGCGCCGAGGCCGAGCCGCTTCATGAGGCCGATGTCCTCGCTGTAGCGGTGGTAGTGGTCGCAGGCGGTGTCGCCGTGGTCGCCGTGGTCGATCTTCCCGGGGGTGTGGGAGAAGGTGTCCCAGATGGAGGGCGCGCGGCCGTCCTCGTCCACGGCACCCTCGATCTGGTACGCGGAGGTGGCCGCGCCCCAGACGAAGTCGTCCGGCAGGGCGTTGAGGTCGTTCACAACTGGCCTTTCAATCAGGGTCACTTGACGGCGCCGGCGGTGAGTCCGGCGACGAGGTAGCGCTGCAGGAGGAGGAAGCCGGCGACGACCGGGACACTGACCACCAGGGAGGCGGCCATGACCTGGTTCCAGTACACGTCGTTGAGCGTCGCGTAGCCCTGGAGGCCGACGGCGAGGGTGCGGGTCTCGTCGTTGGTCATCACGGAGGCGAAGAGCACCTCGCCCCAGGCGGTCATGAAGGCGTAGACGGCGACGGCGACGATCCCGGGGATGGCGGCCGGGATGATGATCCGCACCAGCGCCCGGACCGGGCCGCAGCCGTCGACCAGGGCGGCCTCGTCCAGGTCCCGCGGGATGGAGTCGAAGTAGCCGACCAGCATCCAGATCGAGAAGGGCAGCGAGAAGGTCAGGTAGGTGAGGATGAGTCCGCCGCGGCTGCCGTAGAGGGCGACGCCGGTGGTGTTGCCGATGTTGACGAAGATGAGGAAGAGCGGCAGCAGGAAGAGGATGCCGGGGAACATCTGCGTCGACAGCACGGTGACGGTGAACAACCGGCGGCCGCGGAAGCGGTAGCGGCTGACGCCGTAGGCGGCGAGGATCGCGACGATCACCGAGAAGATCGTCGCGCCGCCGGCCACGATGATCGAGTTGATGAAGTACTTGCCGAGCGGAACGGTCTTCCAGATGTCGAAGTAGGGCCGGACGGTGAGCGTGCTCGGTATCCAGCGGAACGGCCCCTGGACGTCCTGGAGCGGCTTCAGCGAGGAGCTGACCATGACGCCGACCGGGACGAGGGTGAACACGGCGAGCAGCGCGAGCACGATCCGCCGGATCCACCGGAAGGACGCGGGCGGGTTAATCATCGGCGCCCCTCCGACGCGAGGTGATGAACAGGTAGACCGACGTCACCAGCAGCAGGAACAGCAGGAGCAGGACGGACATCGCCGAGCCCGCGCCGAAGTTCCAGGTGACGAAGGAGGACTGGTAGATGTGGATGGAGATGAGGTCCGAGGCCTCGGGCGCCGACTTGCCGAACAGCACGTAGGGCGTGTTGAAGTCGTTGAAGGTCCAGAGGAAGAGGACCAGGACGAGCACCAGGTTGACCGGGCGCAGCGAGGGCAGGGTGATCCGGCGGATCTGCTGCCAGATGCCGGCGCCGTCCATGGCGGCGGCCTCGTACAGCTCGCGGGGGATGTTCTGAAGGCCGGCCGTCAGGGTGAGGAAGGCGAACGGCCAGGAGCGCCAGACGGAGACGGTGACGAGCGCGGTGAAGCTGTTGTCGCCGATCAGCCAGAACGGCCGGTCCGAGGTGAGGTGGAGCTGGTCGTGCAGGACGTGGTTGATCAGCCCGGTGTCCCGCTGGAACATGAACGACCAGGTGATGACGGCCGCGTAGACGGGGAGGGCGTAGGGCAGCAGGAAGGCCGCGCGGAGCAGCCCCCTGCCGCGGAAGGCGTCCTGCATCATGATCGCCGCCGTGGTGCCCACCAGCCAGGAGAGGCCGACGGCGAGGATCGTGAAGGCGCAGGTCACCCAGAACGAGTTGAGCAGCGACTGGCCGACGGGGGCACTGAAGTCCACCGCCAGGTGGTAGTTCCCGAGGCCAGTCCACGGTGCGGACGACCAGTCCCGGATGAAGAACTGGGTGAGCTGTTTGAAGCTCATCACGATGCCGACCACCATGGGGACCAGGTGGATCAGCAGCTCCAGGAGCAGTGCCGGGAGCAGGAGCAGGTAGGGCAGGCCCGAAGTGGTCAGGCGCAGTCGGCGCAGTCGCTGTCGCACGTCAGTTGGCCGGCATCTGCTGCTGGGCCTTGGTGAGTTCGGCCTTGACGGAGTCGTCGGTGACCGGCTTGCCGGCGGCGGCCGCGGCGAGCAGGTTCTTCACGGCGGTGCCGACGAGGGTCTCGAACTGGCTCTCGTTGGCGACCTGCGGGAGCGGCTGGGCGCTGGTGCCGAGGACCTCGGAGAGGGCCTGGAGCTCGGGGGTGGCGAAGGCGGGGTCGGCCTGGGCGTCCTTGACCGGCGGGATGGAGCCGTAGGTCTTGTTGAGCTGGATCTGCTCGTCCTTGCCGGTCATGAACTTCACGAAGTCCAGTGCGCCGTTCAGGTTCTTGGTGTTCTTGAAGACGGCGAGGTTGATGCCGGCGACCATGGAGCTGGTGAGCTTGGTACCGGAGGCGCCCGCGGGGACGGGGACGGTGGCGACGCCGTAGTCGTCGGGGTTCATGCCGTGGGACTTGAGGTTGGCGCCGGCGGACTGCCACATCATCATGCCGACCTTGCCGGTGGCGAAGTCGGTGACGGTCTGGTTGTTGGCGTACTCGGCGTTGCCCGGAGCGGCGATCTTGTCCTTGGCGATCAGGTCGACGTACTGCTTGATCGCGGCGACGGCTTCGGGGGTGGCGAAGGCGGGCTTGCCGGAGGCGTCGAAGAAGTCGGCGCCGTGCTGCTTGCCGAGGGTGAAGGCGTGGTGGACGTTCTCGGAGACGTTGCCGCCCTCGACGGCGATGCCGAACTTGCCGTCCTTGGTGAGCTTCTGGCCGTCGGCGATCAGCTCGTCCCAGGTGGCCGGCGGGCGCTCGATGCCGGCGGCCTGGAACATCTTCTTGTTGTAGTAGAGGCCGTAGGCCATGGAGTACAGCGGGACGGCGGCCGGGTCCTTGCCGGCCGCGCCGGCGGAGGCGATGGTGGCGGGCAGGAAGCGGTCCTTGCCGCCGATCTTGCCGAAGGTGGCGTCGTCGAAGGGCAGCAGGGCGCCGGTGGCCTGGAGCGAGGCGGACCAGGTGTTGCCGATGTTGAGGACGTCGGGGCCCTGGCCGGAGGTGGTGGCGGCGAGGATGCGGTTGAGCAGGTCGGACCAGGGGATGACCTCGAGCTTGACCTTGATGCCGGTCTGCTGCTCGAACTTTCTGAGCTCGGGCTCCAGGACCTGCTTGTCGTTCTCCAGGCTGGTGCCCTGGTTGCTGGCCCAGTACGTCAGCGTCTTGGGGCTGCTGTTGTCGCCGGAGCCGGAGGTGCTGGAGCCGCCTCCGCAGGCGGTGACGGTGAGTGCAAGAGTCGCGACCACGGCGGTCGCGGCAGCCAGACGGTTGATACGCATGACCATGCCCCTCTCGGGCGGGTGGATGGCGTGGTGGGGGTGGAAGGGCCTCCTGTCCGGGGGCATCGACCCCGGGAAGGCTTTCTTCAGGCCGTGATTTAACGTGTGAGAAAAGCTGGCGTCAAGAGGATGTGCAGCGCTAGATTCGCTACAGGAGGGAGAACCGATGGCAGAGCGAGGCAAGCAGACGGTCCGCGACCTGCGGCGAGGCAGCAGATCGACCCTTTTGCAACGGTTGTATTTCGAAGGGCCGCTCAGCAGGCAGGAGTTGGGACAGATCAGCGGACTGAGCGCCGGCTCGGTCAGCAACGTGGTCGGCGAACTGCTGGCGGACGGGCTGGTCGAGGAGTGCGGCTCGGTCGAGTCGGACGGCGGCCGGCCCCGGATCCTGCTCCAGGTGCCGCCCGGCCGGGCCCACCTGGTCGGCGTGGACGTCGGGGAGACGCAGGTCAGGGTGGCCCTCTTCGACCTGGGGCTCACCGAGCTCGCCGCCAGCGACCACCCGCTCTCGGACTGCGGGCACGACTTCGACCACGTGGTCGAGCTGATCCTCACCGGCCTCGCCGAGGTGCTGCGCACCACCGGCACCGACCCAGCCACCGTGCTGGGCGTGGGCGTCGGCGTGCCCGGCATCGTCGAGCAGGGCGAGCCCGGGACGGACGGCCAGGGCATCGTGGTGCACAGCCAGACCGTGGACTGGGACGCAGTGCCGCTCGGCCGGATGCTGCGGGCCGGCACCGACCTGCCGCTCTACGTGGACAACGGCGCCAAGACGCTCGGCCAGGCCGAGATGTGGTTCGGCGCGGGCCGGGGCGCCCGGCACGCGGTGGTCGCACTGTTCGGCTCCGGCGTCGGCGCCTGCGTGATCGCCGAGGGCGCCCGCTTCCGCGGCGCCACCAGCAGCGCCGGCGAGTGGGGCCACACCAAGGTGCACGTGGGCGGGCGGCTCTGCCGCTGCGGCTCGCGCGGCTGCCTGGAGGCCTACGTCGGCGCGGAGGCCCTGGTCGAGCGGTGGGGCCGGGCACCCGAGGGGTCCAGCGAGAAGGCCGGGCTGGCCGCCCTGCTGGCCGCCGCCGAGGCCGGCGAGGAGGACGCCGTCGCCCTGCTCGCCGAGGCCGCCGAGTACTTCGGTGCGGCGATCGCCGACCTGATCAACCTGTTCAACCCGGAGCGGATCGTGATCGGCGGCTGGGCCGGGCTGATGCTCGGGCCGCGCCTGCTGCCCGCGATCCGGGACGCCGCCACCGCGTACGCGCTGCGCTTCCCCCGGGCGCAGACCTCGATCGACCTCGGCCTGCTCGGGCCGGACGCCGTCACCGTCGGCGCGGCCACCCTGCCGCTCTGGCACTTCCTGCAGTCCGGCGGCGAGCTGCCCGCCCGGATGGCCGCCGCGGCCGCCGCGGGCTGACCGGCCCGCGCGCCGGACCCACCCCGTGGCCGGGGTTGCCCACACAACCCTGCCGCACCCCTCGCGACCTGCGCGAACCCGCCGTCCACTGCGCCTGGCGGCGGGTCAAAGGCCGCTCCGCGCAGGCCGGTTGATCCGTATCGGAACTCCCGTCCGAGGACTTGACACCCGAGATCGCAGCCCCACAGACTCCCTCCGGGGAGCGCTCTCTCGGCTCAGCCGCAACGACCGGCACCGCCCTGCCCGCAGTTCTCCGGCGCCCCTGCGCCGCGCCGGCCCACCAGTCGCGGGCCGGTCCCCCTGCCGACGTCCGACGTCCGCGCCCCCACACCACCCCCACCCACCCCCACCGCAGGAGAAGCCCGTGAGGCTCACTTCAGCACGCCCCGGCGCCCGAGCCGGCCGCCGCGGCTCCGCCGCCCTGCTCGGCATGGCCCTGCTCTCGGGCGCCGTCCTGGCGTTCCCCGGCAGCGCCGCCCACGCCGCCGACACCCTGATCTCGCAGGGCCGGACGGTCACCGCCTCGTCCGTGGAGAACGGCGGCACCCCGGCCACCTACGCGGTCGACGGCAACACCGGGACCCGCTGGTCCTCGGCCGCCACCGACCAGCAGTGGATCCAGATCGACCTGGGCGCCTCGGCGACCATCAGCAAGGTCGTGCTCCAGTGGGAGGCCGCCTACGGCAAGGCCTACCAGATCCAGACCTCGAACGACGGCACCACCTGGACGACCGTCTACTCCACCACCACCGGCGCCGGCGGCAACGAGACGCTCACCGTCTCCGGCACCGGCCGCTACGTGCGGATGAACGGCGTCACCCGGGCCACCGGCTACGGCTACTCGCTCTGGGAGTTCCAGGTCTACGGCTCGTTCGGCGGCACCACTCCGGACACCTGCGCCACCGCCAACGCCGCCCAGGGCAAGGCGGTCACCGCGTCCAGCACCGAGAACGCCGGCACCCCCGCCTCGGCCGCCGTCGACGGCAACACCGGCACCCGCTGGTCCTCCGCCGCGAACGACCCGCAGTGGCTGCAGGTCGACCTCGGCTCGGTGCAGCAGATCTGCCAGGTCCAGCTGAACTGGGAGGCCGCGTACGGCAAGGCCTACCAGATCCAGACCTCGAACGACGGCACCACCTGGACGACCGTCCACTCCACCACCACCGGCGCCGGCGGCAACGAGACCCTGAACGTCAGCGGTTCCGGCCGGTACGTGCGGGTCTACGGCACCCAGCGCGGCACCGCCTGGGGCTACTCGCTCTGGGAGTTCGCGGTGCACACCGGCGGCGGCAGCACCGTCCCGCCGGTCCAGGGCGGCGGCGACCTCGGCCCGAACGTGCTGGTCTTCGACCCGTCCACGCCGAACATCCAGGCCAAGGTCGACCAGGTCTTCGCGCAGCAGGAGTCCAACCAGTTCGGCAGCGAGCGGTACGCGCTGCTGTTCAAGCCCGGCACGTACAGCAACATCAACGCCCAGATCGGCTTCTACACCTCGATCGCAGGCCTGGGCCTCAACCCGGACGACACCACCTTCAACGGCGACGTCACCGTCGACGCCGGCTGGTTCAACGGCAACGCCACCCAGAACTTCTGGCGCTCCGCGGAGAACCTGCACCTCAAGCCGGTCAGCGGCACCGACCGCTGGGCCGTCTCGCAGGCCGCGCCGTTCCGCCGGATGCACGTCGAGGGCGGCCTCAACCTCGCCCCCGACGGCTACGGCTGGGCCTCCGGCGGCTACATCGCCGACTCGAAGATCGACGGCCAGGTCGGCAACTACTCGCAGCAGCAGTGGTACACCCGCGACAGCTCGATCGGCGGCTTCACCAACGGCGTCTGGAACCAGACCTTCTCCGGCGTCCAGGGCGCCCCCGCCCAGGGCTTCCCGAACCCGCCGTACACCACGCTGGACACCACCCCGGTCTCGCAGGAGAAGCCGTTCCTCTACCTGGACGGCAACGACTACAAGGTCTTCGTCCCGGCGAGGCGCACCAACGCCCGCGGCACCTCCTGGGGCAACGGCACGCCGCAGGGCGCCTCGCTGCCGCTGAACCAGTTCTACGTGGTCAAGCCGGGCGCCACCGCGGCCACCATCAACCAGGCGCTCGCCCAGGGCCTCAACCTGCTCTTCACCCCGGGCGTGTACCACGTCGACCAGACCATCAACGTCACCCGCCCGGACACCGTGGTGCTCGGCCTCGGCCTCGCCACCGTCGTCCCGGACAACGGCGTGACCGCGATGAAGGTCGCCGACGTGGACGGCGTCAAGGTCTCCGGCCTGCTGCTGGACGCCGGCACCGTCAACTCCCCCGCCCTGCTGCAGGTCGGCGACGCCGGACCGGGCGCGTCCCACGCGGCCGACCCGGTCGTCATCCAGGACGTCTTCGTCCGGGTCGGCGGCGCGGGCGCCGGCAAGGCCACCAACGGCATGGTGATCAACAGCAACAACACGGTCGTCGACCACACCTGGATCTGGCGCGCCGACCACGGCGCCGGCGTCGGCTGGGAGACCAACCGCTCCGACTACGGCTTCGTCGTCGGCGGCAACGACGTCCTCGCCACCGGCCTGTTCGTCGAGCACTTCAACAAGTACGACGTCTGGTGGAAGGGCAACGGCGGCCGCACGATCTTCTTCCAGAACGAGAAGGCGTACGACGCGCCCAACCAGGCCGCCATCCAGAACGGGAACACCCGGGGCTTCGCGGCCTACAAGGTCGACGACTCGGTCAACACCCACGAGGGCTGGGGCCTGGGCAGCTACTGCTACTTCAACGTGGACCCGACCATCGTCATGGACCACGGCTTCGAGGTGCCGAACAAGTCGGGCGTCAAGCTGCACGACGTCCTGGTCAACTCGCTCGGCGGCAACGGCCAGTTCGCCCACGTGGTGAACGACACCGGCGCCCCGACC
Source organism: Kitasatospora sp. NPDC085879 (assembly GCF_040686255.1). NCBI lineage: Bacteria > Bacillati > Actinomycetota > Actinomycetes > Kitasatosporales > Streptomycetaceae > Kitasatospora > Kitasatospora sp. NPDC085879. Next base: position 28,085 of record NZ_JBFBJZ010000034.1, on the reverse strand, counting down.
TCGGGCACCTCCACCACCCCGTCCAACGTCGTCTCCTACCCGTGACGGGCCGCACCCCCACCATCTGACGGTCCGTCACACGGCGGCCGCCGCACCGGGACACCGGTGCGGCGGCCGCGCCGCGGGTTCAGGCCTCGTCGCCCTCCGGGTTGATGTGCGGCAGGATCCTGTCCAGCCAGCGGGGCGTCCACCAGGCGTGCGGGCCGAGCAGCGTGAGCACCGCCGGCACCATCAGCAGCCGGACGACGGTCGCGTCGATCAGCACGCTGACCGCGAGGCCCAGGCCCAGCATCTTGACCACGATGTTGTCGCTCAGGATGAACGCCGCGAAGACGCTCACCATGATCAGCGCCGCACAGGTGATCACCCGGGCGGTGATCTCCAGCGCGTGCGCCACACTGCCCTTGGCGTCACCGGTGCGCGTCCAGTTCTCGTGCACCCGGGAGAGCAGGAAGACCTCGTAGTCCATGCTCAGGCCGAAGACGATGGCGAACATCATCATCGGCACGTAGCTCTCGATCGGCACCGTCCCCGACACCCCGAGCGCCGGACCGCCCCAGCCCCACTGGAAGACCGCCACCACCACGCCGTACGAGGCGGCGATCGACAGCAGGTTCAGCACCGCCGCCTTGACCGCCACCAGCAGGCCGCGGAAGACCGCCAGGATGATCAGGAAGGCCAGGCCGACCACCACCGCGATGATCGCCAGCAGCCGGCTGGCGACGATGTCGCGGAAGTCCACCTGGGCGGCGGTCGTGCCGGTCACGTAGGTGACCGCCGGGGTGTTCTCCACGGCCTGCGGCAGCACGGTGTCCTGCAGGCTGTTGACCAGCTCGGTGGTCTGCTCGTCCTGCGGCTGCTGGGCCGGGATCACCGTGGAGGTGAGCACGTCGTTGTCGCTGGACGGCTGGAACGGGCCGATGCTGGCGATGTTCGGGGTGCCGGCCAGCGCCTGCTGGACGGACGTGACCACCGCCTGCTGGTTCGCGGCCGGCACGGTCGTCTGGTCGATCACCACCGTCAGCGGGCCGTTGGAGCCCGGGCCGAAGGCGTCCGACATCAGGTCGAAGGCCCGCTTGTCGGTGAAGGAGGGCGGGTCGGCGCCGTCGTCGATGTGCCCGAGCTGGATGGAGAACAGCGGGATCGCCAGCACGCACACCACGACCACGCCGGAGATCAGGAACCGCCACGGGTGGCGCTCCACCCGCTGCGCGTACCGGTGCCAGGTGCCGGTCACCTCCTCGCCCGGCGCGGCGTTGGTCTCGGCGACGGGCGTGCGGACGTGCCAGCGGTCGATCGCCTTGCCGATGATGCCGAGCATCGCCGGCAGCAGGGTCAGCGCGCCGGCCACCGCCGTCACCACGGTGACGCCGGCGGCCAGGCCCAGCTTGGAGATGAAGCTGACCCCGGAGACCGAGAGGCCGGCCAGCGCGATGATCACCGTGCAGCCGGAGACCAGCACCGCCCGGCCGGCGGTGGACGTCGCGTGCCCGGCGGAGGCCGCCGGGTCCGCGCCGTCCATCAGGCCCTGCCGGTAGCGGGTCAGCAGGAACAGCGCGTAGTCGATGCCGACGCCCAGGCCGATCATGGTGGCCAGGGTCGGCGAGACGGTCGCGAAGGTCGTCGCCGCGGCCAGCAGGCCGAGGCAGCCGAGACCGACGATCACCGCGATCAGCGCGTTGATCAGCGGCAGGCCGGCCGCGATCACACTGCCGAAGCCGATCAGCAGCACCACGATCGCGACGGCGAAACCGATCGCCTCGCTGCTGCGGTCGTCCGCCTTCGGCCGGGCCGCCTCACCCAGCGGCCCGCCGTACTCCACCTGCACCCCGGCCTGGCGCAGCGGGGCGACCGCGTTGTCCACCTGGGTCAGGTAGTCGCTGCCGTAGGTGCTCGGGTTGGCGTCGGTCTTGAAGGTGATGAAGGCGGTCAGGCCGTCGGTGGAGAGCGGGCCGTTCGGGGTCTGGGTGGAGGGCTGGCCGGGCTGCGGCAGCGGGTTCTGCACCGACACCACGTTCGGCAGCTTCCCGAGGTTCCCGACCACCTGGTTGATCTGGTCCGAGAAGCCGGTGAGCGCCTGCGCGTCGTGCAGGACGATCTGCGAGCCGACGCCGCCCGCGGCCGGGTTGTGCGCCTTCAGCACGTCCAGGCCCTTCTGGGCCTGGCTGCTGGAGATGTTGAAGTCGTCCGAGAAGGTGCCGCCGACCGCCCGGTCCGCGACCTGGATGCCGGCCAGCGCGATCAGCCAGGCCACCAGCACCAGGATGCCGTGCCGGGCGCACCACGAGCCGAGCCGGTGCAGCACACCGGGGCGTCGAGCGGCCTCGGCGGTGGTGCTCGGCGGCGGTGACAGCATGCGCCCTCCCGGGGTCGGACAGGCCGGGGTGTCCGGCGGTGCCTGGGGCGATCGGTTGACGGCCGGTCACGAGCGTAGGCAGCGGAACGCCTGCCACCGGGCCGACACACCGCCCCCGTCCCCCGGACGCCGGTGTGCCCGCGCCGCGCCGGAAGGTCGGCCGACGGATCGTCACGGCCTGGGCCGGACGGGCCGTCCGTGCACATTCCTGACACAGCCTGGGGGTGGTCTGAACGGTTTCTGACAGTCCTCTACGATCAACGCGTGTTGAGCCTGACCGGACTGCCGCTGCGCGTCCTCGCCGTCCTTCTCGCCGTCGCCGCCTTCGGCGCCACCATGTGGCTCTGGCCGAAGCTCGCGGGCCGCGGCTGGAAGGCCTGGCTCGGCCGGCTCGGCGCCTTCTTCGGTGCCCAGCTCGCCGTGTTCGCGGCGATCGGGCTGATCGCCAACGCGTACTTCGGCTTCTACACGACCTGGGGCGACCTGCTCGGCACGGACGGCAAGCAGGGCACCGTCGTCGACCACGAGCCCGGCGGCCGGGCCGTCTCGGTGCTCGGGCAGCAGAAGGTGTACTCCGCACAGGGTTCGGCGCAGGACCGCTCCGGGGTGATCGAGAAGGTCCGCATCCGCGGCCGGGCCTCCGGTCTCACCGCGACCCCCGCCTACGTCTACCTGCCGCCGCAGTACTTCCAGCCCGCCTACGCGCACAGCCGCTTCCCGATGGCGCTGGTGCTCTCCGGCTACCCCGGCTCCGCGGAGAAGCTGATCTCGCTGCTGGAGTACCCGGACTCGACGCTGAAGGCGATCCAGGCCGGACAGCTGCCGCCGACCGTCCTGGTGATGATGCGGCCCACCCTGGCCGGCAACCGGGACACCGAGTGCATGGACGTCCCCGGCGGCCCCCAGGTGGAGACCTTCTTCACCGAGGACCTCCCGCACGCGCTGGGCGGCACCTACCGCATCCTGGACCGGCCCGACGCCCGGGCCGCCGTCGGCGACTCCACCGGCGGCTACTGCGCCCTCAAGTTCGCGCTGCGCAAGCCCGACTCGTACCGTTCGGCGATCTCGCTCTCCGGCTACTACACCGCCCCGACCGACCCGACCACCGGCGACCTGTTCGGCGGCCGGCCCCGGCTGAAGCAGGAGAACGACCTGCTGTGGCGGCTGCGGACACTGCCCGCCCCGCCGGTCTCGCTGCTGCTCGCGACCAGCTACGACGAGCACAACTACGGCGCCACCCAGAAGATGGTCGGCGCGTTCAAGGCGCCCACCCGGATGTCCACCATCACCCTCGACACCGGCGGCCACAACTTCCGCACCTGGACGCGGGAGATCCCGCCCGCACTGGAGTGGCTCGGCCACCGCCTGGCGCCGCCCGCCCCTGCCGCCGCGGCCGGCTGACGGCCCGGCGGTCTGCGCACGGGGCCGCCCGGCGGGCCGGAAGAAGATCACACCGGGCTCATAGGCCGCTCTCATCAAGCTCTCAGTCGGCGCGGCCAGCGTATCTCCCATGACCACGACCAGTTCCGTACCTCCGACCAGCGAACCGTGGCCCGAGGCCGCGAACTACCCGCCGCCGGCGCCCGCCGACCGGCGGGCCACGGTCGATGCACTCTTCCCGTCGGCCGAGCTGCCGCCGCGCGGCACCAAGGGGCCCGGCTCGTGGGCCGGCCGGCTGCGGACCCTGCCCGGCCGCACCTGGCGCGGCCGCCCGGACGACCCGGCCTGGGTCCGGCCCGCGTTCCTGGCGCTGCTCGCCGCGACCGCCGTCCTCTACTTCTGGAACCTCAGCGCCTCCGGCTGGGCGAACTCCTTCTACTCGGCCGCCGTCCAGGCGGGCTCGCAGAGCTGGAAGGCCTTCTTCTACGGCTCCTCGGACGCGGCGAACTTCATCACCGTCGACAAGCCGCCGATGTCGCTGTGGCCGATGGCGCTCTCGGTGCGGCTGTTCGGCCTGAGCTCGGCCGGCATCCTCGCCCCGCAGGTCCTGATGGCGGTGGCCACCGTGGCCACCGTCTACGCGACGGTGCGCCGCCGCTTCTCCCCGGTCGGCGGCCTGGTGGCCGGCGCCGCCCTGGCGCTCACCCCGGTCGCGGCGCTGATGTTCCGCTTCAACAACCCGGACGCGCTGCTGGTGCTGCTGTTGACCCTGGCCGCGTACGGCGTCGTCCGGGCGACCGAGACGGCGAGCACCCGCTGGCTGGTGTTCGCCGGCGTGATGTTCGGCTTCGGCTTCCTCACCAAGACCCTGCAGGCCTTCCTGGTGCTGCCGGCCTTCGCCCTGATCTACCTGGTGACCGCCCCCACCGGCCTCGGCCGCCGGTTCCGCCAGCTGCTGTGGGCGGGCCTCGCCGTGGTCGTCGCCGCCGGCTGGTGGGTGGCGATCGTGGAACTCGTCCCGGCCTCCGCCCGCCCCTACATCGGCGGCTCCCAGGACAACGACTTCCTCTCGGTCACCTTCGGCTACAACGGCTTCGGCCGGATCACCGGCAACGAGACCGGCAGCGTCGGCGGTGGCGGCGGCGGCGCGGGCGGCGGCATGTGGGGCGAGACCGGCATCACCCGGCTCTTCGACGGCGACATCGGCGGGCAGATCGCCTGGCTGATGCCGGCCGCGCTGATCCTGCTGGTGTTCGGCCTCTGGGCGACCCGCCGCTACCCGCGCACCGACAGCGCCCGGATCGCCTTCCTGGTCTGGGGCGGCTGGCTGCTCAGCACCGCGCTGACGTTCAGCTTCATGTCCGGCATCTTCCACCAGTACTACACGGTGGCCCTCGTCCCCGCGGTCGCCGCCCTGGTCGGCATGGGCGCGGACGGCCTGTGGCGGGCCCGGCACCGGCTGCCGTACGCGGCCCTGCTCGGCGGCGTGGTCGCCGTGACCGCGGTCTGGGCGTACGTGCTGCTCGGCCGCAGCGCGGACTTCGTGCCGTGGCTGCGGTGGGCGGTCCTGGTCGGCGGCCTCGCGGCGGCCCTCGCGCTGCCGCTGGCCGGCAGGCTGACCGGGCGGACCGGGGCACGGCTGGCCGCGGTCGCCGGGCTGGCGGCGCTGGCCGCGACGCTCGGCGGCCCGACCGCCTACGCACTGCAGACCGTCTCCACCGGGCACAGCGGCTCGATCGTCACGGCCGGCCCGCGGGTGCAGGGCGGCGGCTTCGGCGGCCCCGGCGGCGGCCGCGGCCGGATGGCGGGCGGCGGCCCCGGCGGCACGGGCTTCCCCCCGGGCGTCCAGGGCGGCCAGAACGGCCAGGGCCAGGGCCAGACGCAGGGCCAGGGTCAGGGCGGGTTCCCGGGCATGAACGGGCAGGGCGGCTTCCCCGGCACGAACGGCCAGGGCATGCCCGGCACCAACGGCACCACCGGCACGGGCGGCGACGGCCGGACGGGGCGCACGGGCGGCCCCGGCGGCGGGATGGGCGGTCTGCTCAACGGCGCCCAGGTCAGCAGCGAGCTGTCCGCCCTGCTCAAGCAGGACGCCGACAAGTACACCTGGGTCGCGGCCGCCGTCGGCTCGCAGAACCAGGCCAGCTACCAGCTCGCCACCGGCGAGCCGGTGATGGCGCTCGGCGGCTTCAACGGCACCGACCCCTCGCTGACCCTGGCGCAGTTCCAGCAGTACGTGAAGGAGGGCAAGGTGCACTGGTTCATCGGCGGCGGCGGCTTCGGCGGCGGTGGCGGCGGCGGGATGGGCGGCTCCTCCGAGTCCTCGCAGATCTCGACCTGGGTCTCCGAGAACTTCACCGCCAAGACGGTCGGCAACGCCACCGTCTACGACCTGACGGCGACCGAGTAGGGAAGGCTCGCCAATAGGGCGCCCCCCGGGGGCGCGGGGAACTGCGCGAGGCGGGAGGCACGGACCGATGCCTTCCGTCCCGCGCAGTTCCCCGCGCCCCGTACTTCGGGTTTGCCCGAGCTGTCAGGTGCGCCGCTCTCGGATTGCGCAGTTCTCCCCCGGCCTCCGGCCGGGAGGTGCCCCCACGCGCCCCTGATCGCCGTGTCCCGGCGGGTCAGCCGCACTGGGCGAGCATGGTCTGCTTGTCGGCCGGGGTGACGGGCAGGTCGTACTTGAGGGAGACCTGGGCGAAGCGGACGGCGTAGGAGCAGCGGATCTTCGGGTCGGCGGGGAGCCACTCGGAGGGGCCGGAGTCGCCCTTGGCGGAGTTCTGGGGGCCGTCGGCGGGGATCAGGTTGAGCGGGTCGTTGGCGATCCGGACCCGCTTGGCCTTGTCCCACTTCGCGGCGCCCATCTGCCAGTCGTAGGAGAGCGGCATCACGTGGTCGATCTGGATCCTCGTCGCCTGCGCCTTCGTCCACTGCACGTCCTTGCCGGTGTACGGGTCGTGGATGGTCATGGCGGTGACGGTGCAGGCGGAGCCGTCCTTGTGCTGGACGGCGCGGCCGTCCCGGGCGAGCAGGTCGTTGCGGGTGTCGCAGTTGTTGTGGCCGAGGGCGGTGCCGTCGACGTTGTCCGTCCAGGCGGGGCCGAACTGGTCGCGGTCGTAGCCGGTCCTGGGGCCGGCCGCGGCGGTGCGGACCTTGGCGATCAGGTCGCGGCCGGCCTTGCGGTCGGCGGCGGAGCTGAGCGGGGCGAGGCCGGGCCGGGTGCCGTCCGGGTTCTGCAGCGGGCTGGTGCCGAGGGCGCCGGCCGGGGCGTGGTCGGCCGAGGTGCCGGAGGTGCCGGAGGTGCAGGCGGTGAGCAGGAAGGCGGGCAGCAGCAGGGCGGACAGGGCGGTGGCTGGGCGGGCGCGCACGGGTTCTCCCCCGACGGTGTGGCGGTGACGGCGCACCAGCAGAGCAGGGGCCGTCCCGCCGGGTCAAGCCGCGGAGGCACGGGGCGGGGCGGTCAGCCGCCGATCGCGGACATCGGGCGGTCGGGGCGGACGAAGCCGGCCGAGTCGATGGCGTGGCCGGCGCGCTTGCGGGCGACGGTGGCGCGCCAGGCGGCCTCGATCCGGTCGTCGTCGGCGCCGGAGCGCAACAGGGCGCGCAGGTCGGACTCCTCGGTGGCGAAGAGGCAGTTGCGCAGTTGGCCGTCGGCGGTGAGCCGGACGCGGTCGCAGCCGCCGCAGAACGGGCGGGTGACGGAGGCGATGACGCCGACGACGGTGTCGGTGCCGGCGATCCGCCACTCCTCGGCGGGGGCGTTGCCGTGCCGGCCGACCGGGACGAGGTCCCAGCGGCGGCCGAGGTCGGCGAGCATCTCGTCGGCGGTGACCATGCGGGCGCGGTCCCAGGCGCCCTGGGCGTCCAGCGGCATGGACTCGATGAAGCGCATCCGGTAGCCGTGCTCGGCGGCGAAGGCGACGAGGTCGCGGAGTTCGTCGTCGTTGACGCCGCGGACGGGGACGGCGTTGATCTTGACGGGGTCGAGGCCGGCGGCGCGGGCGGCGGCGAGGCCGTCGAGGACGTCGGTGAGCCGGTCGCGGCGGGTGATCTCGGTGTACCGCTCGGGGCGGAGGGTGTCGAGGGAGACGTTGACCCGGTGCAGGCCGGCCGCCTTGAGGTCGGCGGCCGTCCGGGCGAGGCCGATGCCGTTGGTGGTGAGGGAGAGTTCGGGGCGGCCGTCCGGGCCGCCGAGGGCGGTGAGTCCGGCGATCAGTCCGGGCAGGCCGCGGCGGAGCAGCGGTTCGCCGCCGGTGAGGCGCAGGCTGCGGATGCCGAGGCGGTCGACGGCGATCCGGGCGAGCCGGACGACCTCGTCGTCGGTGAGGAGTTCGGGTCGGGGCAGCCAGTTCAGGCCCTCGGCGGGCATGCAGTAGGTGCAGCGCAGGTTGCAGCGGTCGGTCAGCGAGATCCGCAGGTCGGTGTGGATCCGGCCGAAGCGGTCGATCAGGGGCCCGCCGGGGGGCTGCGCGGTGCCGGGAGCGGTGGAACGGGGTGCCATGGGCCCAGTACAGGGTGCGGGCGGGGGCGGCGGCCAGCGGCGGAAGTTCCGGTGTGCGCCGCTGACCTGCGAGGTCGACTTGGCTGATCGCACAACTGCCGTCGGGGCGGCGGGGTCGGGAGACTGGGTGCATGAGTGATCGGCGGATTCCGGCCCTGGTGCTGGCGGCGGGCGGCGGGCGCCGGCTCGGCGGGCGGCCGAAGGCGCTGGTGGAGCACCGGGGGCGCCCGCTGCTGGAGCACGCGCTGGAGGTCGTCCGGGCGGGCGGCTGCGGGCCGGTGGTGGCGGTGCTGGGCGCGGCCCGGGAGCAGGTGCGGGCGCGGGCCGCGACGGGCGACTGCCTGCTGGTGGACAACCCGGCGTGGGAGAGCGGGATGGGCTCCTCGCTGCGGGTGGGGCTGGCGGCGCTGCCGGAGGGCGCTCCGGCGGTGCTGGTGATGCTGGTGGACACCCCGGGGGTGACCCCGGAGGCGGTGGCGCGGCTGCTGGCGGCGCAGCGGACGGGCGGGGAGCTCGTGGCGGCGGCGTACGGCGGTCGGCGCGGGCATCCGGTGCTGATCGGGGCCCGGTACTTCGCGGAGGCGGCGGACGGGGCCACGGGCGATGCGGGGGCGCGCGCCCTGCTGACGGCGCACGCCGGTGAGCTCCTTCTGGTGGAGTGCGGCGACGTGGCGGTGCCGGACGATCTGGACACCCCGGAGGACCTGGCCCGCTGGGCCGCGTCCGCCGGATGAACAGACCTGCCGTGCAAGCACGTTGGACTCTCGGATGCGCCCCGGTCACTGCTGTCCCCGCCGTTCGGCGGGGGCGCCGCCACCGTCGGGTCGTACGCCCCCGGGGTCTCCCCGATGTTTGCCGCAATCCGTTCCACCACCTGCCCGGATCAGCGAAGATAGGAAGTGACCTGCCCAGCCGACACCGAACGGACGGTGCCAGCCATGACCGCAGTGCCGCAGCCCGACGACTTCAGCAACCGGGCGCCCGGCCCCGCCCCGTCCGCGGGTGGCACCGCGATCCGCTGCCCGGCCTGCCGGGCGGAGCACGTGTACGAGGCGCCGAGCCTGCCGTGCCCGTGCGGGGCGCAGCTGCGGGTGCCGCTGCTGCGCGGCGGGGTGCCGGTGCAGGTGCGGTTCCGCTCCTGGGAGGACTCCTGGCTGAGCATGCGTTGTCCGCACTGCGGGCGCAACGACCAGTGGCCGCAGCCGGAGTTCACCTGCAACTGCGGGGCGACGGTGCGGCTGCCGGTGGACAAGGCGCCGCGGCTGCCGTCCGCCGGGCCGAGCGGCCGACCGGTGGGGGCCCGCCCGTACACGACGGCGGTGCCGCCGGAGGAGGTGGCGCCGCAGCAGGGCCGGCACCGGCTGATGCGTCCGCCGTTCCGCCCGCAGCCGGTGCACTCCTCGCAGGACGCGGTGCTGGCCGCGGCCCGCTACCTGCAGTGGCTCGGCTTCGAGGACCTGGAGTTGACGGAGGGGCAGGACCGCGAGGCGGTGACCCTGCTCGGCTCCCGGATGGTGGCCCAGGTGGACACCTGGTCGGACCCGGCGGACGTGAAGGCCGTCGAGTGCCTGTGGATGCAGACGCTGCACAGCGAGGAGATGGCGGCGGCGATGTTCACGCTGGCCGGGTTCTCGCATCAGGCTGTGGTGCGCGGCGAACAGTTGCTGGTGGCGCTGTTCACGCTGGACGCCTCGGGCATCCCGCAACCGGCGAACGGCGCCGCCGAGGCGCTGATGGAGACCGGCTGGACATCCTGACCCCCGCCGCGGCGGAGGGTGCCACTCCGCAATCCGTGTCGCTCGTGATCTGGTGCACAAGCGCGCCCCCGTGTTGAATTGCCGCCACAGCGCAGCCGTGGGGAAGGCGCGCGCCTGCCGGATGGCGCACACAAGGAGGTGGCGTTGTCGGAGCACCGAACGGCCCCGGGGGGCATGGCCGACGCCGTGTGGCGGCTTCGGTCGCGCGGGTGCTGGCAGGAGGCTGCGGAGTTACTGCGACCGCACGCCGGACGGGATCCGTCCGCCGCCGTGGAGCGGGCCGAACTCCTCATCGAGCAGTGCCTGTTCACGGCCGCGAACTGGGCCGAGGCGGAGGCCGCGCTGCGGCTCGCCGAGGCGGGGGCGGCGGCGCCCGGTCAGCGAGCCGCGGCGGCCTGCGCACGCGGGTTCCTGGCGTACGTGGCGAGCGTGCTGGGCAGACGGGACAGGCTGGACGAGGCGCAGGCCGCGCTCGGACGGACGTCCGCACTGCTGCCCCCGGACGCACCGGGGCGTCCACTGCTGGACTTCCGGCGCGGCCTGGTCGCCGAACACCTGCTGCACGACCCGGCGGCGGCGCGGATCGCCTACCGCCGGGCGCACGACGCGGCGGTGGAACGCCACGACGACCTGCTCTGCTCCTACACCTGGCGGCACCTGGCCGGGCTGGCGCTGGCCGGCGGGGACCGCGAGCGGGCCAGGGAGGGATTCCGGGCGTCGCTGCGGCTGCGCGAGGAACTCGGCTTCACGGTGGGGGTGGCACCGGCCCTGGCCGCACTCGCCGACGTCGCCGAGCCGGCCGAGGCGGCCCGGCTGCGTGCCGAGGCGACCCGGCTGGTGCAGGCCCTCGGCGGAGTCCCGGTCTGGCTGGCCGGCCGCCTCCGGATCCCGCCGCAGGGCGGTAGCCCCGACAGCCCGGCCGCCCGGACACCGGGCACGGCCTGACCCGGGCCGCGGCGGGTGGGCGGCACCAGCCACCCACCCGCCGCAGCCCGGCGGCACCGCTTGAACCGAAACGGCACCGAACACGAACACCCGCCGGGACGGACACGAAGATCGCCGGCTCCGCCCTCCGCACTGCGCCGATGCACCGCACTCTCTCCACCGGCCCCCGGCCCGGCCGACGGATCCTGGGCGAACCACCCCGGTGACGGCAGCCCCGGGGTGGGCTCGGCAGGGGGGACGGGGTGAGCTAAGGTAAGGCTTACCTGTCCGGGGTTGAGCAGTGCCCCGGACAGGGTCCGCCGACGCCGTCCCCGGGCTCCGCCGAGCCCCGTACCGCTGGGGCCCGCATGACCCTGACCGTCCCCGAGGCCGTCCCGGCGCGGGCCCGCCCGGAGCCGCCGCTCGCCGGCGCGTACCGCAGGCTGACCGACGCCCACCCCGCGCTGCGCCTGCGCCTGGCGCCGCCGCCGTCCGGCGCGGGCTGGGTGACCGCCGGTGAGCTGACCCGGGATCCGGAGGCCGTACGCGCCGCGATCGCGTTCGACGCCGAGGCCGGCGAGCGCGACCACGGCACCCCGCTGCGGCCGGACGTGGCCGCGGGCTTCTGCTTCCACCGCTGGATGTGGCCGGCGGCGCTGGCCTTCACCCTGCCGTGGTTCCTGGAGCGCCGGGTGCCGCGGCTGCCGGTCGGCCGGGTCGCCTTCCACCGGGCGCGCGGCGAGCTCACCGTGGACCCGGTGGAGCTGGTCGGCCTGCCCGGCGACCCGCTGGCCGCCGAGGGCCTGCTGCGCGCCGTCCCCGACGAGGCCGCACTGCGCGCCGAGCTGCTGGACGCGCTGGCCGAGCACATGGAGCCGATGGTGGCGGCGTTCCGCCCGTGGGTGCGGCGCGGACCGCGGACGCTGTGGGGCACGGCGACCGACGACGTGGTCGAGGGCCTCTGGTTCGTGGCGGGGCAGCTCGGCGAGGAGGAGCGCGCGGTCGCGGAACTCACCGCGCTGCTGCCCGGCGGCGGCCCGGCACCGTACGTCGGCGGCGCCTCCTTCCGGGCGACCGACGGTATACGTACACGCACTCGGGCGACCTGCTGCCTGTTCTACACGGTTGACCCGAACGGGCTGTGTTTCACCTGCCCGCGGCAGCAGGAAAGGTGATTGCCATTCGAATATTCGCCGATAATTCCCCCGCACCGGTGCATCGCCGGTAATCCGGCCTTCGGCGCCGGAATTCTCCGCCATCATGGACCAGCCGTCCCTACGCAGGAAAGCGAGGCTGGTTCAGGTCATGAGACTGTCCGACATACCACCGGGCTGGGGTGCGGTGGGCGTGGCCCTCCTCGTGGTCGCCGCCGTGCTCGTGGCGTTCGCCCGCTACCGGGCCGCCACGGCAACGGGCGGGTCCGATTCCTGGGAGCGCTCGGAGGAGCGCCGTCGGCGCAAGGAATCCCTGTACGGGGCCGCCTCGTACACCCTGCTCTTCTGCTGTGCCGCCGTCGCCGCGGCACTGTCCTTCCACGGGCTGGTCGGCTTCGGTGTGCAGAACCTCAACCTCTCCGGGGGCTGGGAGTACCTGGTGCCGTTCGGGCTGGACGGCGCCGCGATGTTCTGCTCGGTCCTGGCCGTCCGCGAGGCCAGCCACGGCGACGCGGCGCTCGGCTCCCGGCTGCTGGTGTGGCTGTTCGCGGGGGCGTCCGCCTGGTTCAACTGGGTGCACGCGCCGCGCGGCTTCGGCCACGCCGGGGCGCCGCAGTTCTTCGCCGGCATGTCGCTGTCGGCCGCGGTGCTCTTCGACCGCGCGCTCAAGCAGACCCGCCGGGCCGCGCTGCGCGAGCAGGGCCTGGTGCCCCGTCCGCTGCCGCAGATCCGGATCGTCCGCTGGCTGCGGGCCCCGCGGGAGACGTACGCCGCCTGGTCGCTGATGCTGCTGGAGGGGGTGCGCACGCTGGACGAGGCGGTCGAGGAGGTCCGCGACGACCGGCGGGCGGCGGCCGCCGACCGGGAGCGCCGACGGCTGGCGAGCCGCCGCGAGCGGGCCGAGATCCGCGCCATCGGCCGCCACCACGGGGGCTGGCGCCGTTCGGGAGCCCGGCAGCTGGAGGCGGGCGGAACGGAGCCTGCCATAGCCGTCGACGCGCCGCCGGTCGAGGTGCGGGCGGCCCAGCCCGGGCTGCCGGTGCGGGCGGCGCCGCTGAGCGTCGACCTGACGCCGGAGGACGACACCATCACGCTGCCGCGTCTGGAATCCCTGGAGCAGAAGCTCAAGGACCTGGAGCAGCAGTTCGGCTGACGGCCGTGGCGTGTCTCGACGTGCCCCGGGTTGACCGCCCGGGGCACGTCGAGGACGCCTAGCTGTCGGTCGGGGCCGGGCCGTCGGCGGAGAGCTCGAACCACATGCGCTTGCCGGAGCCGCGCGGTTCCACGCCCCAGCCGTCGGCGAGCGCCTCCACGAGCATCAGGCCGCGGCCGGAGGAGGCCTGCTCGCCGGGGGTGCGGCGGGTCGGCCAGAGGTCCGACTCGTCCTCGACCTCGACCCGCAGCCGGGCCCGCCCGTTGTCGGGCGCCCGGTAGAGCCGGGCGGTGAACATCGCGTCCCGGTCGGTGTGCCGGATGGCGTTGGTGACCAGCTCGGAGGAGAGCAGTTCGGCGGTGTCGATGAGCTCCGGGACCTGCCAGCGGCGCAGTGCGTCCCGCAGTTCGCCGCGGAGTTCGGAGATCCGGGCGAGGTCGGCCTGGCCGATCCGGCGCCGCAGCTGTTGGGCGGCGCGGCCGCCGGAGGGGCCGTCCCAGCGGAGCAGCAGCAGCGCTATGTCGTCCTCGCGCTCGCTGGAGTCGGCGGCGCGGGCGGCGATCCGGTCGGCGAGTTCCTCGAGCGGTTCGCGGGCGGACTCGTCACGGGCGGGCAGTGGCGTCGCCACGGCTTCGCAGAGCCGGCCGAAGCCGGTGTCGAGGTCCATGCCGCGGGCTTCGACGAGGCCGTCGGTGCAGAGCACGACGGTCTCGCCGGGGTCGAGGCTGAACCGGGTGACCCGGTACTCCTCGTCGGGGTCGACGCCGAGCGGGAGCCCGCCGGCGACCGGGAGCACGGAGGCCGAGCCGTCGGCGCGGCGGACCACCGGGTCGAGGTGGCCGGCCCGCACCGCGTAGACGACGCCGTAGTCGACGTTGACCTCGGCGTAGGTGCAGGTGGCGAAGTGGTCGGTGTCCAGGTCGGCGAGGAAGCGGGAGGCGCGGGCCATGACCGCGGCGGGCGGGTGGCCCTCGGCGGCGTAGGCACGCAGCGCGATCCGCAGCTGGCCCATGATGCCGGCGGCGTGCACGTCGTGGCCCTGGACGTCGCCGATGACGAGGCCGACGTGGCCGCCGGGCAGCGGCACGACGTCGTACCAGTCGCCGCCGATCTGCAGGCCGGAGCCGGCCGCGAGGTAGCGGACGGCGGTGGTGACACCGGGGACGGAGGGCACGGCGCGCGGCAGCATGACCCGCTGGAGGCTCGCGGCGAGCTCGTGCTCGGCGTCGTGCAGCTGGGCGCGGGCCAGCGACTGGGCGACCAGGCCGCCGAGGGTGGAGAGCAGGGTGCGGTCGTCGGCGTCGAGTTCGCGGTCGTCGTCGAAGCTGACCACGCAGACGCCGATCGCCCGGCCGCTGACCACCAGCGGCAGGAACGCCCAGGAGCTGCGACCGCTGCCGGCGCCGAGCTGCTCCCAGGCCTCCGGGTAGCGCTCCTCGTACTCCTCGCGGTCGGCGATGAACACGGGGGTGCGGGTGCGGACGGCGAAGGCCATCGGGTGGTCGGCGGCGAGCGGGGAGCGGTCGTGCCGGGCGATCAGCTCGCTGCGGTAGCCGCTGGCGCCGAGGATGGCGAGCCGGCCGGCCTCCAGGGAGGCGAGCACCAGGCCGTCCGGCGGGAGGCCGGGCAGCGGCAGCTCGGTGAAGACCCGGGCGACGTCGCGGACGGTGACCGCCTCGGAGAGTGCCCGGGCGGCCTCCTTGATGAACCGGGAGCGCTCCTCGCGCAGGGCGGCGAGTTCGCCGGCCTTCTCGCGTTTGTGGAGCTCGACGGTGGCGTCCCAGACGAAGCCGACCATCCGGGAGGGCCGGCCGAAGGCGTCGGCGAGGACGCGGCCGCGGAAGCGCACCGCGTGCATCTCGCCGCCGGGGTGGACGGTGCGGTAGTAGGCGCCGCACTGGCCGAGTTCGGTGACGGCCCGCTCGACCCGGCGGCGGACGACCGGGGCGTCCTCCGGGTGCAGCAGGGCGAGGAAGGCGGCGGAGCTGCGGTCGAAGCGGTTCGTGTCCAGGCCGAGGATGTCGCAGGCCCGCTGGTCGCCCTCGAGGATGTCGCGGCGGATGTCCCAGTCGAAGGAGCCGATGCCGTTGGCGGCCATCGCCGGCTCGAGCCAGTCCGGGGTGGAGTCGGCGCCGCGGCCGGAGAGGCTGCGGCCGGTCGGGGGGGCCGAGAGGCCGGCGGTCGCGGTGCGCAGCGCGTGGCCCGCGGCGGTACGCACCGCCTGGGCCGGTGGGCTCCGGCGCGCGGGCCCCTGCGGCTCGGGCTCTGTCGCCATGTGTCTCCTGCCGCTGCCAAGGCCGTGCTGTCCGGGCGGACGGCACGGCCGTGTCGTGATCGGATCGGTGTGCCGGCCGGTGGGGCCGGTCGGGAATCGGTTCTTCCCGCCGCGCACCGCGCACACATTCTCACTAGCCTCTCGTATGTTCGGCAAGGCGGCAATCCCGTAGCACCGTCCGGGTGTCGCAAAGATGGGGACAGGGTAACGGTTCGCACGCGATTCATGACGGTCCGAGCTCGAACCAGGTGGTCTTGCCGTCACCCCGGAGCTGTACTCCCCAGTCGTCCGCCATGGCCTCGACCAGCAGCAGTCCGCGGCCCGAGGTGGCGTAATCGCCCGGCGCGCGCCGCCCGGGGAGTCCGGGCGCGCCATCGCGGACTTCGATCCGGAGCCGCCGGTCCGCGGAGAGTTCCACGTCGAACACGGCACCGTGCGGGGTGTGCACCAGCGCGTTGGTGACCAGCTCGGAGGCGAGCAGTTCGGCGGTGTCGGCGAGTTCCGGCGGCAGCCCCCAACGGTCCAGGACCGCCCGGAGCCGGCGGCGAACGGCGCCGACGGCGGCCAGGTCGGCCGGCTCCAGGACGGCGTGCAGCCGGCGGTGGAGCGCCCTACCCGCCCCGCGCACCGGCGCGTCGTCGGGTGCGGCCCGCGGCGACGGCGGGCCGCCGGCCCGCGCCGAGCCCTCCGCGCCGCCCGTCCGCGGCTCGCCGCCGGGCGCCGGGCGCCCCCCTGGTGCGCCGCGGCCGCCGGGCGGGGTGCCGTCCGGTGCGGTGCGGCCGCCGGCTGCGGCGCGGCTGCCGCCCGGACCCGCGACCGCCGGCCGCCGGCGTTGAAAACGTGCCTGCCCGTCCATCAAAACGCCCCCGCCCTGCTCAGGAACGCCCCACCGGTCCCCCTCCGCGGGCGTCCAGCCGTCGGAAGTCCTCATGCCCACTCCCAATGGCCCCGCAACAGTGCGTAGCCGGTCACCCGGGGTGAAGCGGGGCTCGGGGGCGGCCGCGTGATCCACCGGGCGCGGTCGGGGAGGTTTGGCCGGGCGCCCGATGCTGCACCCGCACCTCCCGGAGCGCCCCCGTCGCGCCCCCGTCGCGCCGCCGTGCGGAGTACCACCGGGCGAGCAACGCTGGACACGGCGGCCGGGCCCGGGTTCAATGGGGCCCCGATGTTTGAACGCCGTTCTAACACCATCGACCACCCACCGGCACCCGCGAGCGAGGAACCGTGCGACTGACCCCCACCGAACGGGACCGGCTGCTGATCTTCACAGCGGCCGAACTGGCCCGCGCCCGCCGCGCCCGCGGCGTGCGACTCAACGTGCCCGAGGCCACCGCGCTGATCGCCGACACGGTCTGCGAGGCGGCCCGGGACGGCCGGCGACTGGCCGAGGCGATCGAGGCCGGGCGATCGGTCCTCTCCGCCGACGACGTGCTGCCCGGCGTGCCCGACGTCGTCACCGTGGTGCAGGTCGAGGCGGTCTTCGACGACGGCACCCGGCTCGCCGTGGTCAACGACCCGTTCCGCGGCGCCGGTTCGCTCGGCGACGACGCCCCGGGCGCCGCCCTGGCCGGGAGCGGCCAGGGCTACGACCCGGTCGAGGAGACGGTCGTGCTGCCCGTCCACAACACCGCGGCGGTGCCGATCTCGGTGACCTCGCACTTCCACTTCTTCGAGGCGAATCCGCGCCTCGCCTTCGACCGCGCCGCCGCGTACGGCACGCATCTGGCCGTGCCGGCCGGGTCCTCGGTGCGGTTCGACCCCGGGGCCACCGTCGAGGTCGGCCTCGTCCCGATCGGCGGCGAACGGGTCGCCATCGGCTTCGCCGGACTGGTCGACGGGCCGCTCGACGCGCCCGGCGCCAAGGAGGCCGCCCTGGAGAAGGCGCGCGCCACCGGCTACCTGACCAGCTTCGACGACGCGGAGGTCGAGTCGTGACCGCCATCTCCCCCCACGACTACATCTCGGTGCACGGCGCCCGGGCCGGGGACCGCATCCGGCTCGGCGACAGCGGGCTGATCATCCGGGTCGAGTCCGACTCCCAGGAGCCCGGGAACGAGTTCCTGGCCGGCTTCGGCAAGACCGCCCGGGACGGCCTGCACCTCAAGGCCACCTCGATCCGCGAGACCTGCGACATCGTGATCAGCAACGTCGTCGTCATCGACGCGATCCAGGGCATCCGCAAGACCTCGATCGGCATCCGCGACGGCCGGATCGTCTCCGTCGGCCGGGCCGGCAACCCCGACACCATGGACGGCGTCGACGTCGTCGTCTCCACCGGTACCACGATCGTCTCCGGCGAGGGCATGATCGCCACCGCCGGCGCCATCGACACCCACGTCCACCTGCTCTCGCCGCGGATCATGGAGGCCTCGCTGGCCTCCGGCGTCACCACGATCATCGGCCAGGAGTTCGGCCCGGTCTGGGGCGTCGGCGTCAACTCCCCCTGGGCGCTGCGGCACGCCTTCAACGCGTTCGACGCCTGGCCGGTCAACATCGGCTTCCTGGGCCGCGGTTCGTCCTCCGACCCGGCCCCGCTGATCGAGGCGCTCGCCGAGGGCGGTGCCTCCGGCTTCAAGGTGCACGAGGACATGGGCGCGCACACCCGCGCCCTGGACACCGCGCTGCGGGTCGCCGAGGAGTACGACGTCCAGGTCGCGCTGCACACCGACGGGTTGAACGAGTGCCTCTCGGTCGAGGACACACTCAAGGTGCTGGAGGGCCGGACCATCCACGCCTTCCACATCGAGGGCTGCGGCGGCGGGCACGTGCCCAACGTGCTGAAGATGGCCGGTGTGGAGAACGTCATCGGCTCCTCCACCAACCCCACCCTGCCGTTCGGCCGGGACGCCCTCGGCGAGCACTTCGGCATGATCGTCTCCGCGCACGACCTCAAGGTCGACCTGCCGGGCGACGCCGCAATGGCCCGCGACCGGATCCGCGCCGGCACGATGGGCGCCGAGGACGTGCTGCACGACCTCGGCGTCATCGGCATCACCTCCTCCGACGCCCAGGGCATGGGCCGGGCCGGGGAGACCGTCCGCCGCACCTTCGCCATGGCCGGCAAGATGAAGGCCGAACTCGGCCCGCTGGACGGCGAGGGCTCGTACGGCACCGCCGGCGGCGGCGACGACAACGAGCGGGTGCTGCGCTACATCGCCAAGCTGACCGTCAACCCGGCCATCGCGCACGGCCTCGTCCACGAGGTGGGCTCGCTGGAGGTCGGCAAGCTCGCCGACATCGTGCTCTGGCGTCCGGACCACTTCGGCGCCAAGCCGCAGCTGGTGCTGAAGGCCGGCTTCCCCGCGTACGGCGTGGTGGGCGACCCGAACGCCTCCACCGACCGCTGCGAACCGCTGGTGCTCGGACCGCAGTTCGGCGCGCATGGCGCCACCGCCGCGGACATCTCCGTCGCCTTCGTCTCGCAGGCCGCCGCCGAGGCCTCCTACCTGGACGTCGCCGGCGACCAACTCCCCACCCGCAGGCGCCGGGTGGGCGTCCGCAACACCCGCGGGATCGGCCCGAAGAACATGGTCCGCAACGCCCGCATCGGCCACGTCCAGGTGGAGGCCGACACCGGCCTGGTCTCCCTGGACGGCGCCCCACTGCGCTCCGAGCCCGCCGACAGCGTCTCGCTCAGCCGCCTCTACTTCCTCTGACCCCCACCAGCCCTCCGACCCCCACCAGCGTTTAGGAACAGACCCTCATGACCACTCCCGCCCAGCTCGGCTTCCGGATGCCCGCCGAATGGCACCCGCACGAGCGCACCTGGATGGCCTTCCCGACCGCCAACCCCACCTTCGACTCCCCCGAGCACCTGCACGCCGGCCGCGAGGCGTGGGCGAAGGTCGCCAACACCATCGTCCGGTACGAGCCGGTGACCCTGGTGGTCAACACCGGTGAGACGGAGGAGGCGCGGAAGTACGTCGCCGCCGAGGTGGAGATCGTGGAGCGCCCGCTCGACGACGCCTGGATGCGCGACATCGGCCCGACCTTCCTGGTCGACGGCGAGGGCGGGGTGGCCGCCGCCGACTGGATCTTCAACGGCTGGGGTGCGCAGTCCTGGGCCCGCTGGGAGAACGACCAGCACGTCGCCGAGCACGTCACCGGGCTCACCGGCGTGCAGCGCTTCGCCTCCCGGCTGATCAACGAGGGCGGCGGCATCCACGTCGACGGCGAGGGCACCGTGCTGGTCACCGACACGGTGCAGCTGGGCGAGGGCCGCAACTCCGACTGGACCCGCGAGGAGGTCGAGGCCGAGCTGCACGCCTTCCTCGGCACCACCAAGGCGGTCTGGCTGCCGCGCGGACTCACCCGCGACTACGACGAGTTCGGCACCCGCGGGCACATCGACATCGTCGCCTCCTTCGTCCGCCCGGGCGTGGTCGTCGCCCACGTGCAGCCCGACCCCGAGCACCCCGACCACGAGGTGTGCCAGGAGCTGGTGTCGATCCTGCGCGCCTCCACCGACGCCCAGGGCCGGCCGTTCGAGGTGATCGAACTGCCCGCGCCGACCGTGCTGCTGGACGAGGAGGGCGAGCCCGTCGACTACTCGTACATCAATCACTACGTGGCGAACGGAGCGGTGATCCTCTGCGCCTTCGACGACCCGCGCGACCAGGAGGCGGCCGCGATCCTCGCCGAGGCCTACCCGGGCCGCACCGTGGAACTGGTCGACGCCCGCGAGATCTTCGCCAACGGCGGCGGTATCCACTGCATCACGCAGCAGCAGCCGCGGAGCTGACGCACCACCACAGGACGGGCGCCGGGGTCGGCGCGGTACCGAAAGGTGCCGCGCCGACCCCGGCGCTTCTCCGTCCGGCCCCGTTCGGGCCGGGCCCGTTCAGCCGCCGGCGGCGCGGGTGAGGACGGCGGTCACGGCGTCGAGGTAGTCGGCCCAGCAGTCGCCCGTCGGCGGCACCTCCGAGCCGCCGCCGTGGCAGCGGGCGCACCGCCCGCAGCGCCGGTAGCGCGGCACCAGGTCGGACACGTCCGCTCCGGAGGCGGCGGGATCGGAACGGGCAGGGTCGGGCGGGGTCGGACCGATCACGGTCGGATCGGGCGGGGTCGGATCGGGCGGGGTCGGCTTCAGCACGGGTCCTCCTGGACCTCGGCCCAGACCACGGTGCGACCGGAGCCGTCGCTGGCGCCCCAACGCGCGACGGATGTCAGGGCCCGCAGCACGGCGGCCCACTGCTCGTCGGTGCACCGCTCCGGGATCGTCACGGTGATGCGGACAGTGCCGGGGGCGGTCCGGGCGGTGGTCGCGACCTCGCCGGTGGCCCGCTCGAGGCCTTTGCGCAGGACGTTCGCACGCACGCTGACCTGCACCGCCCCTTCCCTAGTAATGGAGTGGAACTGTACTAATAGACTAGTGGCCGGACGGATACTCTGTCACCTCGCCGTCACTCAGTGAGAGGACACAGGATGAGTCAGGACAGCTCGCCGCCCCCGTACCTCCGGGTGGCCGAGCGGCTCCGCCAGCGCATCCAGTCCGGCGATCTCGCGCCCGGCGACCTCCTGCCCTCCCTCTCCGAGATCCGCGACGAGACGGGGTACTCCGGCACGGTCGGTCAGCGTGCCTACGCGGTGCTCGTCGACGAGGGCCTGGTCGTCGCCCGGCCGGGCCGCGGCCACTACGTCCGCTCGCAGGAGGAGCGGCCGCTGCTGGTGCGCCGCCCGCGGGTCACGCCCGCCTCCGGATCGCCGGCCGAGGCGCTGCTCACCGAGCAGGGCGTCCGGGCGAGTTGGGACAGCGAGTCGACCACCGCCCGCGCCGACCGGCGGATCGCCGAGCGCCTCGGCATCGCCGCCGGCGACCCGGTGATGCACACCACGTACGTCTGGCGCGCGGACGGCGAGCCGGTGCAACTCGCCGAGTCCTGGGAGCCGATGTCCGTCACCGGCGGCACCCTGGTGGTACTGCCGGAGGCCGGCCCGTACGCGGGCATCGGCGTCGCCGACCGGATGGCGCTGATCGGCATCGAGACCGGCGTGCCGGTCGAGCGGGTCACCGCCCGCGGCGCCTCGCGCGCCGAGGCCGCCCTGCTCGGCACCACCCCGGCCGCGCCGGTGCTCGCGATCGAGCGCACCTACTACGACCGGGCCGGCCGCCGCGCCGTGGAGACCGCCGACATCGTGCTGCTCGGCAGCCGCTGGGCCGCCGAGTACGGCACCCGCCCCGTGAACGGCGCCGCCGCCGAGTAGTTCGGCCGGCGGGAGGGACCGGCGCGGCCGACGGGCCGTCAGCCGAGGGCGCCCGCACGGGCCGCCGGGGTTCGTTGAGCGTTCACCCGTGTCCGGATTTCGGTCTGTCGACCGGCCCCCGCCGTTGGAGGGTTCCGCGGCCGAGCCGCGCCTTGCCAGCATGGGGACCGTCCGCGACGGCGCATATGCCACAAGCACATGCCGTCGCCGAGGCATCGTCAGATCCGCTCCACCAGGGGGGAACCACCCATGCCCGAAGCCGGTCACCACGCCGAGCTGACCCGCCGCCGGATGCTCCAGGGCGCCGGCGTCGCCCTCACCGCCGCCGTCGGCACCGCCGTCCTCGGCCTCGCCGGGCCGACCGGAACCCCGGCCGCCGCGGCGGGGCCCGGCGGCAACGACACCTTCGACGAGGTCTACCGCGGCCGCCGCATCCAGGGCCGCCCCGCCGCATCCGGCCACCACCACCACGGCGGCGCCGACTACACCGTGCTGGTCGACGGCGAGGAACTGCACGTGATGCGCAACGCCGACGGCACGTGGATCAGCGTCGTCAACCACTACCAGCCGCACCAGACTCCGCTCGCCCTCGCCCGCGCCGCCGTCGTAGAGCTGCAGGGCGCCACCCTCGTCCCGATCGCCTGACCGGGCCCGCCCCTCCCCGTAACCACCACCAGCACTTTCAGGAGGACACCATGGCGGTCCGCAAGAACCAGGCGACCCTCACGGCCAAGGAGAAGCGCGACTTCGTCGACGCCGTGCTCCAGCTCAAGAAGCTCGGCCGCTACGACGCCTACGTCAGCACCCACAACCGCTTCATCGTCAGCGACACCGACAACGGCGAGCGGACGGGCCACCGCTCGCCCTCGTTCCTGCCCTGGCACCGCAGGTTCCTGCTCCAGTTCGAGCAGGACCTGCAGTCGGTCAACCCCTCGGTCACCCTGCCCTACTGGGACTGGACCGCCGACCGCACCGCCACGGCGGGCCTGTGGGCCGAGGACCTGCTCGGCGGCAACGGCCGCTCCGGCGACAACCGGGTCACCACCGGCCCGTTCGCCGGCACCGGCGGCCAGTGGACGATCACCGTCCGCCCCGACAGCCGCGACTACCTGCGCCGCTCGCTCGGCACCGGTGTCGCCCAACTGCCCACCCGGGCCGAGGTCGAGTCGGTGCTCGCGGTGCAGACCTACGACGCCGCCCCGTGGAACAGCTCCTCGGCCGGCTTCCGCAACCAGCTCGAGGGCTGGCGCGGCATCAACCTGCACAACCGGGTGCACGTCTGGGTCGGCGGCCTGATGGGCACCGGCATGTCGCCCAACGACCCGGTGTTCTGGCTGCACCACTGCTTCATCGACAAGCTGTGGGCCGAGTGGCAGCGCCGCCACCCGCAGCAGGGCTACCTGCCGACCACCGCCACGACCAACGTGATCGCCCTCAACACCGCGATGAAGCCGTGGAACGACACCACCCCCGCCGACATGCTCGACCACACCCGCCACTACACCTACGACTCGGCGTTCTGACCGGGCACCGGCCCCGGCCGGACGAGTGATTGTGCGAAACGCGGCGCCCGCCCGACCGGTGTCCGGCGGGCGCCGCGCCGTCCCGCACGGTGTCATGAATCCATGACCACACACTGGCTGATCACCTTCACCGACGAGCTGATGCGCCTCACCGACGACCTCGACCAGGAACAGGCCGCCGAGTTCGTCCGCAAGGTGTACGAGGCGGGCCGCGCCGCCGGCCGGCTGGAGAGCGCCGAGGGCCAGGAGCACAGCGGCTGGTGAGACCGCTCCCCGGCGCCCCCCAATTGCCGGTCGGTCTAAGGTGGGGCCGGACCAGGAAAGAGGAGCAGGACATGGCCGAGCCGCGGGTGCGCCGGGCCGCACGGCCCCGCGAGGAGGTCTTCGCGACCGCCCGGGCCGCGATCGCCGAGCACGGCCTCGACAAGCTGACCATGGCCGGCCTCGGCCGCCAGCTCCAGATGAGCGCCGGCCACCTCCTCTACTACTTCGGCAGCAAGGACCAGCTGCTGCTGGAGACCCTGCGCTGGAGCGAGGAGCAGCTCGGCGAGCGGCGCCGCGCCGCCCTCGCCCGGCAGGACCTCACCGTCCGGCAGCGGCTGGCCGAGTACGCCGAGCTCTACCTGCCCGAGGGGCTCGGTGACCCGCGCTGGATCCTCTGGGTCGAGGTCTGGGGCCGCTCCCCCGCCAGCGCCGAGATCCGCCAGGGCCAGCTGGAGATCGAGGCCCCCTGGCAGGCCGACCTCGTCGCCCTGATCGAGGAGGGCGTCGCCACCGGTGCCTTCCGCCACCCGCACGGCGACGACAGTGCCGGCCATGGCACCCCGCTCCAGGACCGGGCCCGGCAGATCCGCGCCGTGCTGGACGGCTTCGCCGTCCCGCTGGCCATCGGCCTGCCGGGCGCCGACCGCGCCGACGCCCTGGCCCAGGTCGCCTCCGTGACGGCCGCGCTGCTGGACTGACCGGCCCGGCGCGGGCGGCCGGGACCGCGGCTCACTCCGTCCAGAGCGCGGCGGCTGTCCGGTCGTCGGCGTAGCCCTTGGCCCGGACCTGCACCTGGCGCAGGAAGTCGACGCTGCCCGGCGGATGCGGATGCGCCCAGTGGTTGGAGAGGAACCGGGCCACCGCCGGCTCGTCCGCGATCGGATCGGCCAGGCCCGCGGTGCACAACAGCAGGATGTCGCCGGTCGTGGCGGGCACCATCCGGAACCGGAACGACCGCGGCGCCGCCGCCGGGGCCGCCGGTGCCGGCTCCCCGTCGGGGTGGTGCAGCAGCCGGGCGGCGTAGGCGTCGATCCAGTGGCCGGAGCGGAGCAGGTAGAGCCCGCCCGGTCCGGTGCCGAACGCGGCCCGGTACCCGGCCTCCCGGTCCAGCGAGACCAGCAGGCAGTGCAGCGCCCCGGACTCGCCCTCACCGGACTCACCCTCGCCGGATTGCCCGGCCACCGGGGATGCCGCACCGGCCGGGCGCAGCCGGGCGGCCGCGCCGACCGTGAGGCGCTGCAGGCCGTAGCGGAGCCGGTCACGGGCGCCGCCGCGCAGGTCGGCGGCGAGTTCGGCCCGGCTGCGGCCGATCGCGGCAGCCAGCTGCCGGGCGGCCTCCGCGGCGGCCGCCGAACCGGCGGCCGCGTCCTCCCCGCGGGCCGGTGCGGCGATCACCGCGAGCAGCAGGCCGTCCTCGCCCTCGCCGAAGCGGGTCACCAGCAGGGCGTCCCGGCGGGGCTCGCCGCGGAACCGTGCGGAGTCGCCCCGGACGGAGGCCGCGCGGAGTATGGCCGCGCCGTACTGCGCGCCGTCGAGGACGGTGTCCGGGACGATCGCGTCCAGCCCCGCCGGGTCGGCGGCCGGCAATGCGGTCGGCTCCGGGCTGTAGGTCGGGGGCCGCTCGCCGACGTGCGGTACGGGCGGCTCCAGTGGGGCGCGCCTCGTGGCCGGCCGGGGCTGGGACGGCACCGCGGCCGGCTCGGGCTCGACCACCACCTCCTGCGGCCCGGCCTCCTCGGGCTCGACACCGGAGGGCGTCGGTTTGCGCAGGACGACGGTCGGACCGGGCGCGGGGACGGTCGGACGGCGGGGCACACCGGCCTCGGCGCCGGCGGCGGACGGCTCGGGCGCGGCGGGGGCGGCGTCCGCCGCGGGGCGGCGCACGGGCCGGAGCGGGAGCGTCGGCTCGGGCTCGGGGGCAGCGGTCGACGGCTGCCGCACGTCCGCGGTCCGCTGCGCGAGCAGCGGGTCGGAGCGGCGGACGGTTCCCAGGGCGAGCGTCGGCTCGGGCTCCGGCTCGGGCTCGGGCTCGGTGGTTGGCTCGGGCAGCGGGTCGGAGCGGCGGACCGTGCCGAGGGTGAGCGTCGGCTCGGGCTCCGGCTCGGCCGACGGTGTGGGGGCGGCAGGCGGCGTGGGGGCGGCGGGCGGAGCCGGGCGCGGTCCGCCGATGACACCGGCGGCCATGTCGAACCAGTCGTCGACACTGGGCTCGTCCGCGGCGGCGGCGACGGCGGGCCCCACGGGGGTGCCGCTCTCGGCCGCCGTGGCGGCGCGCGGTGGCGGGTCGGCCGGAGGTGCCCAGTGCGGGCGCGGCGGCGTCGACGGTGCGGCGGGCGCGGTGGCCGGCTCGGCGGGGGTGGCGCGCGGCGGTGGGTCGGCGAGGGGTGCCCAGTGCGGGCGGGACGGCGACGGTACCGGGGCGGGACGGGTCGGCGCGGGCGGAACCGGGTCCGGTGCGGCCGCGGCCTCCAAGACCTCGCTCTGCCGCGGTCCGGACGGCCCGGGCGGTGCGGCGGGGGCGGGCCCGGTCGGCGCGGCGGTGCGCCGGGGGCCGATCATTCCGGCCGCGGAGTCGAACCAGTCGTCGACGCTGCCCTCGCCCGCGGTGGCCCCGGGGGCGTCCGGCAGGCTGCCCGCCGGGCCCGCGTAGACGGAGTGCCACCAGCCGTCCTCGGGCCGGTCGTGCGGGGGTGCGCCCTGGTTCGTCACGTGGCGGCTCCTCGTACCATGTCTGCCGTCTGCCGAGCGGGCCGTGTCGCCGGACTCGGTTGGTCATTCTCCCGAAGGAGAACGACGGTGTCCGGCTTTCGGGGACACCCGGCCACCCGTCGGGTGCAGCGGCGGTGTGATCCGCTCGGATTCGGCCAACCGTGCGGAGAGTGTCCGGACCTGGGCGGGACCGGATGTCCGGACCGTCCGTTTTCGGGGTGGGATCGGGGCGGGAAAGGCCCTGCAAGGGCCGTCCGGCCTGGGATGGGAGGGCCAAGAGGGGGACCGCTTCACCCCTTCGGCTGATTAATATGTGCGCATGAGCGTGCCAGCATCCGCGACCGGTGAGCCGGTGCGGTCCGTCCGCGCGGGCCGCGGTCCGGCCGTGGTGCTGTGGGCGCTGCTCGTCGCCGGTCTGCTGACGCTGCTGCCGTGCGCCGGTACCGCGAAGGCGGTGTCCGGCCGCGTGCCGTCGGCCCCGCCGGCCACGGCCGCCACCGGTCCGCACACCGCGGCCCCGGCGTCCGCCGTCCACGGTGCGGGGCACGCCGTCGCGGGCTGGTCGGACGAGGGCGGCCCGCACGTCTGGTGCTCTGCCGACGGCGACCACCCGCTGCCGGGGAAGGGCTGCACCAGCCACCCGTTCCGGGGGCTGGAGGCGCAGTTGCCGAACGCTCCCCCGCAGCCGGTGGCGGTCACCCTGCCGCAGCTGGTTCCGGCGCCGGCGCTGCCCGCCGCCGTCCCGCTCGACACGTTGGCCGGGCCGCCTCCCGCGCCCGACCTCCACGTGCTGCAGGTCCACAGGTCCTGAGCGGAACCCACCGTCGGCCGTGACCCGTGCCCCGCGCACCGGGCCGTCCGACGGCTCCGCCGCCCCCATCCCCCTCTCGCCCTACCGTCGTGCCCGTGCGCACGGCGGAGACAAGGACACACTCATGGGTTCCGCCTCCAGGCAGTCCAAGCCGGCCAAGCAGACCTCCGGCAACCCGGGCAACCGGCCGAGCCAGTCCGATCGGCAGGCCGACCGCCGGGCCCGCATCGCGGAGCTGCGCGCGACCGAGCAGAAGCGCGACCGCCGCAACAAGATCATCGCGTTCGGCCTGGGCGGTGCGCTGCTGGTCGGCATGATCGGCGCCGGCACCTGGATCGCCCTCGACGCCAAGCACGACAAGGACGCCAAGGCGGCCGCCGCCAAGGCGCCGATATCCGGCGTGCAGACCTTCGACAACCTGTCGCGCAACCACGTCGAGACCAAGGTCACCTACGCGCAGACCCCGCCGGTCGGCGGCGACCACAACCCGCGCTGGGCGAACTGCATGGGCGACGTGTACGAGAAGCCGCTGGCCAACGAGAACGCCGTGCACTCGATGGAGCACGGCGCGGTCTGGGTGACGTACAACTCGAAGGCGTCCGCCGACGACGTCAAGAAGCTGTCGGAGAAGGTCAAGGCCACCCCGTACACCTTCATGAGCCCCTACCCGGACGAGAAGAGCCCGATCACGCTCAGCGCCTGGGGCACCCAGCTGAACGTGGACAGCGCCAGTGACCCGCGGGTGGAGCAGTTCTTCACCAAGTACGTCCAGGGTCCGCAGACCCAGGAGCCCGGCGCGTCCTGCAGCGCGGGTGTGATGCAGTGATGACCGGCGCCGAGGAGACCTCGGCCACCCGGACCGAGGAGTCCGGAGCGGACGGCGCCGCGCCGCGCCGCTCCCGGAAGCTGCTGTGGTGGCCGGCGGCGATCGCCGCGGTGATCGCGCTCTGCCTCGGCGTGTCCGCGCTGGTGGCGGGCGGGTCGGACTCCGGCGGCTCGTCGGGGGGGGGCGCCCCCCCCCCCCCCCCCCCCCCCGGCCCCCCCGCCCCCCCCCCGGGGGCCCCCCCCCCCCCA
>NZ_JBFBJZ010000033.1:0-102266 GCF_040686255.1 Kitasatospora sp. NPDC085879 | reverse complement strand
AAACGGACCGGCCGGGGATGTCAACATATCTGGCGTTGACTTTTGGCACGCTGTTGAGTTCTCAAGGAACGGACACTTCCTTCGGACCGCCTTCCAGCGGACCCTCCGGGCGTTTCGCTCTTTCGTGTTTCCAGCTTATCAGATCCGCCGCTCGGGCTTTTCCGACTCGCTTTTGCCTTTCGGCTTTCGCCTTTCGGCGCCCCGAACTCTAGCAGAGTTTTTGGCGCACATTTCCCCGGACGATTTCTCGAATGGGTGTGCGACGGTCGACTCGTCGGAGGGAGGGGGCCGTTACCGGTTCGCAACCAGTTTCGGCGACTCGTCCAACGTTAGGGCACCGGGCAGCCAGCGTCAAACACGCGGGGCCGGATCTGGCTGGATCCGGCCCCTGTGGGGTGTCGCGGCAGCTCAACCGCAGTGCGGTTCAAGCCACCTGACGTCAGTTCGACGCGAGCTCGACGGCGGCGAGGTTGCGCTTGCCGCGCCGCAGCACGAGCCAGCGGCCGTGCAGCAGGTCGTCGGCGGCGGGCACGGCCTCCTCGTCGGTGACCTTCGCGTTGTTCAGGTAGGCGCCGCCCTCCTTGATGGTGCGGCGGGCACCGGAACGGCTCGGGGCGAGCCCGGTCTCGACCAGCAGGTCGACGACCGACTGCAGCTCCGTGACCGTGGCCTTCGGGACCTCGGCGAGTGCCGCGGCCAGGGTGGCCGGCTCCAGGTCGGCGAGGTCGCCCTGGCCGAAAAGCGCCTTCGAGGCGGCCACCGCGCGCTCGTACTGCTCGGCGCCGTGCACCATCGAGGTGAGCTCCTCCGCCAGCGCCCGCTGGGCGAGGCGGGCGGCGGGCCGCTCGGCGGTGTCCCGCTCCAGCTGCTCGATCTCCTCCCGCGAGCGGAAGGAGAAGATCCGCAGGAAGTTGGAGACGTCCCGGTCGTCCGCGTTCAGCCAGAACTGGTAGAAGGCGTACGGGGTGGTCAGCTCGGGGTCGAGCCAGACCGTGCCGGACTCGGTCTTGCCGAACTTGGTGCCGTCGGCCTTCACGATCAGCGGGGTCGCGAGCAGGTGGACGGACTTGCCCTCGGCCTTGCGGATGAGGTCGCTGCCGGCCGTGAGGTTGCCCCACTGGTCGCTGCCGCCGGTCTGCAGGGTGCAGTTGTAGCGGCGGTTCAGCTCCAGGTAGTCCATGCCCTGGAGGATCTGGTAGCTGAACTCGGTGTAGCTGATGCCGGCGTCGGAGTTCAGCCGGCGGGCGACCGCCTCCTTGGCGATCATGTTGTTGACCCGGAAGTACTTGCCGACGTCGCGCAGCAGGCTGATCGCCGACATGCCGGACGTCCAGTCCAGGTTGTTGACCATGCGGGCCGCGAACTCGCCCTCGAAGTCGAGGAACTTCGCGATCTGGCCGCGCAGGCGGTCCACCCAGCCGGCCACCGTCTCGGGGTCGTTGAGGACGCGCTCGGCGGTCGGCTTCGGGTCGCCGATCAGGCCGGTGGCGCCGCCGACCAGGCCGAGCGGCAGGTTTCCGGCCAGCTGCAGGCGCTTCATGGTGAGGATCTGCACCAGGTTGCCGAGGTGCAGGCTGGGCGCCGTCGGGTCGAAGCCGCAATAGAACGTGACCGGGCCGTCCGCGAACGCCTTGCGCAGTGCGTCCTCGTCGGTGGACAGGGCGATCAGCCCACGCCACCGCAGCTCGTCGACGATGTCCGTCACGGTCACGCTTCTCCTTCGGTCGCGTCCGACGGTGTCCGCGGCCCGCCGTGGGCCCGCGCCGGACGACTCCAGCGTTCTAGAGAGTACGCGCATCCGGCCAGCGGGTTTTCGCTCGGATGCGGGGCGGACGGAAATTCCGTTGTTGCCGTGGCCGCGGCCCTTCACAGTGGACACACCGCCGAGAGCGGCAGTGACGGGACGGTCGTGCCCTGGCGGTGCGGCCGCACAGGGGAGGTGGCCTGAACAATGCGCAACACACTGGTACTGAACGCGAGCTACGAGCCGCTGACGACGGTGTCGCTGAAGCGCGCCGTGGTGCTCGTCCTGCAGGACAAGGCGGTCGTCGAGCACGCCCATCCGCTCGGGATGGTGCGCGGTACCGGTGTGGCCGTTCCGGTCCCCCGGGTGATCAGGCTCAACCGCTACGTGCGGGTGCCGTTCCGACAACACGCCCCGTGGTCGCGGCGCGGTGTCCTCGTCCGGGACCAGCACCAGTGCGCCTACTGCGGCCGGCGGGCGAGCACCGTCGACCACCTGGTGCCCAGGTCGCGCGGCGGCGCCGACAGCTGGATGAACACCGTGGCCGCGTGCCCGGAGGACAATCAGCGGAAGGCCGACCGGACGCCGGAGCAGGCCGGGATGAGGCTGCTGCGGCGGCCGTTCGAGCCGACGCCGGAGGCGACGCTGATGCTCGCCCTCGGACTGCGCGGCAGTGAGCTGCGCGAGCTCGCCGCCTGGCTGCCGGCCAGCGCCTGACCGGTCCGGACAGGACCGGGCGGGGCGCACGGACGGAACGCCGCAGGCCGGCCCGATCGGGGGACGGGCCGGCCTGCGGCGTTCTTCGTGCCGGTGGCGGGACGGGCGTCAGCCCTTGGCCTGGAAGGCCGTGGCGGTGCCGAAGTTCGCCGAGTGCTCGGGGAGCACCACGACCTTGTCGCCCGCCGAGAGCACCCGGCCCGTGCTGAGCAGCGAGCCGGTGCGCTGCGGGAAGGCACCGCCCTGGGTCTCCTGGCCGCCCGTGAGGGCGAAGCGGCTGATGTGCGCGGGCTGGTCGAGGCGCTCGTCGACGGCGAGCAGCAGACCGCCGCCGTCCAGGCCGACCGCTCGGGACTTGCGCTTCTCCGCGATCGCGGTCGTCCAGGCCGGCTTGCCGGTGGCGAGGTCGTACGCGACGACCGCGGTGGCGGCGCCGCCGTCCGCGGGCCCGACGGCGGTGACCATGGTGTTCTCGTGGAAGAAGACGGTCGGCACGGTGTCGAAGGTGCCGCGCGCGGTGTCCAGGCGGCCGGCGTCGCCGGTCACCGGGATCTCGGCTGCCGGGTCGCCGGAGGGGCCCCAGGCGAAGATCCGGTCGTCGGTGGGCTTCTCGCCGCTGGTGGCGACGACGGCGGGCTCGGCGGAGAGCACCCGCACGGTCTTGGGCTTGTTGTTCAGCCCGCGCCACCACTTCACCTTGCCGTCTGCCGCGTTGAGCGCGACCGCCTGGTCGGTGGGGGTGCTGTCGGCGCAGCTGCTGTGCAGGACGACCGTGGCTCCGCCCGCCCCGCCGGACAGGCTGCAGAACTTGCCCTGGCCGGTGTACTGCCAGAGGTCCTTGCCGTCGGCGGCGGCCCAGGCGAAGACCTTGTCCTCGCCGACCGCGACGACCTTGTCGTCGAGGACGGAGACCTCGGCGTCGTAGCCGTCCTTGGTGTCGGAGAGGTTCTTCGTCCAGGCGGTCTTGCCGGTCTTGCTGTCGACGGCGGCGAGGACGGTGCAGGGGCTCTTGGAGTCGCTGCCGGTGCGGAAGAGCACGCCGCCGAGGCCGGCGGTGTTGACGGTCGGGGAGAGCCCGCAGGGGGCGGCGCCCTGGGTGGGCGCGGTGACCGTCCAGGTCGGCTTGCCGTCGGCGAGGGCGTAGGCCTGCACACCGGAGCCGTCGGCGCGAACGACCGCGTCGGCGGTGATCCAGCCGCCGGCCAGGGTGTCGTCGGCTGCGGCGGCCGAGGCGGGCTTGGCTGCCCAGGCCTTGGCGTGCGCGACGGTGTAGCTGCGGGCGGCCGCGGTGTCGGCCCCGCCGTCGGACTTTTCGCCGTCGTCACCGCCGGTCGCCAGGATGCCGGCGGTGACCAGGACGGCGAGCGCAGCGGCGCCCGCGCCGGCCCGTATCAGCAGGGTGCGGCGGCCGGGGCCGTGGTCCGCGGAGACGACGGAGGTCGCGGCGGCCCGGGCGCGGTCCACGAGCGAGCGGCGCCCGGCGCGGTCCTCGTCGTCAGGGTCCCGGGGGCGGTCCTCGCCGCGGGTGACGGTGTAGGGGCTGAGGGTCGGCGCGGCGGTGCCCGCCGGGTCCTCGTCCGGGGCGGCCGGGAAGGCGTCCGGGTGGCCGTCGGTGTCCGGGAAGGCCGACTGCTCGGTCTCCTGCGTCTGGGTCGGCCAGCTGCTGTACGCCGGGTCGGTGCTCGGCGTGTGGAGCGGCGGCTCGGGGGTGATCTGCGCGTACGGGTCGGCGGTACCGGCGGAGCTGGCGCCGTAGGGCGCGTAGGGATCGGTGTACGCGGCGGCGGCCTGGTACGGGTCGCCGGTCTGCTGCTGCGGGAACTGCTCGTAGCCGCCTGCGTAGTAGCCCTGCGCCGGGTAGCCCTGCTGCGGGTATGACTGCTCCGGGTAGCCCTGCGCTGTGTAGCCCTGCTCGGTGTAGCCCTGCTGCGGGTAGGACTGCGTGGCCTGGCCGGTGGTGTCCCACGCGTTCTGCTGCTGCCAGGCCTGCTGGTCGGCGCCCGGCTGCCAGGCCTGCTGGTCGCCCGCGGCCTGGTGGGGCTGCTGCTGCCCGGCCGCCCACGGGTCGGCCGGCTGGTCCGCCTGGGGCTGGTACCAGGCCTGCTGCTGGTAGTCGTGGCCGGCTTCGGGCTGCTGCCCGGCGCCGTTGTGCGGGTACCCCTGGTCATAGGTCCGGGGAGGGTCCTGAGCCATGAAATCCGTCCGTCCCGACTGCTGCTGCAAGCGCCCAGCATCTCATGGCGGCCCGAGCACCCCGCCGGAACGGGGTGCCCCGCGGACTGACCCTGCCTCAGGAGGTTGTGCGCAGCACGTCGTCGATGCGGCCGGCGAGCGTGGTGTCGAGGCCGGTGAGGCCGCCCGCGCTGTGGGTGGAGAGGTTGAAGCGCAGGGTGCGCCAGCGGATGTCGATGTCGGGGTGGTGGTCGAGTTCCTCGGCGGCGACGGCGACGGTGTCGACGACCCGGATCGCGGTCAGGAAGCTGGCGGTCTCGGCGGTGCGGACGATCGCCTCACCCTCGCGGTGCCACTCTGGCAGGGCGGCCAGGGCCGCGGTGATCTCGTCCTCGGTCAGCCGGGTTCGGCTCACGGGTGCTCCCGGTGGGTCGGTGGCGGGCCCGCGGCGGGCGGGCCGCCCGCCGCGGGGGTGCGTCACAAGGAGCATAGGAAGGCGGGGGCCCGGCGGCCGGACGACACGGGGAGTCAGGTGAGCAGGAGCCGGGTGACGGCGGCGAGGCCGACGACCACGATGACGCCGCGCAGCACGGGCGGCGGCAGCCGGCGTCCGACCTTGGCGCCGAGCTGGCCGCCGACGACCGATCCGGCGGCGATGAGCAGCACGGCCGTCCAGTCGATGGGGGCGACGAAGAGGAAGAAGACGGCGGCGACGCCGTTGACGATCAGCGCGAGGACGTTCTTGGTGGCGTTGATCCGCTGCATGTCGTCCTGGAGCAGCATGCCCATCAGGGCGAGCAGCAGGACTCCCTGGGCGGCGCCGAAGTAGCCGCCGTAGACGCCGGCCAGCAGGACGCCGGCGAAGAGCAGCGCGCCGCCCTCGGCGCTGCCGCCGCCGTGGCCGCGCCGGGCGGCCACCGCACGGGACACCCGGGGCTGGATCACCACGAGGACGAGGGCGCAGAGGATCAGCGCGGGAACGATGGTGTCGAAGGCGCTGCTGGGGAGCTTGGTGAGCAGGTAGGCGCCGGTGAGGCCGCCGATCAGGGAGGCGGTGCCGAGGCGGAGCAGCCGGTGGCGCTGGCCGACGAGCTCGCGGCGGTAGCCGATGACGCCGCTGATCGAGCCGGGGACCAGGCCGAGGGTGTTGGAGACGTTGGCGGTGACGGGCGGCAGGCCGAGGGCGAGCAGCACGGGGAAGGTGATCAGCGTGCCGGAGCCGACGACGGTGTTGATGGTGCCCGCGCCGACACCCGCCAGCAGCACCGCCAGCGCTTCCCAGACCGTCATCCCCGATTCCCTCCTTCGGTCCTGTCAGTAAGGATCATGCCGGAGGAGGGACGGCCGGGCCAGGGGTGATCCACGATCCGGACCGCGGGCCGGACGGGCCGGCCCCGCGGGGCGGCGGGCCGCTCCCCGGGGCCGGCGCGGATCACCCGGCCGGCGCGCGGTCGGCGGATGCGCGGTCGGCGGATGCGCGGTCGGCGGATGCGCGGTCGGCCGGTGCGGCGGCGGTCTCGCGGGCGAGCCAGTCGGCGAACGTCACGGTGCCGCGGGTGTCGGGCCGCTGGGTGGTCAGGCCGCCGGCGCGCAGCGCCCGGCCGACGGCTCCGGGCAGCGGCAGGGGCAGTTGCAGGGCGCGGCGGCCGGTGACGGCGCGCCAGGTCCGGGCGAGCTCGCGGGCGTCGGTGGTCTCCGGGCCGGCGGCCTCGATCCGGCCGAGGCGGGCCGGCTGCTCGGCGGCGTCGGCGACCGCGCGGGCGGCGTCCTCGGCGGCGATGGTCTGCAGCCGGGCGCGGGGCACGGTGAGCAGGCGCCACCGGCCGAGCAGGCCGAACATCTCGGCGAGCAGTTCGTGGAACTGGGTGATCCGGACGACCGTCCACGGCACCGGGCCCTCGGTGACGGCCCGCTCCTGGTCGGTCTTGACCCGGTAGTAGCCGACCGGCACCCGGTCGCAGCCGACGATGGAGACGCAGACGTGGTGGGCGACGCCCGCGGCCCGTTCGGCGGCGAGCAGGTTCCGGGTGCCGTCGACCAGGGTGCGTTCGGCACCCTTCGCCGAGCGGCTGTTGGCGGCGTCGACCACGGCGTCGCAGCCGGCGAGCGCCGCGGCCAGTCCGGCACCGGTGGTCAGGTCGACCGGGTGCTCGGGCGAGCGGCGGCTGAGCACCCGGACCTCGTGTCCGCGTGCGCGCAGTTCCTCGGTGACGTGGTGTCCCAGCGTCCCCGTTCCTCCGACGATGGCGATTCTCATACCAGGGGGACGAGACGGCCCGGCCGAACGTGACATACGGGTCCGGCCTGCGCCTCCCGTGCGGGAGGCGCAGGCCGGAGCGGTTCGCCGGGGCCCTACGGCCGGGTCACTCGGGGTCGATCCGCGGGTACTCGCGGGTGGTCTCGACCCGGGGGCGGGCGACGTTCTTGGTCTCGGTGTCCACCGGGCGCGGGGCGGCGGCGGAGGCCGGGCCTGCGCCGTTGCCGCCGGTCAGGCCGGTGAAGGCGCCGCCGAGGCCCTTGAGCGCGTCGCCGACCTCGCTGGGGATGATCCACAGCTTGTTGGAGTCGCCCTTGGCGAGCTCGGGCAGGGTCTGCAGGTACTGGTAGGCGAGCAGCTTCTGGTCGGCGTCGCCCTCGTGGATGGCCTCGAAGACGGTGCGGATCGCAGCGGCCTCACCGTCGGCGCGGAGCACCGCGGCCTGCGCCTCACCCTCGGCCTGGAGGACCGCGGCCTGCTTCTCACCCTCGGCCCGCAGGATCTGGGCCTGCCGGGCGCCCTCGGCGGTGAGGATCGCGGCACGCTTGTCGCGGTCGGCACGCATCTGCTTCTCCATCGAGTCCTGGATGGAGGTCGGCGGCTCGATCGCCTTCAGCTCGACGCGGTTGACGCGGATGCCCCAGCGGCCGGTGGCCTCGTCCAGGACGCCGCGCAGGCCGGCGTTGATGACCTCGCGGGAGGTCAGGGTGGACTCGAGGTCCATCGAGCCGATGATGTTGCGCAGCGTGGTGACGGTGAGCTGCTCGATGGCCTGGATGTAGCTGGCGACCTCGTAGGTCGCGGCCCGCGGGTCGGTCACCTGGTAGTAGATGACGGTGTCGATGTTGACGACCAGGTTGTCCGACGTGATGACCGGCTGCGGCGGGAACGGCACGACCTGCTCGCGGAGGTCGATGCGGTTGCGGATGGTGTCGATGAACGGCACGACGATGTTGAGACCCGCGCTCAGCGTGCGGGTGTAGCGTCCGAAGCGCTCCACGATCGCCGCGCTGGCCTGCGGGATCACCTGGATCGTCTTGATCAGGGCGATGAAGGCCACCACGACCAGGACGAGCAGCACGATGAGGACGGGTTCCACGATTCTCCCCTAGACGACCAGGGCGGTGGCGCCCTGGATTTCGACGACGTCGACCTGCTGCCCCGGCTCGTAGACACTGCCGGGGTGGAGTGCCCGGGCCGACCAGATCTCGCCGTTGAGCTTGATCCGGCCGCCCTCCCCGTCGACCTTCTCCTGTACGACTGCGGTGGCGCCCTGGAGCGCCTCGATGCCCGTCTTGATCGCCGGGCCCTTCTGCAGCTGGCGGTACGCGATCGGGCGGACGAACACCAGGAGCGCGACCGACACCGCGACGAACACCAGGAACTGCGGCACCACCCCGGCCCCGAGGGCCGCGGTGATCGCCGCGGCGCCGGCCCCGATCGCGAACATGGCGAACTCGGGCATCGCGGTGACTACCAGCGGTATACCGAGGCCGACGGCGGCGAGGAGCCACCAGATCCAGCTGTCCACAGGGCCATCCTAGGGAGGGGGAAGCTTGTGACGCCTAGCTTCCCGCAGGTGAACAGGCGGAAACCGGTCGTACGCGCGGCAGATCCGTGTTCAGCGGAGTTCAGTGGTTCAGGGCCCCGGGGGCGGTGCGCCGAAACGGCCGCCGGGCCGCGCGCCCGGTGCGGGTGCGCGGCCCGGCGGCCGTCGGCGGGTCAGCCCAGCGGCAGGCCCTGCGCGGACCAGCGGTCGCCGTGGCGCTCCAGGGTCAGCGGCAGGCCGAAGCAGAGCGACAGGTTGCGGGCGGTCAGCTCGGTGTCGATCGGACCGGCGACCAGCACCTTGCCCTGGCGGATCATCAGGACGTGCGTGAAGCCCGGTGCGATCTCCTCGACGTGGTGGGTGACCATCACCATCGAGGGCGCGTACTCGTCCTGCGCGAGCGCGCCGAGGCGGCGCACCAGGTCCTCGCGGCCGCCGAGGTCGAGGCCGGCGGCCGGCTCGTCCAGCAGCAGCAGCTCGGGGTCGGTCATCAGCGCGCGGGCGATCAGGGTGCGCTTGCGCTCGCCCTCGGAGAGGGTGGCGAACTTGCGGGTGGTGTAGCCGGCCATGCCGAGCCGGTCCAGCAGGGCCAGCGCGCGGGCCTCGTCGCTGCTGTCGTACTGCTCGTTCCACGTGGCGGTCATGCCCCAGGCGGCGGTGAGCACGGTCTGCAGCACGGTCTGCTCGCCGGGCAGCTTGTCGAACATCGCGGCACTGGCGAGGCCGATCCGGGCGCGCAGCTCGAAGACGTCGACCGAGCCGAGCTTCTCGCCCAGCACCGCGGTGGTGCCGGCGGTCGGGAAGAGGTAGGTGGAGGCGACCTGCAGCAGGGTCGTCTTGCCCGCGCCGTTCGGACCCAGGACAACCCAGCGCTCGCCCTCGGCGACCGACCAGGAGACCCGGTCGATCAGCGCGCGACCCTCCCGGACCACGGAAACGTCGACGAGCTCCAGCACGTCACTCATGCCTAGCCTTCCCCAATGCAGATGTCGGCCGTCCGAGGCCGGCGGCATCGGGCCTCGGGGTGCGGTCCAGTGGTCTCGACAGTCGGTGCGCGCGGGCAGCGTACTCCCGCCGGTCCGGCGGGCGGGACGGGATGCGCCGCGCGCAGCACAGCCCAAACCTACGCCACGCGGGTGGCGGAGTTGTCCGTAGGCTGGCGGGATGCTCGCCACACCTGCCGACAATCCCTACCAGGAGCCGCGCTCGGGCCGGCTCACCGCCTGGGGCAACGCCCTGCTCGCCGGTGCCGTGCCGCCCGACGACGCCGCCACCGCCGTGCTCGGCGGCGACGAGTCCCACCGGGTCACCGGGCTGCCCGGCGACAGCGAGGGCGAGCTGCACGGCCTCACCTGGGCGCTCGGCCGTCTCCGCGTCCTCGGTGTCCGCGGGCTGCGGCTCGCCCTGCCCAGCGCCGGGCACCTGCTCGGCCTCACCGGGCCGGCGCCGTTCAACACCGAGGCGATGGCCGCGGGCGAGGCGGTGCTGGCCGTCGGTGTGCCGATCGGGCTGGTGCCGGAGGTCAACGTGTTCGGGCCGGAGGGCGACCGCTCGGCGACCGTGCTGTGGCGCTGCTCGGAGGTCAACGACACCCCGCCGGCCGACGTGCCCTCGCTGCACGAGGCCGAGTTCGAACTCGCGGACGGCCTGCGGCAGGCCACCGTCCTGCTCACCCGCCTCGACGTGGCGGGTGCCGGACCGGAAGCGCTGCAGGCCCTGGACGCGTACCGCCGCCGCGGGCACGCCGAGCTGCTGGCGCCGGGGTATCCGGCGCGGGCCGTGCGGGTGCTGGAGTCCGCGCGGCAGGTGTCGGCCCTGCTCTCGATCGCCGCCGGCGGGCACGGCGCTGCCGTCTCCGCCTCCGAGATGGCGGCCCGCCGCGAGGTCCTCGCCCCACTGGAGCGGACGGCCCGCCGCGCCCAGGTCGCCGCCTACAACGCCCTCGTCGACGAACC
This sequence comes from Kitasatospora sp. NPDC085879, assembly GCF_040686255.1. Lineage (NCBI taxonomy): Bacteria > Bacillati > Actinomycetota > Actinomycetes > Kitasatosporales > Streptomycetaceae > Kitasatospora > Kitasatospora sp. NPDC085879. Next base: position 91,872 of record NZ_JBFBJZ010000033.1, on the reverse strand, counting down.
GCGCCAGGGCAACCCGTAGGGGCGCGTGGGGGCACCTGCCGTCGTGATGGCCGCAGCCGGATCGCGCAGTTCCCCGCGCCCCTGAGGGCGCGCCCTCAGCGAGTGCTCTGCCCTAGGCCTCGGCGTTGCGGACGGCCCAGAGCGCGGCCTGGGTGCGGTCGGCGAGGTCGAGCTTCATGAGGATGTTGGAGACGTGGGTCTTCACCGTCTTCTCGGAGAGGTGCAGGGCACGGGCGATCTCCCGGTTGGAGCGGCCGTCGGCGATGTGGCCGAGCACCTCGCGCTCGCGTTCGGTGAGGGTGCCGCCGCGGCCCTGCGCGGGCCGCGGCCCGTCGTCGGAGAGCAGCGCCTCCGCGAGTTCGGGCTGGAGCAGCACGTGCCCGGCGTGCACCGAGCGGATGGCGCCCGCGAGGGCCTCCGGGTCGACGTCCTTGTAGACGTAGCCGGCGGCGCCGGCCCGCAGGGCGGGGACGACGGTGCGGTGCTCGGTGAAGCTGGTGACGATCAGGACCCTCGCCCGGTTGCCCTGGTCGCGGAGCATCTTGAGGGCCTCGATGCCGTCGACACCGGGCATCTTGAGGTCCATCAGCACGACGTCGGGGGCGAGCTGCTGGGCCAGGGCGGCGCCCTCGGCGCCGTCCGCGGCCTCGCCGACGACCTCGATGTCGTCCTGGACCTCCAGGAAGGTGCGCAGTCCGCGCCGGACCACCTGGTGGTCGTCCACCAGCAGGACGCGGATCATCGTCCGGCTGTCAGGCACCGGGGACCTCCATCTCCACGACCGTCCCCTTGCCCGGGGCCGACTCCAGCATGAGGGTGCCGCCGACCGCGGCCGCGCGGTCACGCATCGAGACCAGGCCGAGGTGGCGGCCGGCCCGCCGGACGGAGTCCGGGTCGAAGCCCTGCCCGTCGTCGGCGACCCGCAGGACGGCGCCGCGGGCCGGGGTGCCGGCGAGCGAGACGTCGACGGTGCGGGCGCCGGAGTGCCGCAGCGCGTTGTGCAGGGCCTCCTGGGCGACCCGCAGCACGGCGGCCTCCTGCGCGGCGGGCAGCGCCTTCATGTGCCGGGCGGTGAAGCTGACGGCGGCGGTGTGCGCGCGGTCCAGCACCTGGACCTGGGAGGCGAGGGTGGCGGTGAGGCCGTCCTCCTCCAGCGCGGCGGGCCGCAGTTCGACGACGACGGCGCGCAGTTCGTCGGCGGCCTCGGCGGCGAGCCGGGCGACCTCGGCGAGTTCGGCGCGGGCCCGGGCCGGGTCGCGGTCGACGAGGGTGGCGGCGGCCTTGGCGGTGAGGCGCAGCGAGAAGAGCTTCTGCGAGACGGCGTCGTGCAGGTCGTGGGCGATGCGGGCGCGCTCGCCGGCGAGGGTGAGTTCACGGCTGCGCTCGTAGAGGCGGGCGTTGGAGAGGGCGAGGGCGGCGTGCGCGGCGAGGATGCGCAGGAGTTCCTCGTCGTGGGCGGTGAATCCGCCGGCCTTGTTGGCGAGGAAGACGGCGCCGAGGATCTCGGTGCCGTCGACGATCGGCATGCCGAGGAAGTCCTTGAGCTCGGGGTGCGCGGCGGGCCAGCCGCCGAAGTCGGGGGCGGTGCGGACGTCGCCGAGCCGGGTGGGCGTCAGTTCGTGGAGCATGGCGGCGAGGACGCCGTGCTGGCGGGGCAGCGGGCCGATGGCGCGCCACTGCTCGTCGGTGACGCCGTCGACGACGAACTGGGCGAAGCCGCCGTGGTCGTCGGGGACGCCGAGGGCGGCGTACTCGGCGCCGAGCAGCGCGCGGGCCGAGGCGGTGATCCGCCGGAGCACCTCACGGACCTCCAGGTGGCGGCTCATCGCGAGCACGGCGGTGCTGATCGCCTCGATCCCGCCCAGGCAGGGGTCGCAGGCGGGGGCGGGTTCCTCGGGCGGCATGTCCCCCACGCTACCGCCGGGCGGGCGGCCCGGGCATGAGGCGACCGGCCTAGGTCCCGGGGCGTACGGCGACGGGCGGCGCCCCCTGTCCGGGGGTGCCGCCCGTCGTGTGCGGTGCGGGTGTCAGCCCTTCTGCATGACCTCGGGCTCGTGGCGGCGCAGGAACCGCTGGACGAGGAGGGCGAGGCCGACCGAGATGGCGATCAGGGCGAACCAGTTGAGGAAGAGGTGGCCGACGGTGTGGTCCCAGAGCGGGTCGACGACCGGCGTGGGCGGGCGGACGTCGGTGTTGTAGGTGACGGCGGAGGTGTGGGCCAGGTCGAGGGTGTTGCCGCTCGCGGCGAGGCCCCAGCGGCCGGGCATCAGCCAGGCGAACTGCTCCAGGCCGGGCTTGTCGAAGACCTGGAAGATCGCGCCGGTGAAGACCATCTGGATGATGGCGAACATGACCAGCAGCGGCATGGTCTTCTCGGCGGTCTTGACGAGCGCCGAGATGGTCAGGCCGACCAGCATCGAGGTGAAGCTCAGCAGGATCACGCCGATCGCCATCTCGGCGGCGGGCATGCTCTTCAGGAGCAGGCCCTCGGCGGGCAGGTCGCGGGTCTTGAAGGCGATCGCGGAGATCACGCCGCCCTGGACGAAGCTGACCAGGCCGAGCACGACGATCTTGGAGACCAGGTAGGCGGACCGGGACAGGCCGGTGGCGCGTTCCCGTTCGTAGATCGCCCGTTCCTTGATGAGTTCGCGGACGGAGTTCGCCGAGCCGGAGAGGCAGGCGCCGAACGCGACCACGAGCAGGATCATCTTGGCGATGTCGTTGCGTCCGGAGGCGCAGGCGGCCAGGCCGCACTTGTCGGGGATCAGCACCGAGACGCCGCCGAGGACGAGCGGCAGCACCAGGGAGAGCAGCATGAAGCCCTTGTCGGAGCCGATGACCGCGAGGTAGCGGCTGATCAGCGTCCACAGCTGGGAGCCCCAGCTCTGCGGCTTCGGCGGGCGGGCCTGGGCGAGCGGCACGCTCGGGGTGGCGTGCGGGACGGCGGCGTCCACGTCGGCGGAGTACTGCCGGTAGTGGACGGAGCCCTTGTAGCGGCCGGCCCAGTCGTGGTCCGGGTAGTTCTCGAAGGCCTGGAAGACGTCGGCCCAGGTCTCGTAGCCGAAGAAGTGCAGGGCCTCGGACGGCGGGCCGAAGTAGGCCACCGAGCCGCCCGGCGCCATCACCAGCAGCCGGTCGCAGAGCGCGAGTTCGGCCACCGAGTGGGTGACGACGAGGACCGTTCGGCCGTCGTCCGCCAGACCCCGCAGGGTCTGCATGACCTCGCGGTCCATGCCCGGGTCGAGGCCGGAGGTCGGCTCGTCCAGGAAGATCAGCGAGGGCTTGGTGAGCAGCTCCAGGGCGACCGAGACGCGCTTCTGCTGGCCGCCGGAGAGCGCGGTGATCCGGTTGTCGGCGCGCTTGTCCAGGCGCAGCTCGTACAGCACCTCGTCGATGCGGCGCTCGCGCTCGGCGGCCTCGGTGTCGCCGGGGAAGCGCAGCCGGGCGGCGTACTTGAGGCCGCTGCGGACGGTGAGCTCCTTGTGCAGGATCTCGGACTGCGGCACCAGGCCGATGCGCGAGCGGAGCTCGGCGAACTGCTGGTACAGGTTCTGGTTGTCGTACAGCACCTCGCCGCGGTCGGCGGGGCGGTAGCCGGTCAGGGCGCGCAGCAGGGTGGACTTGCCGGAGCCGGACGGGCCGATGACGGCGACCAGGGACTTCTCCGGGACGGCGAAGGAGACGTCGTTGAGCAGGACCTTCTTGCCACCCTTGAACTCGACCTCGACGGTCAGGTGGCGGGCGGAGAAGGTGACGGCGCCGGTGTCGACGAACTCCTGCAGCTGGTCGCCGACCAGCACGAAGCTGGAGCGGCCGACCGTCAGGCGGTCCTGCGGGCCCATCAGCTGACGCTGCACCGGCTGGCCGTTGAGGAAGATTCCGTTGTGGCTGCCGAGGTCGACGATCTCCCAGCGGCCGTCGGCGAGCTGCCGCAGCTCCGCGTGGTGCCGGGAGACCTGCAGGTCGGAGACGACGATGTCGTTGTCCAGGGCGCGGCCGATGCGGATGGTGCGCATGCCTGCGGTGAGGCTGCGCACCATGGTCGGGTTGCCGAGCCCGTTCGGCAGCGGCGGCTGGCCCTGCTGCGGGATGTGCGCCTGCGGCGGGACGGGCGCGTGCTGCGGGTGGGCCTGGTGCGGCACGACGGGCTGCGGGGCCGGGGTGTCCCACTGCTGGTGGACGGGCGGCTGCGGGTGCTGCGCCCAGGGCTGCTGGGCGGCGGGCGGCTGCTGGGCCGGGGCCTGGTGGGCGACCGGCGGCTGCGCGGCCCGGCTGGTCACCGCCTCGTGCACGCCCTGCTGCGGCGCGGCCGCGTGGGCCGGCGCGGAGAAGGCGAGCCGAGGGCCGTTCTCGGCATTGCCCAGGTGCACGACGGCTCCCGGGTGGAGCGGCACGTGCTGGGTACGGGCGCCGCCCGTGTAGGTGCCGTTGGTGGAGCCGTGGTCCTGCAGCTGCCAGCCGGCGCCGTCGAAGGCGATGGTGGCGTGCCGCCAGGACACCCGGGCGTCGTCGAAGGCGAAGTCCGAGGCCGGATCGCGTCCGATGGTGTACGCGCGGCCCGGTTCCAGGACGGTCTGCTGGCCGTTGAGCTCCAGTACGAGTTGCGGCACGTCCGCCTGCCCCCGCTCTCTCGGTCCCCCGATTGGCTCCCCGCATGGGGAGTTGCGCATGTGATCTGACGGGGGAATCATTCCAGCCCCGCGGCCGTACCTGAAAGTCACCTCGGCGTTTGTGACCGGGCGGCAACGAAACCGGGGCAGCCGTGTCGTCCCAGCGTGCGGACGCCCGGCGTGGCCCGCGGCCGGGGCCGGGTAGCGTGGGAGTCACCATGAACGCGACTGATCCGGCCGCCGAGCCCGGCCCCGCCCCGCAGCCACGGACCGACGACGAGCGGACGCTGCTCGTCAAGGTGTTCGGCAAGGACCGCCCCGGTATCACCGCGGGCCTGTTCGCCACGCTCGCCGAGTACGGCGTGGACGTGATCGACATCGAGCAGGTCGTCACCCGGGGCCGGATAACGCTGTGCGCCCTGGTGACGCCGCCCTCCGGACGGGGTTCCGACGGCGGGCTGCGCGCGACCGTGCACCGCTGGGCCGAGGACCTGAAGCTGCAGGCCGAGATCATCTCCGGCATCGGCGACAACCGGCCGCGCCGGGAGGGCCGCTCGCACGTCACCGTGCTCGGCCACCCGCTGACCGCCGCCGCGGTGGCCGCGCTGGCCGGTCTGGTGAGCGAGGCCGGCGGCAACATCGACCGGGTGTTCCGCCTCGCCAAGTACCCGGTGACGGCGGTGGAGCTGGCCGTCTCCGGCCTGCCGACCGAGGTACTGCGGGCCCGGCTGGCGCCGGAGGCCGCGGCGCTGGGCGTGGACATCGCGGTGGTCGGCGCCGGCCTGCACCGCCGGGCCAAGCGCCTGGTGGTGATGGACGTGGACTCCACGCTGATCCAGGACGAGGTGATCGAGCTCTTCGCCGCGCACGCCGGCTGCGAGGAGAAGGTCGCCGAGGTGACGGCCGCCGCGATGCGCGGCGAGCTGGACTTCGCCGAGTCGCTGCGCGCCCGGGTCGCGCTGCTGGCCGGGCTGGACGCCGCGGTGGTGGAGAAGGTCCGCACCGAGGTCCGGCTGACGCCGGGCGCCCGCACGCTGATCCGGACGCTGAAGCGGCTCGGCTACCAGGTGGCGATCGTCTCCGGCGGGTTCACCCAGGTCACCGACCACCTGGTCGAGCAGCTGGGGCTGGACTTCGCCGCCGCCAACACCCTGGAGGTGGCGGACGGGAGGTTCACCGGGCGGGTCACCGGCGAGATCGTGGACCGCGCGGGCAAGGCCCGCTGGCTGGCCCGGTTCGCCGAGCAGGCCGGGGTGCCGCTCGCGCAGACGGTGGCGATCGGCGACGGCGCCAACGACCTCGACATGCTGAACGCGGCCGGGCTGGGCGTGGCCTTCAACGCCAAGCCGGTGGTCCGCGAGGCCGCGCACACCGCGGTCAACGTGCCGTTCCTGGACACCGTGCTCTACCTGCTGGGCATCACCCGCGACGAGGTCGAGGCGGCGGACGAGCTGGACGGCAGCGTCACCGACTGAGCCGCCGACCGAGCCGGTGCCTCACGCCCGGCAGCACACTCACCGCCGGCAGCACGAAGGGTGGCTCGGGCATCCGCCCCGGCCACCCTTTGCCGTGTCCGCCGTCAGTCCTGCGGCGTGTGGTACGAGTCCAGCTTGGCCACTCCCGGCTCGACCGACTTCCACGGCCCGGCGAAGCTGAGGACCGCGATCGCCGCGGTCGGGAAGCTGCTGAGCCGGAGCCGGTTGAGCGCGTCCACGTCGCCCTCGTCGCCGGCGAGGACCTGGGTGAGGCCGAGCACGCCGGGGTTGTGGCCGACCAGGATCAGGTCGGCGAACTCGTCCGGGGTCTCCTGGAGCACCGCGATGATCTCGCCCGGGCTGGCCTCGTACACCCGGTCCTCGTAGACCGTACGGCGCGGGCGCTTGGGCAGTTCGTGCGCCGCCAGCTTCCAGGTCTCCCTGGTGCGCAGCGCGGTGGAGCAGAGCACGTAGTCGGGGTTGATGCCGGAGTCGGTCAGCCAGCGGCCCGCCTCCGGCGCCTGGTGCCTGCCGCGGTCGGCCAGCGGCCGCTCGTGGTCGGCCACCTGGTTCGGCCAGTCGGCCTTGGCGTGACGGAGAACGATGATCCTTCGGGGTGTGTCGGCGCTCATACCCCTAGAGCTTTGCAGAAAATGCGCGGCCGGGCGCGGGGTCCGTGCGGTCGCCACCCGCAGGAGTGGGGACGGCGGACGGACCCCGTCAGCCCAGGCGGGCGGCGACCATGGCGATCACGGCGACGAGCACGACCACACCGGCGATCGCGCCCAACAGCTGGAGCAGCTTCTTCTGGCCGTCCTGCGGCTCGGGTTCGAGAACTGGCATGCGCCGAGTGTCGCATTCCGCCGCTTCCGTCCGGAAACCGGGGTCAGGCCGCGGCCGGGACGCGGGGCAGTTCGTCCTCGATGTGCCGCGGACGGCCGGCCAGTGCGCCGAACGCCATCTGCGGCACCAGCAGCACGGCCAGCAGGCCCAGCGGCAGGTACCAGCTGCCGGTGGCCTGGTAGACCGCGCCCACCGCGATCGGGCCCGGGATGGAGATCAGGTAGCCGACGCACTGCGAGAACGCGGACAGCCGCGCCACCCCGCCGGGCGTCCGCGCGCGCAGGCCGATCATGGTGAGGGCCAGCGGGAAGGCGCACATCGACAGGCCGACCAGGCAGGCCCACAGCCAGGAGGCGGTGCCCGCGGCGAACGCCAGACCGGTGTAGCCGGCGATCCCGCACACGCCGAGGACCACGACGAACAGCCGCTGGTCGCCGCGCCGCGCGGCGAGGTTCGGCAGCACGAACGAGGCCGGCACGCTGACCGCCATGACCAGGGCGAGCAGCACCCCGGAGGCACCGTCCGAGACCCCGGCGTCCTGGTAGATCTTCGGCAGCCAGCCCATCGTGGCGTACGCGCTGGTGGCCTGCAGGCCCAGGAAGACGGCGAGGGCCCACGCGGTGCGGCTGCGCACGATCGGGACGGTCCGCTCGGCGGCGGCCGGTTCCTCCCCCGCCGCCGAGGAGCGCTCGCGGCGCAGCAGGGCGACCACCAGCCACAGCACCAGGGCCACGGCGCCGAGCGCGGCCCAGACCCCGAGGCCGGCCCGCCAGCTGCCGCCCATCGCGGTGGTCAGCGGCACGGTGGCGGCGGCGGCCAGCGAGGTGCCGACCGACAGGGCCATCGAGTAGAGGCCGATCATCGGGCCGACCCGCTCCGGGAAGTACCGCTTCACCACCACCGGGAGCAGCACGTTGGAGACCGCGACGCCGGCCAGGGCGACCGCGGTCAGCAGCAGGAAGACGGCGGTGCCGCCGGCGAAGGACCTGGCCAGCACGCCGAGGGTGATCGCGCCCATGCCGGCGGCGACCACGGTGATCGGGCCGAGCCGCCGGGCGAGCGCGGGGGCCGCCAGGCCGAGCACGGCGAAGCAGAGCGAGGGCACCGCGGTGAGCAGGCCGGCGACGCCGGCGCTCATGCCGAGGCCGGCCCGGACGTCGTCGAGCAGCGGCCCGAGGCTGGTGACCACGGGACGCAGGTTGACGGCGGCCAGCGCGATGCCGGCGGCGAGGAGTGGGGTGAGGAGACGGGCGCGGGTGGGCGCGGGCGCGGCCGGGACGGGCTCGGCGCGGCGGTGGGTGGCGGAGTCCGCTGCGGTCGACATAGCGCCCATCATAGAATGATGGGACGAATGCTCACGCCAGAACGTCGCGAACCGGCTAAGGTCTGAGGCTCCCTCCCACGGGGAGCGAGGAAGAGGAGTAGGAGTCCGAGTCCATGGCGCTGTCGTCCACCCGCCGCACCCCGCTGTCCGATCAGGTCATCGCGCAGCTGCGGGCCCAGATCACCTCGGGCGAGTGGCCGGTCGGCTCCCGCATCCCCACCGAGGCCGCGCTCGTCGAACAGCTCGGGGTCGCCCGCAACACCGTCCGCGAGGCCGTCAAGGCACTCGCCCACAACGGCCTGCTCGACATCCGGCAGGGCTCGGGCACGTACGTGCTGGCCACCAGCGAGCTCGCCGGCGTGATGCACCGGCGGTTCGCCGACGCCGACCAGAGCCAGGTCGCCGAGCTGCGGGCCACCCTGGAGATGTCCGCCGCCGGGCTCGCCGCCGGCCGGCGCACCGACCGCGACCTGGAACTGCTCGGCGCGACGCTCGAACGCCGCGAACACGCCTGGCACTCCGGCGAACCCGAGGACTTCGTGCAGGCCGACGCCGCCTTCCACCAGGCGGTCGTCGCGGCCGCCCACAACGAGGTGCTGGCCGCGGTGTACGCGGACCTCGGGGAGGTCATGCGGGCGCACCTGCGGCACGACGTCGGCCCGGAGCTGATCGCCGAACGGTACGTCGGCCACGACGGCATCCTCGACGCCATCCGCCACGGCGACGCCCAGCGGGCCTCCTTCGAAGCCGGCCGCGCCATCGGCGCCTGCGGCAGCGAGTAGGCCCGACCACAGGACACCCGACCACAGAACAGGGCGCGGGGGACTGCGCGGGTCGGAAGACAGCTGAGCTCAGCTTCTCCCGCCGCGCGCAGTTCCCCGCGCCCCTATTGGTTCACCCGGTCATTGGTTCACCCGGTGTGCAGGCTGTCAGGCGCCGATCGCGTGGAGGCCGCCGTCGACGTGGACGATCTCGCCGGTGGTCTTCGGGAACCAGTCCGAGAGCAGGGCGACGACGCCGCGGCCGGCCGGCTCCGGGTCGGAGAGGTCCCACTTGAGCGGCGAGCGGGTGCTCCAGGTGTCGGCCAGCGCGCCGAAGCCCGGGATGGACTTGGCGGCCATCGAGCCGATCGGGCCCGCCGAGATCAGGTTGCAGCGGATGTTGCGCTCGCCGAGGTCGCGGGCGAGGTACCGGTTGGTCGCCTCCAGGGCGGCCTTCGCCGGGCCCATCCAGTCGTACTGCGGCCAGGCGAACTGCGCGTCGAAGGTCAGGCCGACCACCGCGCCGCCGTCCTGCATGAGCGGCAGCAGCGCCATGGTCAGCGACTTCAGCGAGAAGGCGGAGACCTGCATGGCGGTGGCGACGGACTCCCACGGGGTGTTGAGGAAGTTGCCGCCGAGCGCGTCCTGCGGGGCGAAGCCGATCGAGTGGACGATGCCGTCGAGGGTCGGCAGGTGCTCGCGGACCTGGTCGGCGATGCCGGCCAGCTGCTCCTCGCTGGAGACGTCGAGCTCCAGGACCTTCACGGGCTTGGGGAGCTTCTTGGCGATGCGCTCGGTCAGGCTCGGCCGCGGGAAGGCGGTGAGGATGATCTCGGCGCCCTGCTCCTGGGCCAGCTTCGCGGTGTGGAAGGCGATGGACGACTCCATCAGCACACCGGTGATCAGGATGCGCTTGCCCTCAAGGATTCCACTCATGGTTCAGTGACCCATGCCCAATCCGCCGTCGACGGGAATGACGGCTCCGGTGATGTATGCGGCCTCGTCGGAAGAGAGGAAGCGGACCGTGGCGGCGACCTCGGAGGGCGCGGCGTAGCGGCCGAGCGGCACGCCGGACACGATCTCCTTGCGGCGATCCTCGCTGAGCACCGCGGTCATGTCGGTGTCGACGAAGCCGGGCGCGACCACGTTGATGGTGATGTTGCGCGAGCCGAGCTCGCGGGCGAGGGAGCGGGCGAAGCCCACCAGGCCGGCCTTGGAGGCGGCGTAGTTGGCCTGGCCCGGCGAGCCGAGCAGGCCCACCACGGACGAGATCAGCACCACGCGGCCCTTGCGGGCGCGGAGCATCTTGGTCGCGGCGCGCTTGACCACCCGGAAGGTGCCGGTGAGGTTCGTGTCCAGGACGGAGGTGAAGTCGTCCTCGGACATGCGCAGCAGCAGGGTGTCCTTGGTGATGCCGGCGTTGGCGACCAGCACCTCGACGGCGCCCTGCTTCTCCTCGATCTCCGCGAAGGCGGCGTCGACCTGGGCCGCGTCGGTGATGTCGCACTTGACGGCGAGGACCTCGTGCGCGGCCAGCTCGGCCGGGACCTCGCCCGAGCGGCTGGTGATGGCGACCTTGTCGCCGGCTTCGGCGAAGGCCTTGGCGATCGCGAGGCCGATGCCCCGGTTGCCTCCGGTGACGAGAACCGAGCGGCTCAACGATCCACCTCTCTCCGTAGTTGGCGGCGGCCCGTCGAGCGGCGGCCGGTTGGCCGCCGGGCCGCAGCGGTACGCCGGTGACGCGTACGCACTGTGACGCTATCGGTCCTGGTGAGCCCGCGACGAATCGACCTCCCACAGGTCCGTCCGGCGGGAACTGTCGCTTCCCGACAACGCGTCCGACTTGGACGGGAACAACCGGCCGGGCCGTACCCGTTGCCCTCTGGGCGGCGCGGTCCCGGGCCGCACCATCAGCGAGGCCCGGCACACGGTCGGTGACGAGAGAGCGGGAGCACGGATGACCGAGGCACAGCCCCCCAGTTCCACCGGGCGGCAGGGCCGCCTGCTGGCCCTCACCGCGCTGGCGGCCGCGGTGGGCGGCGCGGCGTGGGCGCTGCGCGACCTGCCGGCGGCGTTCGGCGGCCGGCCGGACGGCGAGCGCGAGGAGCGGATCCGCCGCTCCCCGCAGTACCGGGACGGCGTGTTCCACAACGCCGAGTCCGAGCTGGCCAGGCCGTCGATGCCGGGCGCCGAGACGGTGCGCCGGATGCTGCTCGACCGCGACGGGCGCCGGCCGTCCCTGCCGGTGCCGACGGTCCGTCCCCGGCACGGCGAGCGGCCCGCCGAGGGCGTGGAGGTCGTCTGGTACGGGCACGCCTCCGTCCTGGTGGAGATCGAGGGCGCCCGGGTCCTGCTGGACCCGATCTGGAGCGACCGCTGCTCGCCGTCCGCGCACGTCGGCCCGAAGCGGCTGCACCCGGTGCCGGCCGACCTGGCGGAGCTGCCGCCGGTGGACGCGGTGCTGATCTCGCACGACCACTACGACCACCTCGACATGGCCACCGTGAAGCGGCTGGTGACGCTGCAGTCCGCGCCCTTCCTGGTGCCGCTGGGCATCGGCAGCCACCTGCGGCGCTGGGGAGTGCCGGAGCACCGGATCATCGAGCTCGACTGGGACGAGACCTGCACCCTGGGCCCGCTCACCCTGACGCTCACCTCGGCGCACCACTTCTCCGGCCGGGGCACCACCCGCAACACCACGCTCTGGGGCTCGTGGGTGATCGCCGGGCCGAACCGCAAGGTGTACTACACCGGCGACTCCGGCTACTTCGAGGGCTACGCGCGGATCGGCGAGGAGCACGGCCCGTTCGACGCCGCGCTGGTGCAGATCGGCGCGTACGACGAGGCCTGGGCCGACATCCACATGACGCCGGAGGACGCCGTCCGCGCCCACCGCGAGCTGCGGGCGGGGCTGCTGGTGCCGGTGCACTGGTGCACCTTCAACCTGGGCCTGCACCCGTGGGCGGAGCCGATCGAGCGGCTGCTGGTGGAGGCCAAGGCGCAGGCCGTACCGCTGGTCGTGCCGCGGCCCGGCGAGCGGGTCGACGTGGACCAGCCGCAGGAGCTCGACGGCTGGTGGGAGACGGTCGCCTGACGGCTCGTCCGGCGACCGCCCGGGGCGCGCGCCGCGCCCCGGGCAACACGCCCACGGCAAATCCGCTGGCTACCGGAGCGGTCGACGGTCCATGATGCGATGCGGGTTCCCCTGCCCGGGGGTGCCCGCCGCCCCCAGACCGTTCGACCCAGGGAGCCCGATGCCGCCCACAAGCCGCGCCGTCGACCCGCTGTTCCTCGGCTATCCGTTGCACGCCCTCGCCGACGCCGCCCTCACACGGGCCCGCGAACTCGGCGCCGGCCACGCCGACTTCCGCCTGGAGCGGGTCCGCAGCGCCTCCTGGCGGCTGCGCGACGCCCGCCCCTCGGGCACCTCGGACTCGGTGCAGCTCGGCTTCGCCGTCCGCGTGCTGCTGGACGGCGCCTGGGGCTTCGCCGCCGGGGTCGACCTCACCACGGACGCGGCGGTCCGGGTCGCCGAGCAGGCGGTCGCGGTGGCCCGGCTGTCCGGCGGCATCAGCCGCGCGGCCGGGTCCGAGGACGTGGTGGAGCTCGCCGAGGAGCCGGTGCACGCCGACGCGGTCTGGGTCTCCTCGTACGAGGTCAACCCCTTCGAGGTGCCGGACGCCGAGAAGACCGCCCTGCTCGCCGACTGGAGCGGCCGGCTGCTCGCCGCGGAAGGCGTCTCGCACGTGTCGGCGGCCCTGCTGACGGTGCAGGAGAACAAGTTCTACGCGGACACCTCGGGCACCGTCACCACCCAGCAGCGGATCCGGCTGCACCCCTCGCTGGAGGCCACCTCCGTCGACGAGCGCACCGGCGCCTTCGACTCGATGCGCACCCTGGCCCCGCCGGCCGGCCGCGGCTTCGAGTACCTGCGCGGCACCGGCTGGGACTGGGACGCCGAACTCGCCGAACTGCCGGTGCTGCTGGCCGAGAAGATGAAGGCGCCGAGCGTCACGGCGGGCCGCTACGACCTGGTGGTCGACCCGTCCAACCTGTGGCTGACCATCCACGAGTCGATCGGCCACGCCACCGAGCTGGACCGCGCGCTCGGCTACGAGGCCGCCTACGCGGGCACCTCCTTCGCCACCTTCGACAAGCTCGGCACGCTCGCGTACGGCTCCGGGCTGATGCACGTCACCGGCGACCGCACCGCCGAGCACGGCCTCGCCACCATCGGCTACGACGACGAGGGCGTCGCCACCCAGTCCTGGGACCTCGTCAAGGACGGTGTGCTGGTGGGCTACCAGCTCGACCGGGCGATGGCCCGCCTCAAGGGCCTCGGCCGCTCCAACGGCTGCGCCTTCGCCGACTCCCCCGCGCACGTCCCGGTGCAGCGCATGGCGAACGTCTCGCTGCAGCCCGCGGCCGGCGGCCCCGACACCGGCGGGCTGATCTCCCAGGTGGAGAACGGCCTGTACATCGTCGGCGACCGCTCCTGGTCGATCGACATGCAGCGCTACAACTTCCAGTTCACCGGCCAGCGCGCCTACGCGATCCGCAACGGCCGACTGGCGGGCCAGGTCAAGGACTTCGCCTACCAGGCCACCACCACCGACTTCTGGGGCTCGATGAGCGCCGTCGGCGGCCCGCAGACCTACGTGCTCGGCGGCGCCTTCAACTGCGGCAAGGCCCAGCCGGGCCAGGTCGCGGCGGTCAGCCACGGCTGCCCGTCCGCGCTGTTCCGCAACGTCAACGTGCTCAACACCCAGCAGGAGGCCGGTCACTGATGAGCGCCATCAAGCCCCACGAGCTGGTCGAGCGCGCCCTGGAGCTGTCCCGCGCGGACGGCTGCGTCGTCATCGCCGACGAGGAATCCACCGCCAACCTGCGCTGGGCCGGCAACGGCCTCACCACCAACGGTGTCACCCGCGGCCGCCGCCTCACCGTGATCGCCACCGTGGACGGCGCCGAGGGCACCGCCTCCGGCGTGGTCTCCCGGGACGCCGTCACCCCGGACGAGGTGGAGTCGCTGGTGCGGGCCGCCGAGGCCGCCGCCCGCGACGCCGGGCCCGCCGAGGACGCCCAGCCGCTGATCCCCGCCCGCCCCGCGTCGGCCGACTTCACCGCGCCGCCCGCGGAGACCTCCGCCGACGTCTTCGCGGCCTTCGCCCCGGCGCTCGGCGAGGCCTTCGCCCGGGCCCGCAAGAACGGCGAACTGCTGTACGGCTTCGCCCGGCACGAGGTGACCAGCAGCTACCTCGGCACCTCGACCGGCCTGCGGCTGCGGCACGACCAGCCCACCGGCACGGTCGAGCTCAACGCCAAGACCGCCGACCTCAGCGGCTCCGCCTGGGGCGGCGCCGCGACCCGCGACTTCACCGACATCGACGTCACCGAGCTGCACACCGGGCTCACCCGGCGGCTCGCCTGGGGCCGCAAGCGGATCGACCTGCCGGCCGGCCGCTACGAGACGCTGCTGCCGCCGTCGGCCGTCGCCGACCTGCTGGTCTACCTCAGCTGGTCCTCCGGCGGCCGGGACGCCTTCGAGGGCCGCACCGTCTTCTCGAAGGCGGGCGGCGGCACCCGGATCGGCGAGCGGCTCAGCCCGCTGCCGCTCACCCTGCGCTCCGACCCGGCCGAGCCCGGCCTGGAGGCCGCGCCGTTCGTCCTCACCCACTCCTCGGGCGACAACGACTCGGTCTTCGACAACGGCCACCCGCTCGCCGCCACCGACTGGATCCGCGACGGCGAGCTGGCCAACCTGCTCACCACCCGGCACTCCGCCGGGCTGACCGGCCTGCCGCTGCACCCGCCGGTCGACAACCTCGTCCTGGAGACCGCCGACCAGTCCTCGGCGCCCACCCTGGACGAGATGATCGCCCGCACCGAGCGCGGCCTGCTGCTCACCTGCCTCTGGTACATCCGCGAGGTCGACCCGGCCACACTGCTGCTCACCGGCCTCACCCGGGACGGCGTGTACCTGGTGGAGAACGGCGAAGTGGTCGGCGCGGTCAACAACTTCCGGTTCAACGAGTCGCCGGTCGACATCCTCGGACGGATCACCGAGGTCGGTCGCACCGAGCGCTGCCTGCCCCGAGAGTGGGGCGACTGGTTCACCCGGGCGGCGATGCCGCCGGTGCGGGTGGCCGACTTCAACATGAGTTCGGTCAGCCAGGCCTCCTAGCGGGGCCGGGCGACGGGGGGAGAGGTACCCGACATGATGGACGAGAAGCAGACGGTCAGAGTCTCCAAGCGGCTGTCCCGCATCCTGCGGCACGACCCCGGGTCGGTCGGCATCACCCTGGACGGGGCCGGCTGGGTCCGGGTGGACACCCTGCTCGCCGCGCTGGCCCGGCAGGGCCGCGCGGTCAGCCGGGCCGAGCTGGACCACGTCGTGGAGACCAACAACAAGCGCCGTTTCGCCTTCTCCGAGGACGGCCTCTCGATCCGCGCCAGCCAGGGCCACACGGTCGACATCGACCTCGGCCTGCCGCCCAGCGACCCGCCCGCGGTGCTGTACCACGGCACCACCGGGCGGGTCCTGGAGGCGATCTTCCGCGAGGGGCTGCGTCCGATGGCCCGCCAGGACGTGCACCTCTCCGCGGACACCGAGACGGCCGTCCGGGTCGGCTCCCGGCACGGCCGCCCGGTCGTCCTGGCCGTGGACGCCGCCGGGATGTCCCGCGACGGCCACGAGTTCCGGGTCAGCGCCAACGGCGTCTGGCTCACCGACACCGTCCCGCCCGGGTACCTGCGGAAAGCCTGAGCCCCCGGCCCCCTGTGACCGTCGGCACGGCGTACCGTGAAGAGGCCGCACCCGCGGGGGCGCGGTGACGGACGAAGGCGGTAGCGATGGCGAAGAGCGCCGGCAACGGGCAGGTCTTCCGGATCACCGGGGCCCGGAGCAGCCTCACGGAGGACGTGCGGGGCCGCCAGCGGCGGTACGTGATCTCGATGCTGCTCCGCACGGTGTGCGTGCTGCTCGCCGTGATCCTCTGGGACGTCCAGCGGTTCGTGGCCTTCGCCGCGCTGGCCGGCGCCGTGCTGCTGCCGTACTTCGCGGTGGTGATCGCGAACGCCGGCCGCGAGCGGGCCCCCGGCCTGCCGAGCACCTTCGCGGTGCCGCCGGAGACCCCGCTGATGCTGGGCCCCGGCGGGACGGGCGGCGGCGGGCGCCCCGCCGAGGGCGGCGACGCGGGCCCGCGCGCCGACCGGGACGGCACGGACGGCCCGGACGACCCGGCCTCCGGCTGAGACGCATACGGACGCATCGCCCGATCCGTCCGCTTCTGTTGGCTTTCGCCCGGCAGAACCCTCAGCGGAGCCTCAGATTAATCATGAAAGGCCTAGCCACGCGGGGGTTCCGGCGTGACATACTGCGTACGCGCTCCGCATCCCCCGTCGGAGCGACAGACCGACGCCGGGCGGCTCCCCCCGTGGCTGCCCGGCGTCGTCATGCCCGCGTGCGGGAGCGCCTTCCGGGGGTGCGAGACTGGCCGTGACAGCTCCGGCAGCTCCCCCCAGGACGGCCCCACCATGGACACCCCCACCCTCGGCCTCTTCGGCACCACCGGCGCCCCCGCCGGCCCGGACGGCCCGCCGGTCTGCTCGGCCAAGGGCTGCCGCGGGACCGCCGCGTGGGTCCTGGTCTGGAACAACCCCAAGCTGCACACCCCGGACCGCCGGAAGACCTGGCTGGCCTGCGACGAGCACCGCGAACACCTCTCGCAGTTCCTCGGCGTCCGCGGCTTCCTGAAGGAGGTCGTCCCCTTCGCCGACTTCGAGGGCTGAGCGGGACCACCCGGGGCGCGCCTCGATCAGCCGCCGATGGCGGACATCGGGCGGTCGGGCTGGTGGAAGGTCGGGTCGTCGATGCCGGCACCGGCCTTCTTGCCCCACATGGCCTTCCGCCAGAGCTCGCCGATCTCCTCGTCGCCCGCGCCCGAGCGGAGCGCCTCCCGCAGGTCGGTCTCGTCGGTGGCGAACAGGCAGTTGCGGATCTGGCCGTCGGCGGTGAGCCGGGTGCGGTCGCAGGCCCGGCAGAACGGTCGGGTGACCGAGGCGATCACGCCGACCCGGGCGGGGCCGCCGTCCACCAGCCAGCGCTCGGCGGGGGCCGCGCCACGGGCCGCGGTCGGCTCCGGGGTGAGCTCGAAGCGGGTCCGCAGCAGGACGAGGATCTCCTCCGCGGTGACCATCTGCGAGCGGTCCCAGCCGTGCTGGGCGTCCAGCGGCATCTGCTCGATGAATCGCAGCTCGTAGCCGCGCTCCAGACACCAGGCGAGCAGGTCGGCGGCCTCGTGGTCGTTGACGCCGCGCATCAGGACGGCGTTGAGCTTCACCGGGGTGAGCCCGGCGGCCTCGGCGGCGGCCAGGCCGTCCAGCACGTCCTGGTGGCGCCGGCGCCGGGTGAGGGTGTGGAAGGTCTCCTCGTCGAGGGTGTCCAGCGAGACGTTGACCCGGTCCAGGCCGGCCCGCTGCAGGGCGGCGGCGGTGCGGGCGAGGCCGATGCCGTTGGTGGTCAGCGAGAGTTCGGGGCGGGGCTCCAGCTCGGCGCAGGCGGCGACGATGCCGACCAGGCCGGGCCGCAGCAGCGGTTCGCCGCCGGTGAAGCGCACCTCGCGCACCCCGAGGTCGCGCACCGCGATGCCGACCAGCCGGACGATCTCCTCGTCCGTGAGCAATGACGGCTTCGCCAGCCACTGCAGGCCCTCCTCGGGCATGCAGTAGGTGCAGCGCAGATTGCAGCGGTCGGTGAGGGACACGCGCAGATCCACGGCCTGTCGGCCGAAGGTGTCGAGCAGCATCGCGGCCCCCTTTCCCGAAGCCTGTGTTCCGTGGCGCCCGCGGCCCGGAAGACCGCGGGCCCGGCCGCCGTTGCGGGCGGGCCGGGCCAGCTTATCGATCGGGGCGGTGCCCGTCCGGGGTCCGTCCGGTCGGTGGGCTCCGGTCGGCGAACTCCGGTCAGTGGGCGCCGAGCCCGGTGAGCGAGCGGACCTCCAGTTCAGCGTACTTCGCCGGGTCGGCGGTCTCCTTGGAGAGCAGAGTGCCGATCCAGCCGGCCAAGAAGCCGACCGGGATGGAGACCAGGCCGGGGTTCTCCAGCGGGAACCAGTGGAAGTCGACGTCGGGGAACAGCGAGTTCTTGCCACCGGAGACGACGGTGGAGAACACCACCAGGGTGACGGAGGTGATCAGGCCCGCGTAGACGGAGCTGACCGCGCCGGCGGTGTTGAAGCGCTTCCAGAACAGCGAGTACAGCAGGGTCGGCAGGTTGGCGGAGGCGGCGACCGCGAAGGCCAGGGCGACCAGGGCGGCGGCGTTCAGCTTGTCCGCGAAGATCGACAGCAGGATGGCGATCGCGCCGATCGCCACCGCGGCCAGCTTGGCCGAGCGGACCTCCTCCTTCTCCGAGGCCTTGCCCCGGCGGATCACGTTGGCCCACAGGTCGTGGGCGAAGGAGGCCGAGGAGGCGAGGGTGAGGCCGGCCACGACGGCGAGGATGGTGGCGAACGCGACCGCGGAGATCACCGCGAGCAGGATCGCCCCGCCGGTGGAGCCGGCGCCACCGCCGAGCTGCTCGGCGAGCAGCGGGGCCGCGGTGTTGCCGGCCGCGTTGGACGCCTTGATGGCCTTCGGCCCGACCAGCGCGGCCGCGCCGAAGCCGAGCGCCAGGGTCATCAGATAGAAGCCTCCGATGATGCCGATCGCCCAGAGCACGGACTTCCGGGCGGCCTTCGCGGTGGGCACCGTGTAGAAGCGGACCAGGATGTGCGGCAGGCCCGCCGTGCCCAGCACCAGGGCGAGGCCGAGGCTGAGGAAGTCCAGCTTGGTGGTGCCGGTGGCGCCGTACTTCAGGCCGGGCTCCAGGAAGGCCGCGCCCTTGCCGCTGGCCTCGGAGGCAGCGCCGAGCAGGCTGGACAGGTTGAAGTGGTACTTGGCGAGCACCAGGACGGTCATCAGTGCGGTGCCGGCGATGAGCAGCACCGCCTTGACGATCTGCACCCAGGTGGTGCCCTTCATCCCGCCGATGGCGACGTAGATCACCATCAGCGCGCCGACCGCGACGATCGTCCACCGCTTGGCGCCGTCGCCGCTGACCCCGAGCAGCAGGGCGACCAGCGAGCCGGCGCCGACCATCTGGGCCAGCAGGTAGAAGATCGACACCACGATGGTGGAGACGCCGGCGGCGGTCCGCACCGGGCGCTGGCGCATCCGGAAGGCCAGCACGTCGGCCATGGTGTAGCGGCCGGAGTTGCGCAGCGGCTCGGCGACCAGCAGCAGGGCGACCAGCCAGGCCACCAGGAAGCCGATGGAGTAGAGGAAGCCGTCGTAGCCGAAGAGCGCGATGGCGCCGGCGATGCCGAGGAACGAGGCCGCCGACATGTAGTCGCCGGAGATGGCGAGGCCGTTCTGGAAGCCGGTGAAGCCGCGGCCGCCGGCGTAGAAGTCGGCGGCGTCCTTGGTCTGCCGGCCGGCCCAGATCGTGATGCCGAGGGTGGCGGCCACGAAGAGGCCGAACAGGGTCATGGTGAGGCCGCGGTGGTCGCTCGCGGCGCTGGCCAGCTGGATCATTCGGCGGCCTCCCGGGGGGCGTGGACGGCGGCGGCGGAGTGGCTCTCGCGGATCGCCCCGGCGGGCGGGTCGAGCCGCCGGTCCGCGTAGCGGGCGTACCAGGCGGCGATGGCGAAGGTGGAGGCGAACTGCAGCAGGCCGAGCACCAGCGCGGTGTTGACGTGGCCGACCACCTTGGCGGCCATGAACGCCGGTGCGTAGCTCGACAGCAGCACGTACAGCAGGTACCAGATGATGAAGCCGATGGTGACCGGGAAGGCGAAGCTCCGGAAGGCGGACCGCAGTCCGCGGAACTCCTCGCTCTCCTCGATCCGTTGCACGTCTACGGCGGCGGCCTCGGCGGCCGGTGGAGTGTCCACGCGGTGTCTCCTGACGTCGGCGGGGTGCGCGGGTGGATCACTGGGGCGTGAGGGGCATCACAGGCACGGTGCGGCTGCATGCTAGATCCACCGCACCGCGCGCGACAGCGTCCGCGCACGATCGGCCGCGGGCCGTCCCCGATCTGGCCGAAAATCGTCAGCGCGAACACCGGGGCGGCGCCGCGTGCGCGGCACCGCCCCGGTGGTTCAGGCGTGGTGAGGGAGCGTCAGAAGGAGATCCGGACCTTCAGCGCCTCGCGGTCGTGCATGGCGCGGTAGCCGTCCGGCACGCCGTCCAGGTCGACGGTGCGGTCGAAGACCAGGCCCGGGTCGATCGCGCCCGACAGCACGTCCGGCAGCAGCTCGGGGATGTAGGCACGGGCGGGGGCGACACCGCCGGCCAGCGCCACGTTCCGGCCGAACATCTGCGCGATGTCCACGCCGGCGCTGCCGCCGTGCGGCACGCCGACGTAGCCGACCGCGCCGCCGTCCCGGGCGATCGAGATCGCGGTGCGCATCGACTCCTCGGTGCCGACGGCCTCCAGGACGGCGTGCGCGCCCTGACCGCCGGTCAGCTCCTTGACCGCCTCGATCGCGGCCTCGCCGCGCTCGGCGACCACGTCGGTGGCACCGAAGCTGCGGGCGATCGCGGTGCGCTGCTCGTGCCGGCCCAGCGCGATGATCCGGCCGGCGCCGAGCCGCTGGGCGGCGAGCACGCCGCACAGGCCGACCGCGCCGTCGCCGACCACGGCCACCGTGGCGCCGGGCCGCACCCGGGCGGCGACCGCAGCGTGGTGGCCGGTGCTCATCACGTCCGAGAGGGCGAGCAGGCCGGGCAGCAGCTTCTCCTCGCCGGCCGCCTCCTTCGGCAGCTTGACCAGGGTGCCGTCGGCGAACGGCACGCGGACGGCCTCGCCCTGGCCGCCGTCGGAGCCGACCTCGCCCCAGAAGCCGCCCTCCGGGCAGGAGGTGTGCAGGCCCTCGCGGCAGAAGTCGCAGGTGCCGTCGGACCAGACGAAGGGGGCCACCACGAAGTCACCGCGGGTGAAACCGGTCACCTCGGAGCCGACCTCCTCGACGATGCCGAGGAACTCGTGGCCGATCCGCTGCCCGGCGACCCGGGACGCCACGCCCCGGTACGCCCACAGGTCGCTGCCGCAGATGCAGGCGTTGACCACCCGCACCACGGCGTCGGTCGGCCGCCGGACCACCGGGTCGGGCACCTCCTCGATCCGGATGTCGTTGGGGCCGTGGATCACGGTGGCGCGCATGGGGCTTCCTTACGGGGTGCGGGGGTGGTTCGTCGGGGTGCTGACGACCCGGGGAGGGTCGCGAGGATGTACGACCGCTCCGACGACCACTCTATTCCGGCCCGGTCGGGGCCACCGCCCGCCGCCGATCGGCCCGGCCCCGACACCGGTCGGCCTTAGAGTGGTGCACCATGCATGCGATCGAGTCCCCGCGGGACGGCCTGGCCGCCCTCGCACCCCTCCCGGCGCCACGCCCCGCCGCCGAGGCCGGCACCGGCTTCGCCGTCGTCGACGTCGAGACCACCGGGCTCGGCCGTGCCGACCGGGTCGTCTCCGCGGGCGTGTACCAGCTGGACGCGCAGGGCGAGGTGACGGCGCACTGGTACACCCTGGTCAACCCGGGCCGCGACCCCGGGCCGGTGTGGATCCACGGGCTGACCGCCGAGATGCTGGCCGACGCCCCGACCTTCCCCGAGATCGCCGGGGAGCTGGCGGACCGGCTGCGCGGCCGGGTCATGGTCGCGCACAACGCGCTGTTCGACTGGAACATGATCGCCCGGGAGTTCGCCCGCGCCGGGCTGCGCGCCCCGGTCGAGCAGCGGCTGTGCACCATGGTGCTCTCCCGCGATCTTGGCCTGCCGCTGCCCAACGGCAAGCTGGCCTCACTGGCCGCGCACTTCGGGGTGCGGCAGCAGCAGGCGCACAACGCGCTGGACGACGCCCGGGTGCTCGCCGAGGCGTTCCGGCCCAGCCTGCAGCTGGCCCGGGAGTTCGGGGTGCCGCTGCCGCTGACCACCTGCGTGGCCGTCACCGACCTCGGCGAGGACTCCCCCGCGCCGTCCCGCGGCCCCTCCTGGTCGTCCTCCTACCGCCCGAGCCGCAAGCGGCCGGCCTGCCCCTACCCGAACCCGGGCCGCTGGCTGGACGGCTCCCCGCTGGTCCAGGGCATGCGGGTGGCGATCACCGGCGACACCGCCACCGAGCGGGAGGTGCTGGAGGACCGCGCGATCGAGGCCGGCCTGCACATCGCGACCTCGGTGAGCCGGCTCACCAGCCTGCTCGTCACCAACGAGCCGGGCAGTTGGAGCGGCAAGGCCCGCAAGGCCCGCGAGCACGGCACCCCGGTGGTCGGCGAGGACGCCTTCCTCCAGCTGCTGCGGGAGGTCGCACCCCACCCCGGTGTCCGGTCCGCGGATCAGTAGGGCGTAGCGTGCCGGGTGTGTACCGATTTCTGCTGTCCCGGCGCTGGGCGGTCATCACGCTGACCGTGCTGCTGCTGATCCCCGTCATGGTCCGGCTGGGGTTCTGGCAGCTGCACCGGCACGAGGCTCGGGTCGCCCGCAACGACCTGATCGCGCGCAGCCTGAAGGCGGCGCCGGTCGCGTTCGACTCGCTGTCCTCCCCCGGGTACGCCGTGCCGGGCGACCTGACCTGGCGCACGGTGACGGCCACCGGTACGTACGACGCCGCGCACGAGTTCGTCGTCCGCGGCCGCACCGAGCCGGACGGCAGCAGCATCGGGTACTTCGTGGTGACGCCGCTGCGGCTGGCCGACGGCCGCGGCTCGGTGCTGGTCAACCGGGGCTGGGTGGACTCCGGCACCGATGCCACCAGCTACCCGGCGGTGCCGGCGCCGGCCGGCGGGCAGGTCACCGTGACCGGCCGGCTGCGCGCCGACGAGACCACGGCCAGCAGCGGCATCCGGGACCGCGGCGGCCTGCCGGACCGGCAGTTCAAGCTGATCAACAGCGCACAGCAGGCGAAGGTCACCGGCGCCACCGTGCTCGGCGGCTACCTGGAGCTGGCCTCCGCCACCCCGGCCGTCGGCGACTCCCCCGTGCTGCTCGGCGAGCCCAACCACTCGGACATCGGCCCGCACATGGCCTACGCCGTGCAGTGGTGGCTGTTCGCCGCGCTGGTGCCGGTCGGCCTGGTGGTGCTGGCCCGCCGCGAGGCCAAGGAGCGGGCGGCCGAGCTGGCCGCCGCCGCGCCGGCCGCGGAGCTCGCGGACGCGTAGCCGGCGGCCGGGCCGGCTCAGTGCTGGGTGTTCCAGAAGCCGATCGCGAGGGCACCCCACCAGCCGAGCTGGGAGACCAGGGCCGAGAGGGCGCCGCGCAGCAGCAGCCGCCGCTTCGGCCGGCCGGCGCCGCCGGCCTCCAGGCGTCGGGCCAGGGCGGTGGCGTGCACGCCGTTCAGCGCGATCATCAGGACGAGCAGCAGCTTGACCTGGGTGAGCCGGGAGTCGAGATGCGGCTCCAGCAGGATGCCGCTGAGGGTGAGGCCCGCGAGGCCGGCCCAGACCGGCACGTGCAGCGGCGCGGTGGACTCGACGACCTGGGCGAGCGTGCGGCGGCCGAGCAGCCACAGCACACCGAGGTAGTCCACGGCCAGGACGGCGCCGAAGCCGACCACCAGCGAGACCAGGTGTCCGAAGAGCGCCGCGGTGTGCAGTGAGGCGTCGGCCTGCACGTGGCCCGCCGTCCAGGCGCTGCCGGCCCACAGCAGGCAGAGTGCGACGGAGACCAGCAGACAGCGGGCGACCGTCCCGGAGAGCGGGGCGATGTCGTCGGACTCGGTCATGGTGGTGCTCCGTGGGGGGCGGGGGAGGGTGAAAGCGAGGTTAGGTTTCCCTAAGTCCCGCCCGCGCGTCAACCCGGCACCACGGGGTGAGACCCGGTCCGCACGATCCGGACCCGACCGGGGAGGATGGGCGCATGGATCTCGGACTTCAGCAGAAGGTGTACGTACTGACCGGCGCGACCCGCGGCCTGGGGCTGGCCTCCGCGCGCGAGCTGGTCGCCGACGGCGCCCGGGTGGTGGTCAGCGGCCGGCACGAGGAGTCGGTGGCCGCGGCGGTCGAGGAACTCGGCGGGCCGGAGCACGCGCACGGCGTGGTCGCCGACAACGGCGACCCGGCCGCCGCGGGGCTCCTGGTTGAGGCCGCCCGCGAGCGGTTCGGCCGCTTCGAGGGCGTGCTGATCAGCGTCGGCGGGCCCACCGCCGGTCCGGTGCTCCGGGCCGAGGACGAGGCCTGGCGCGGCGCCTTCGAGTCGGTCTTCCTCGGTGCGCTGCGGATCGCGCGGACGGCCGCGGCGGAGCTGGCGGAGGGCGGCGTGATCGGCTTCGTGCTGTCCGGCTCGGTCCGCGAGCCGATCGCCGGCCTCGGCATCTCGAACGGCCTGCGGCCCGGCCTGGCGATGGCCGCGAAGTCGCTGGCGGACGAGCTCGGCCCGCGCGGGATCCGCGTGGTCGGCCTGATGCCGGCCCGGATCGACACCGACCGGGTCCGCGAGCTGGACGAGCTGAGCGGCGACCCGGCGGCGGCCCGGGCGCGGGCGAGCGCGGCGATCCCGCTCGGCCGCTACGGCACTCCGGAGGAGTTCGGCAAGGTCGCGGCCTTCCTGCTCTCCCCCGCGGCCTCCTACCTCACCGGCGTGATGGTGCCGGTGGACGGCGGCGCCCTGCGCGGTCTCTGACGGCACGTCCGGAGTCGCCGACGCCGCGCGGGCTCACACCACGCGGGGCGGCTTGGGCCCGGCGCCCGGGCGCCGGGCCGACACCTTGAGCCGGATCCGGCAGGGCAGTTCGGCGAGGCCGAGGCTCGTCCGGGCGTTCTCCAGCGGTCCGGCGTCGAGCGCGCGCACCACCCGGGCGGTGTCCGAGCCCGGCACCGTCCGGACGGTGGAGCGCATCAGCAGCCGGTGCGAGGCGCCGGTCACCTTGACGGTGACCTTGTCGACCTCGGGCAGGTCGATCACCTCGGTCTCCACCGCGTCCTCCAGGGCGCGTTTGCGCATCCGCAGTGCCACGCCGTCGCCGCCTGGGACGGGCACCGTGACGGTGCTGGGGCCGGCTCGGTGCAGCTGCGCGTACAGCCAGGCGAGCGCGCCGGTCACCACCAGGGCCGGGACGCCGATGGCCACCGGCCACCACCAGTCCTGTCCGGACCAGTGGTGGCGGGTGGCGGCGCTGAGCACCGGCTGGTGCGGCGAGGTGAGCGGCCAGCCGTCCGGCATCGCCGCGTTCAGCCTGCCGTACAGGTCGAGGCCGCCGGCCAGCACCAGCAACCCGCCGATCAGCAGGGCGAGTCCGGTCACCGCGAGGATCGTGCGGTTCACCGCGGACATGGTCATCGGGGGGCCTCCTGCGCGAGCCGGCGGTGGCCGTGCCGCCGGTCCTCCGGCCGCGACGGGCGGAAGGGCTGGATCCGCAGGTCGAGCCGGTACGGGCCGAGCAGCGGCACCTTGGCCAGCTCCTCGCGCAACTCCTGTTCCACCACGATGGGTTCGGCGCTGCCACTGACGGTGGCGACGGCCCGTCGGCGGCCCGCCTTCACGGTGCACCGCTCGACGCCGTCGATCCGCGCGGCCCGGGCCGAGACCAGCGTGGCCACCCCGGCACGGTCGATCGCCGCACCCGGCCGGAGCAGCGGGAGCCAGTGGCGCAGGCCCGGGGCGAAGGCCAGCCAGCAGAGCAGCAGCCCGAGCGCGGCGGCGCCGCCCGCGATGCCGAGCACCCATGGGTCGTCGAGGTGACGGGTCGCCAGTTCCCTGGTGAGGTCGGCCCGCCACTGCCGGGCGGCGTGTCCGGCGCGGACGGCGATCGCGTCGTACAGCGCCGCACCGCCCGCGACCAGCAGGCAGGTCACCACCACGGCGGTGACGGCGGTGCGCGGTGACCGCGGCCGGTGCGGGCGGCCGTACGGCACGGTCGGCGGCCACTCCTCGGGCCCCGCCTCGCCGGGCACCGCCCCGGCGTGTGCCAACTCCGCCTCCAGGCCGATCCGTTCGGGCATGACGACGCCGGATTCGAGGAGCTGCTCGGGGCTCGCGGCGGCGGGTTCGCCCGGCTCGCCGCCGGCCGTCTCGGCGCCGTCCGGGTCGGGGCCCGGCGGGGGCGGCGGCACGCTCACCGGGCCGGCTCCGGGACGAGGCGCTCGACCAGCAGGGCGACCTCCGACACCGGCGTGCCCGTGAGTTCGGCGACATGGCCGGCGGCGGCGTCCCGGCAGAGGTGGGAGAGCCCGGCGAGGTCGGCCGGGTAGGGCAGGTCGAGGTGGAGGGTGACCCGGGCGGTGCCGCGGACCACCAGCACGGTGGCCCGCGGCGGTTTGCCGCGGGCCGTCCGGGCGGCCCAGACATCGGCGAGGGCCTGCCGGACGGCCTGTTCGGCCAGCCGGGCGTAGACCCGGTCGGCGATCTTCAGTCGGCCGCGGCGGGCTGCGGGAACGGCCGCGGCGGCCGTCACCGCCGGCGCTCCCGGCCGCGGATCAGGTCGCCGAGGTCGCCGAGGTCGATGTCGCCCTCCAGCAGCCGCCCGACGACGAAGCCGACCGCCCCGAGGACGGCGACCAGCAGGAAGGCGGCGAAACCGCCGAAGTACCCGGCGAAGCCCAGGGCCATGCCGGCCACCAGGCCGACCAGGGCCAGGTTCATCCGCTCCTCCTCGTGTACGGCGGCAGGTGGTGCTGCGGTGCTGCGCTACTGGACGCGGCCGGCCGGCTCCTCCTCGTCCGGCTCGTCCGGCAGGTGCACGTCGTTGACGGAGATGTTGACCTCGACGACCTCCAGGCCGGTCATCCGCTCGACCGCGTCGATGACGTTGGCCCGGACCTCGGCGGCGAGCGCGGGGATGACCACCCCGTACTCGACGACCAGGGCGATGTCGATGGCGGTCTGCTTCTCGCCGACCTCGGCCTTGACGCCGCGGCCGGCACCGGACTTCGAGCCGGGGACGCGGTCGCGGACGGCGCCGAAGCTCCGGGTGAAGCCCGAGCCGAGGGCGTGGATGCCGGAGATCTCCCGGGCGGCCATCCCGGCGATCTTCTCGATCACGCCGACGGCGAGCGCGGTGCGGCCGCGCTCCGAGGCGAGGGTGGCCTCGTCGGACGAGGCGTGGCCCTTCTGCAGGTCGGCGGGGGTGGGTGTCTGCGGCATGGCGGGGTCTCCTGTGTCGTCTCCAGCTATATCGCAAATCAGCCCAACTCTGACATTTCGCCGCACGGGCCGCGCGTCGAGGACGGCACGGGACGGCACCGGACGGCCCGCGGGCCGCAAACGCCGAGGGCCCGGACCGCCTCTCGGCGGTCCGGGCCCTTGGGGCACGCGTCGGTCAGTCGCCGATGCCGGCGAGGTCGCGCATCCGGCGGTGCTGGGCGGCCCGCTCGGCGGCGCGCTGCTCGTCGTACGAGCGGCCGCCGGCCCCCTGCAGCAGGGCCTTGGTCTCGATGACCGCGTTGCGCGGCGCGGCGAGCAGCGCGCTCGCGAGGTCGCGGGCGGCGCCCTCCAGCTCGTCCGCCGGGACGGCCAGGTTGGCCAGGCCGATGGCGACGGACTCCTCGGCACCGACCCAGCGGCCGGTGGCGCAGATCTCCAGCGCCCGGCCGTAGCCGACCAGGTCGGTGAGCGGCTTGGTGCCGCCGAGGTCCGGGACGAGGCCCAGCGAGGTCTCCTTCATGGAGAACTGGACGTCGTCGGCGACCACCCGCAGGTCGCAGCCGAGCGCCAGCTGGAAGCCGGCGCCGACCGCGTGGCCCTGGACGGCGGCGATGGTGACCACGTCGGGGCGGCGCCACCAGGTGAAGCCCTCCTGGTACTCGGCGATCGCGGCCCCGGTCTCCTCGTCCGTGGCGGCGGCGAGCTTCAGGAAGGAGTGCTCACCGGGGATGCCCTCCGGGGTGAACATCTGGCGGTCCAGGCCGGCCGAGAAGGAGACGCCCTCGGCGCGGAGCACCACCACCCGGACGGTGGCGGGCAGGGTGCGGCCGACCGCGGCGAGCGCGCGCCACATCGCCGGGCTCTGCGCGTTGCGGCGCGCGGGGTTGCAGAGCGTGACCAGCGCCAGCTCGCCCTCGACGTCGAGCCGGACGCCGACCTGCGCCCAGTCCTGGGGGTCGGCACCGGTGGCGGGAGCGGTCATGGGGGTTACCTCCAGGAGGGACTGTTGGGGCTACTGGAGAGTAACAAAACCGGGGACGGCCGAACAGGGCCGCGCCGGAAACGACGAACGGCGGTCCGGGAGACCCGGCCGCCGTTCCGTCCGCACGTGCCGACCGCGCCTCGGGCGCCGCCGACCACCGCGCGACAGTCGGTCCGACTCGGCTGCTCCACCGCCGGACCGCCGCTCGTCCACTGCCGGACCGGGGACGTTCCCCGTCCGCCCGGCACAGAATCGTCGTGTCTGATGAACCGTCAGGAACCCGCCGCAGCAGTCGCCTTGCTCTTGCCGCGCGTCGCACCGCCGCGGCCCCGGAGATTGACCCCGGACTCGCTGAGCATGCGGTGCACGAAGCCGTAGGAGCGACCCGTCTCCTCCGCCAGCGCGCGAATGCTCGCCCCGGAGTCGTACTTCTTCTTGAGATCGGCCGCGAGCTTCTCACGCGCGGCACCTGTCACCCGGCTGCCCTTTTTCAGAGTCTCGGCCACCCGTGCCTCCTCGTAGCTGTGCTCGGTCAGATTCCCATGATCACCCATAGCCAGTCTCCTGGCCACCCATTCGACAAGGTCTGTCCCGGGAAAGCGGAGTCTGCCGGTGGTACCCGCAGTGCACAAGGGCGCTCACCCTGGGTGCACGCGCCCCCGCCGCGATCCGGCGCCGGGCACGAACGGGCTGATCAGAACGCGACGGCCCCGCCGCGAAATCGCGGCGGGGCCGTCGTCAACACCGTCACCGGAACCCCCATTCCCGCGCCCCCGCGGAGACCGGGATTTCTACGGAGAACAGCTGAGCCGGCGTCTACTCGGCACTCAGGCCAGCGACACGAGGTCCGCGTACGCGGGGCTCCAGAGGTCCTCGACGCCGTCCGGCAGCAGGATGATCCGCTCCGGCTGCAGCGCGTCGACCGCGCCCTCGTCGTGGGTGACGAGCACGACGGCGCCGGTGAAGGAGCGCAGCGCGCCGAGGATCTCCTCGCGGCTGGCCGGGTCCAGGTTGTTGGTCGGCTCGTCGAGCAGCAGCACGTTGGCGCTGGAGACCACCAGGGTCGCCAGGGCCAACCGGGTCTTCTCACCGCCGGAGAGCACGCCGGCCGGCTTGTCGACGTCGTCGCCGGAGAACAGGAACGAGCCGAGGATCTTGCGGATCTGCACCAGGTCGGTGTCGGGCGCGGAGGAACGCATGTTCTCCAGCACCGTGCGGTCCGGGTCGAGGGTCTCGTGCTCCTGCGCGTAGTAGCCGATCTTCAGCCCGTGCCCGGGGATCACCTCGCCGGTGTCCGGCTTCTCCACCCCGGCGAGCATCCGCAGCAGGGTGGTCTTGCCGGCGCCGTTGAGACCCAGCACGACGACCTTCGAGCCGCGGTCGATGGCCAGGTCGACGTCGGTGAAGATCTCCAGCGAGCCGTACGACTTCGACAGGCCGGAGGCGGTCAGCGGGGTCTTGCCGCAGGGGGCCGGGTCCGGGAAGCGCAGCTTGGCGACCTTGTCGGAGACCCGTGCCTGCTCCAGGCCGGAGAGCAGCTTCTCGGCCCGGCGGGCCATGTTCTGCGCGGCCACCGTCTTGGTCGCCTTGGCCCGCATCTTGTCGGCCTGCGCGTTGAGCGTGGCGGCCTTCTTCTCGGCGTTGGCGCGCTCGCGCTTGCGGCGCTTCTCGTCGTCCTCGCGCTGCTGCTGGTACTGCCGCCAGCCCATGTTGTAGATGTCGATGGCGGCGCGGTTGGCGTCCAGGTAGAAGACCTTGTTGACGACCGTCTCGACCAGGTCGACGTCGTGCGAGATGACGATGAAGCCGCCCTTGTAAGTCTTCAGGAAGTCCCGCAGCCAGGCGATCGAGTCGGCGTCGAGGTGGTTGGTCGGCTCGTCGAGCAGCAGGATGTCGGCGTCCGAGAAGAGGATCCGGGCCAGCTCGACACGGCGGCGCTGACCGCCGGAGAGGGTGTGCAGCGGCTGGTTGAGGATGCGGTCCGGCAGGCCCAGCGCGGCCGCGATGGTCGCCGCCTCGGCCTCCGCCGCGTAGCCGCCCTTGGTGAGGAACTCGGTCTCCAGGTTGGCGTACTTCTTCATCGCCCGCTCGCGGGTGGCGCCCTGGCCGTTGGCCATCCGGTCCTCGTTCTCGCTCATCTTGCGCAGCACGGTGTCGAGGCCGCGGGCGGACAGGATGCGGTCCTTGGCGAGCACGTCGAGGTCGCCGGTGCGCGGGTCCTGCGGGAGGTAGCCGACCTCGCCGGTGCGGGTCACCGTGCCGCCGGCCGGGATGCCCTCGCCGGCCAGCACCTTGGTCATGGTGGTCTTGCCCGCGCCGTTGCGGCCGACCAGGCCGATCCGGTCACCGGGGGCGATGCGGAAGGAGGCGGACTCGATGAGGACGCGGGCGCCGGCGCGCAGCTCCAGGGCGTTCGCGGAAATCATGGCTGGGTCTCTCCAGGGACGGGGGCGGGGCCCGGCGGCCGGGCGGAATGCAGGCGGAAGGGCGGGGCGGCGGCGGGCCTTGGAAAGCTCGCCGACCGGCGCCTATTGCCCGGGGAACACAGCCATACGGCCCAGTCTACCGGGCGCCCGGAGATTCCCCCGTGGAGTGCCGGGCGCACCCGGCCGCTCCGCCGGTCAGTCCGCCGGACAGCCCTCCTGCGGGGCGACCGCCGCGAACGGCAGCTCGGGGCTGGCACAGACCGTCTCCGGGGCGCCGCGCCGGGTGTCGAAGACCTTGGTGCCGAGGATCGGACCGTCCTCGATCGTCACCCGGTGCCCGTCCAGGCGCTTGAGCACCACCTCAGGCCCGGCGTTGAGCTGCCAGCCGCGGCCGGTGAGCCGGAAGCCGTTGATGCCGCCGGGCAGCGGCTTGCCGGTGCCCTGGCCGGTGGCGCAGGTCCGCGGCACCAGGACCGCGTTGTCGGTGTGCACCGCGCGCAGCGGGTCGTAGGAGCAGCTCTGCGGCGGGCGGGAGTTGAACCGCAGGTCGCCGTCGCGGTCGCGGAAGCCCATGGTCAGCGAGGGGGTGACGACGGCCACCCAGGGCTCGTCCTCCAGCGCGGGCTGCAGCGCCGCGGCGGCGCGGCGGACGGCGGTGGCCTGCTTCTGCTCCTCGGTGCGGTCGGCGGCGCCGGGCTCGCCGTCCGCGCGCAGCCAGTCGGCCAGGCCCGGGACGGCCCGGTGCCAGCGCACCTGGTGGTCGCTCGGGCGCACCGAGGTGATCAGGCCGTCGTCCCAGACCACGACCGCGTTGTCACCGGCCATCGCGAGGTGCAGCGCGGTGGCGTCCTCGCGGCGGTACGACCACAGGTGCTGGCCGCCGGCGCGGTCGTACGCCTCCAGGCCCGGGCCGACCCGCAGCTCCAGCCCGCCCGCGTCCAGGACCTGCGCGCCCACCGGGCTGGCGTCGGCGACGCCGGGCTCCGCCACGCGGTCGCCGAACGGCACCGGGCGGTTGGCGTGCGCGGCGGCGCCCGCGCCGAGCACGAGCGCGGCGGCGAGCACGGGCAGCACGGATCGGCGGGTCAGGCTTCGCAGCGGCTTCCAGGACACGGGCGGAGCGTACCTGCCGCACGCGTGTACGTCAGCCGGAATTCGGGGCGCCCCACGGCTGTGCGCCGCGCCACGGCGGGGCCCCGCGGGCCCGCCGGAGCTGCGGCGGAGGGCCGCGGCGTGCGCTCCGCCGGGCCGGCGGAGCGCACGGGGACGGGCCTGCCACTGTTACACAGGTGGTACAGGGCGCACCGAGATGATCACTGAGTGTGGCCCGCGGCCGGCGTCGGGCCGCTCGCGCGTACGAAACCGCCACTTTCGGGTGATATGGGAAATTTCTGACGGCCTGTGGGCCTACTGTCGGAACAGCAGCACCTGCCCCCGCCCCGTTCCCGGAGTGCCCATGCGATTCGGCCGACTCGCGCTGGCCGCCGCCGCGCTCCTGCTGGTGACCACCGCGAGCGTGCCCTCCGACACACCGCTCAGCCAGACCGGGCGGCACGACGTCTTCTCCGCGGACGACGCGGCGGACGGGCGGCACGGCGCCGCGCCCAGGCCCGCGGTGCTGCGGCCGCCGCACGAGGTGCCCTTCGGCGCCTTCGTCGGCTCCTGGGACACCTACATCCCGCAGATCGACAAGCTCTCCGCCTGGCTGCGCGGCGCCGACCTGCAGGTCGGCCACACCTACCTGGCGGGCAACGGCTGGGCCGACGTCGAGGGCGAGAACCAGGTGCTGGGCCTCTGGTCGCAGTGGCGGCTGCGCGACCCGGCCCGCACCCTGGTGCTCGGCGTGCCGATGCTGGTGCCCAACGAGGGCAACCTGAGCGACGGGCAGGTGGCCGAGCTGCTCGGCCGCGGCAACAAGGGCGAGTTCGACCAGCACTTCCTCAAACTCGCCCGGAAACTGGTCGCGTTCGGCGGCGGCGACACCGTCCTCACCCTCGGCTGGGAGATGAACGGCACCACCTACAGCTCCCGCTGCCGGCCCGACCCGGCGGCGTGGAAGGCGTACTGGCGCCGGATCGTCACCGTGATGCGCTCGGTGCCGGGCCAGCACTTCCGGTTCGACTTCACCCCCACCCGCGGGCTCGACGCGATCCCGTGGACGCGCTGCTACCCCGGCGACGACGTGGTCGACATCATCGGCATGGACGCCTATGACATGCCCGCCGGGGCGAGCTTCCAGGAGATGGTCACCGAGCCCTACGGGCTGCAGGACCAGGTCGAGTTCGCCGCCCGGCGCGGCAAGCCGGTCTCGTACCCGGAGTGGGGGCTGTTCCGCAACGGCGACAACCCCGAGTACGTGCGGCGCATGGTCGAGTGGATGCGCACCCACGACACCGCCTACCAGACCGTCACCGACTACTGCCCGCACGGCTTGTGGGGCTGCGACCGCAACCGGCGCTCGGCCGCCGTCTTCCGGCAGCTGATGTCGGGCTCCAAGGGCGCGCCGGGCGGGGTGGCCTCACGCACGCCCGCGGGCCGCTAGCGCCTCCTTCAGCCGCGGCAGCCGCGCGTTCAGCACGTCCACCGCCGTCTGCCGGGCCAGCACCCGCAGCGCGAGGACGGCAGCCGCGGGCCCCGGGCCCGCCGGGCCGACCACCAGCCACTCGTTGCGCAGCCCGTCCGGGCGCCAGTGCTGTTTGTACGGCTCCCGGCCGCGCAGCAGGCTGAGCACCGGGATGCCCGCCGCCCGGACCTCGTCCAGGGCCGCGCCGAACACCATCCCGGCGATGTCCAGGCGCTCGCGCAGCCGCGGATGGGCGCCGTACAGGTAGAGGCCGCCGAAGGACGGGCACATCACCACCAGACTCACCGCGACCAGCTCGCCGTCCAGCCGGAAGCGGTGCACGGCGGCCCGGCCGCGGGCGGCCATCGACGCGGTCGACTCGGTCAGGTGCGCCGCGAACCGCGCCGTCCGGTGCTCGGCGGTGACCCCGCGCTCCCGCCACTGCAGGAAGTGCAGCCGCAGCAGCTCGGCCACCGCCTGCGGGACCTCCTCCGGCGGGGCGGTGTCCACCTCCACCCCGGACGCGGCGATCCTCCGCAGCTTGACCCGGCTGCGCTGGGCGGTCCTGCCGGACAGCCGCTTCACCAGCTCCTCGACCGGCAGCGCGGGCAGGTGCTGGCAGAGCGAGTCCCGGAAGTGCCGGACGGTGCCTCCGTGGTGGGCGAGCACCCGCTGCACCGCCGCCTCCGGGTGCACCTCGCGCAGTTCCAGGCTGTGCCAGGGGCGGCGCAGCGGCAGGGCGGCGGCCAGTTCGGCGGCGGCCCGCTCGTCGCAGTCGTCGTCGAGCAGCACATCGGTGAAGTCGACGAGGCCGCCGCCGAGGTTGGTCAGACCGCCCAGTGCCCCGCGGCGGCGCAGCGCGGCGGCGGCCACCAGCCGGCCGTTCCGGCGGACGAGCACCAGCACCAGCGCGCCGGGCCGGCCGTACCGGCGCCACCAGGAGCGCAGCCAGGCGCCGTCCTGGAAGGGCGTGGCGGTGCGGCAGCGGAGGGCGAGCGCGTCCCACTCGGCGGCGATCCGGTCGAGGGCGTCGTCACCGCGGTCCACCTCGGCCGTCCAGACCTCGGCCGGTGCCTCCGGGCGGGCCGGGGCGGGGGTGTCGGTGGTCATCGGACGGCTCCGGCGGCTTGCCGTTCCGGTGACTGCCCGGGCACCGGCGCCGTGTCCCTGCGCTCCCCGGCCCCGGTGCCCGGCTCCGCGGGGCGGCGTCGGGCCGCCATCGCGAGCGCGCCGACCAGGACGCCGGCCGCGGCGCCCACCGCGGTGTCCAGCGCGGCGGAGGGCGAGGAGGGCCCGTCCGGCGAGGCGGCCCGGGCCAGCGGGACGAGCTTGACGCCGGTGTCCTGGCTGCTGGTGTTGGCGAAGGCGATCAGCGAGGTGGCCACCGCGTCGGCGGCCCGCACCGCGTCGCCGGCGGCCGGGCCGGTGCCGGCGATCTCGATCATCGGGGCGTCCGGCGAGGTGGTGCCGCGGACGCTGTCCGCCAGCGCGGAGACCGTCCGGCCGGTCTTCGCTGCGGCCGCGACCAGCACCTGCGGCTGCCCCGCGAGCCGGCCGTACGCCTGGGCGAAGTTGACCGCGGTGGCCCCCTCCCCCGGGTTCTGCGCGACCACCACCACATAGGAGTTGGCGGTGTAGGAGACGGGGGCGACGGCGGCGTAGCCGGCGCCGGCGGCGGCGCCCAGCGGGGCGGCGACGGCCACCGGCCACCAGCGGCGGACGGCGGCCCGGACGGATCGGCGCGGTTCGGACATCGGAACTCCTTGACTCGGTCGGTGGTTTCGCACGTTCAGGCCCACAGGGCGGCCGGCCGGGGCGCCGCGGTGCGGGCGGGGCCGAGCCGGTCGTAGAGGTCGGCGAGTTCGGCGGCGATCCGCGCGATGTCGTAGTGGTGGACGGCGGGCGGCGGCGGGAGCCGGCGCGGCGGCGCGGTACGCAGGGCGTCCAGCGCCTCGGTGTACGCCTCGGCGGTGGACGGCAGCCGGCGGGCCCCGGGGGCGGCGTCCGGGCCCAGCGCGTCCAGCGCCGGGCAGGCGGTGCGGAGCACCGGCAGGCCCGCCGCGAGGCCCTCCAGCACCGTCAGCCCGAAGGTCTCCTCGGTCGAGGGCGCCGCCAACACGTCCATGGCGGCGAGCAGTTCGGGGACGTCGTCGCGCTCGCCGGTGAACACCGCGGTCACCCCGGCCCGCGCGGCCTGCGCCGCCAGGGCGGCGCGCTCCGGCCCCTCCCCCACCAGCAGCAGCCGGGTCTCCGGGCCGCCCGGCCGGGCCGCGAGTGCGGCCAGCGCCTCGACCAGCACCGCGAACCGCTTGCCGGGCACCAGCCGCCCCACCGCGCCGACCGTGAACGCCCCGGCCGGCAGGCCGAGTTCGGCACGGACCGCGGTCCGGCGGGCGGCCGGCACGGCGTACCCGGCGGCGTCGATGCCGTTGGGCAGCAGGTGGACGCGGTGCTCGGGCACCCCCCAGTCGCGCAGGGTGTCGGCGACCTGCCCGGAGACCGCGACGGTGGTGCGGCCGAGGCGTTCGGCGGCCAGGTAGAGCGCCCGGACGCCGCGGCCGGCGGGCCGGCCCTCGATCATCCCGGGGTGCAGCGAGTGCTCGGTCGCCAGCACGGTGCGCACGCCGGCCAGCCGGGCGGCCAGCCGGCCGTACAGCCCGGCCCGGTAGAGGTGGGTGTGCACCGCGTGGTAGCGGCGGGTGCGGATCAGCCTGGTCAGCCTGGGCAGCACCGCGAGGTCGCGGTTGCCGCGCATGTCCAGCTCGTGCACCGCGAAGCCGTCCGCGCGCAGCGCCTCGGCGACCGTGCCCGGATTGGTGAGGACAGCCACCTCGCAGTGGTGGCGGTCCGGCAAGTGGCGCAGCAGCAGGTGGAGTTGGCGTTCGGCGCCGCCCGCGGCGAGGCCGGTGACCACGTGCAGGACCTTCATCGGACGGCCTCCTGCCGGGCGGCGGGCACGGGGCTGCCGCCGCGCAGGCCGGTCACGGCGTCCCGCCAGTGGTGCCGGCCCTGCTTGGCGAGCAGCCGCACCGCCCCGTCGCGGTCGCCGACGTAGCAGCGGGGCAGCGCGAACCGGCCGGTGAGCTCGCCGTGCTCGATGGCGCAGGCGTACTGGTAGCCGGCGTCGCGGACGGCCTCCGCGGCGGGCCGGTCGACCGCCCCGTACGGGTAGCAGAAGCCGGTGACCGGGCCGCCGACCAGCTGCTCCAGGGCGCGGCGGCTGCCCCGGGCCTGGTCGGCGAGCTCGTCCGCGCCCAGCCCGGGCAGCGCCTTGTGGGAGAGCCCGTGCGAGCCGATCTCCCAGCCGGCGGCGGCGAGTTCGACCACCTCGTCGACGGTGAGCAGCGGCTTGCGCGGGCCGTCCGGGTCCCAGCCGTTGTGGCCGCCGAGCAGGTCGGGCACCACGTACGCGCTCGCCGTGAAGCCGTACCGGCGGAGCACCGGGGCGGCGTGGCGGGCGAAGTCGGCGTAGCCGTCGTCGAAGGTGAGGCCGACCAACCGGGCGGCGGTGCCGGCGGCGCGGGCGCGGAGCAGTTCGCGGACGCTGACCCCGCGCCGGCCGCTGCGGGCCAGCCAGGCCATCTGCGCGGCGAAGCGCTCGGGGCTGACGGTGAGCAGGTACGGGTCCTGCTCCTCGTGGGTGATCGAGTGGTACATCAGGATCCACGGCGCCGTTCTGGCCGGGTGGGCCTGGCCGGGCAGGGTGGGGTGGCGGGCCGGTTCAGCGTCCATGGGGCTTCCTCTCAGCAGCCTGGGTGACCGGGCCCGCGGCCCGGAGAAGGGCGCGCACCGGGTCACGGACCTCGGGAGCGCCGAGGACCGTGCCGAGCCCGGCGAAGACGAGTGCGACGGTGAGTCCGCCGAGCAGGGTGGCCGGCAGCGGCCCGGACGGTCCGGAGGCCGCCACCGCGCCCGCCGCGGCAGCGCCCACCGCGGCGGCCAGCAGCCGGGCCTGGCCGCCGAGGACGCGCCGCAGCCGCAGCGCGATGCCCCGCAGCAGCAGGCCGCGCAGCAGCAGCACGGCGGCTGCGATGATCCCCGCCGCGTTGCCCGCGGCGAGCCCGAGCGCGCCGTACCGCGGGGTGGCGGCCAGCCCGACCCCGGCGGTGACCAGCAGGCCGACGGCCATCGCGGCGACC
Organism: Kitasatospora sp. NPDC085879; assembly: GCF_040686255.1. Lineage (NCBI taxonomy): Bacteria > Bacillati > Actinomycetota > Actinomycetes > Kitasatosporales > Streptomycetaceae > Kitasatospora > Kitasatospora sp. NPDC085879. The sequence continues at coordinate 54,629 of NZ_JBFBJZ010000033.1, read as the reverse complement.
GGGTACCAGTCCAGCGGCCGCAGCCGGGAACCGGCCGGCCGCGGGTCGGCGGCCCGGCGGACGACGGGCCGCAGCGAGAAGAACGGCCGGACCATCACGCCGATCAGCGCCTGGGCCGGCAGGCCGAAGCTGTAGACCCGGATCACCTCGGCGGTGGCGGCGGTGTCGTGCGGGCCGAACGCGCCGCGCTGGAAGAGCAGCGCGACCACGGACGGGGCGCAGGCCATCAGGAAGGCGGTACCCAGCAGCACGACCGCGGCGGCCTGGCCGAGGTCCTTCTCGACGCGGTCCCGGGCGGCGGCCAGATCCCCGGCGGCGAGCGCCCTGGCGACCAGCGGGAAGGTCACCGTGACGATCAGGATGCCCGCCGTCATGGCGAGTTGGGAGACCTTGGCCGCGTAGTTGAGGTGCGAGATGGTGCCCGGCGGCAGGCCGGAGCCGAGGTAGCGCTCGACGAACACCTGGGCCTGCCGGGTGAGGGTGAACACGGCCACCGGCAGTATCGCCAGCGGGATCAGGACCAGCCCGGCGTCCGCCGTCCGCGCCCGCTCCGGCCGGCGGCGGCGGCGGCGGGCGGAGCGCAGCCGGCGGACGGCGACCAGCAGCAGTCCGGCCATCAGCAGGCTGCCGAGGGCGACGCCGAGCGCGGCGGACCGCACCCCGAGCAGCGCGTGCCCGCCGAGCAGCACGGCGAGGATGCCCAGGTTGTAGGCCACGTAGATACCCGCCGGGGCGGTGAACCGGTGGTGGGCGCGGAGCATCGAGCAGAGGTAGCCGACCACGCCGAACGGCAGCACGGTGAGCGCGGTGATCCTCGTACAGGTGACGGCGAGCGCCGGGTCGGCGAGGCCGGGGGCGAGCAGGCCGACCAGCGGGCCGGCGCCGACGGCGGCGGCGAGGGTGAGGGTGCAGAGCGCGAGCAGCAGCCAGGGCAGCGTGGCGCGCACCAACTGCCGTACCGGGTCCGGCCCGTGGGGCCGCTCCTCGCGCAGCACCAGGGCCAGGCTGAACGCCGGGACCATCAGGAAGGCCATCGCGTCCTCGATGAGCAGCGGCGCGGCGGTCTCCGGCACCGTCCAGGCGACGAGGAAGGCGTCGGTGCCCTGGTTGGCGCCGAAGTACCGGGCGAGCAGCAGGTCGCGGAACAGGCCCAGGCCGGAGCCGGCGGCGCTCAGCACGGCGGTGACCCCGAAGGCACGGGCGACGAAGCCGCCGCGGCGGCGCCGGGCGGCGTGCCGCGGCCCGGGGACGGCGGGGTGCGCCGGCCGGGCGGCCGTGGTCGGGCGGTCGCCGTTCATGCCGCCTCCGCGGCCGCCGGGCCCGGGTGTGCGGCCCGGGCGGCGAGGCCGAGCACCACCGAGGTCAGCACGGTGGTGGTGCCGCCGATGTCGGCGTAGAGGAAGTCGACCAGGATCCAGACCAGCAGGGCGAGGGCGGCGAGGGCGCCACCGCGGGCCCGGCGCAGGCATCCGGTGAGCAGGGCGAGGAAGAGCGCGGCGTAGGCGGTGATGCCCAGCAGGCCCTGCTCGCTGAGCACCAGGAAGTACATGTTGTGCGGCGAGAGCAGCGGTTCGCGCTGGAAGCCGATGGTGGAGTCGGCCGCGTCGCTGCCCGAGGAGAGCCGCAACGGGGCGTGGCCGTCGCGGAGTTGCTGGAAGACCTTCGGGCCGGCGCCGGTCACCGGGTGGTCCTGCCAGATCCGTTCGGCGGTGGCCCACAGGTCGTAGCGGTCGCTGACGGACTGGTCGGGGGCGGCCTGCACCGAGCCGATGCTGCCCAGCCGTTCGGCCACTCCGGAGGCCCCGAGGCCGAGGCCGCCGACCAGCACCACCGCGGCGGCCGCGCCGAGCACCGCGCAGCGCAGCGCGAGCCGGGCGTCGGCCCGGAGCATCAGCACGGCGACGGTCGCGGCGCAGGCGATCCAGCTGCCCCGGCTGAAGGAGACCGCAAGCGGGAAGGTGAGCAGCGCGGCCGCGGCGTACAGGGCCCGACGCAGGGCCGGCCGGCCGCCGGGGCCGCGCTCGCCCAGCGCCAGGGCGAGCGCGGCCAGCAGGCCGAAGCTGACCACGGTGGACATCGCCATGATGTCCAGGGCGCCGAACGTGCCGACGGCGCGCACGGGTTGGCCGGCGTACGAGGCGCCGGTGCGGGTCAGGTACTGCTGGGCGCCGACCGCGCCCTCGACCAGCGCGGCCGCGACGAAGGCGCCCAGCACCAGCCGCCGGTCGGCCCGGGTGCGCAGCGCGCAGGCGACCGCGGCCGGCACCAGGACGAAGATCTGCACCAGCCGGACGAAGCCGGTGGTGCTCGCCTGCGGGTCGACGGAGGCGAGGGTGGCGGCGGCGGCCGCGCAGACCACCGCGCCGAACAGCAGGCAGACGGTGCGGTCCAGCCGGGCACGGCCGCGCAGCAGGTCGGCGGCGGTCAGCGCGACCAGCAGCAGCGAGGCGAGGTCGGCCGGGGTGATGTGGACGGCGGCGGTGACGTCCTTCTCGCCGGTGGGGACGCAGACCAGCAGCACGGTGGCGGCGGCGGCCGCGGCGGCGGGCCGCGGCCGGGCGGGCAGCCGGCGGAGCAGCGGCCGCCGTGCGTCACCGGCGGGCCACACCTGGCGTGCCGGCGACACCCGCCCCGAGCCGAAGGGCCCGCCGGTGCCGAAAGAGAGGCGCGCGGGAGCGACGAAGGAGCGAGGGAGCAACGACCGTCGGCGCCGAGTCAGGAGGGCCCGGAGGCGAGCGGGCGACGAAACAGCGCGAGGGAGCAACGACCGTCGGCGCCACGTCAGGAGGGCCCGGAGGCGAGCGGGCGAGTAACCGAGGGCCATCGCTCAGCTCCCGTCCGGGTTGAGCATGAGGGCGGCTGTGCGGAGCAGGATCTTGGCGTCCTGCCAGAGGCTCCAGCTCTCGATGTAGCGGTTGTCGAAGCGGGCCCGGTCCTCGATGGAGGTGTCGCCGCGCAGGCCGTTGACCTGGGCGAGGCCGGTGAGCCCGGCCGGGACGCGGTGCCGGTCCTGGTACTCGGGGTAGGCCTGGCCGAAGCGCATGACGAAGTAGGGGCGCTCGGGGCGGGGGCCGACCAGGCTCATGTCGCCGCGCACCACGTTCCACAGCTGCGGGAGTTCGTCCAGCGAGGTGCGGCGCAGCAGCCGGCCGACGGCGCCCATCCGGTGGTCCTGGGAGATGTTCCAGCGGGTGGCCGACTCGTGCTCGTTGCTGGGGCGCAGGGTGCGGAACTTGAGCACGGTGAAGACCTGCCCGTCGAGGCCGGTGCGCTGCTGGCGGAAGAGCACGCCGGGGCCGGTGTCGAAGCGGACGGCGAGGGCGCAGGCGGCGAGTACCGGGGAGAGCAGCAGCAGGCCGAGGCCGGCGGCGGCGATGTCCAGGGCGCGCTTGACGGCCCAGCCGGGGCGGCGCACGGCGGGCCGTTCCAGTGGCAGGCAGGGGAAGCCCCAGAGCTGGTCGGTGCCGCGCCGGCCGAGTGCGGCGTACTCGCGCAGCTGGGGCACCACCCAGACCCGGCAGCCGAGCCGGGCTGCGGTGCGCAGGGCGGCGGCGGTGGCGGCGTCGTCGGCGGCGCCCTCGGTGGCGATCACGTGGTGGATCCGCTTGCGGCGGATCTGGCTCTCCAGGGCGCCGTGGCCGCCGAGCAGGCGCAGCGGGGCGTCCGGGGCGAGCAGGACGGGCTGCGAGTCGAGGTAGCCGACCGGGCGCAGCCCGTACTCGCGGTGTTCGAGGAGGGCGGCGGCGATCCGCTGGCCGAGCTGGCCCGCGCCGAGCACCAGGGTGGGGCTGGGGCGCCGGCGGCGGGCGCGGCGCAGCAGGGCGTAGGCGGCGGCCCGGCCGAGGCAGGCGAGCAGGGTGAACGCGGCGAGCAGGGCGGTCAGCCGGAGCAGCGGGGCGGGGCCGAGGACGGAGCGGCCGGGGCCGAGGCAGGCGGCGAGGGTGACGGCGAAGGCGGTGGAGACGGCGGCGCGGCCGGCGAGGGCGGGGAGGTCGTCGAGGGCGGACACGGTGAGCCGGCTGCGGTAGAGGCCGCCGGCGAGGTTGAGCGGGAGGAGCAGGGCGAGCAGGGCGGCGGTCAGCCGCGGGGGGCCGGGGGCGGTGAGTGCCGCGGCGGCGGCGAGTGCGAGGACGTCGCAGCCGAGCAGTCCGGCCGGGAGGGCGACCCGAGAGCGGATCGGCCGGCGGTGGCGGCCGGCCTGCGGTACCGGGCGCACCCGGGTACCGGCGGCGGGCCGGTCGAGTAGCTCGGTGCCGAGCCGCTGCCGGGCCGACAACGGCCCGCCCGGTCGCGGCACGCTCTCGTGGTCAATGGTCATCGGTGCGCGAACTCCCCTGTGGTGTACCCGCGGTCGCGGGGGCGGCCGACCGGCCCGTACCGGCCCGGCGCTGGGCGCGGCGAAGTGGACCCTCCGAACAGGTGCGAATCAGGCAAAATCAGACAACAGCGATCGCCGTTGTCACTGCGGCGAGTTGACGTGCCGTGTCATTCCACCTGCTCATTCGTCGGACTGTCGGACGGCTCGTACGCGGCGCCCCCGACCCGGCGGCGGCTGCGGACCCGGCAGCGCCCGCGAGGGCTCCCACAGTCGGATAAACGATCAGAATCCCTGGGGGACACGGAAACCGGGCCGCCCGAGCGGACGCACGGGCAGCACTCCGCGGTACACCGCCTCGACCTGCTCGACCGTTCGGCGCACGTCGTGCCGGCGGACGACATGGGCCCGGGCGAGCGCGCCGCGATACGCACAGAGGTCCGGATCGGCGAGTTGCCCGGCCAGGCGTTCGGCCAACGCGACGGCGTCCTCCGGCGGCACCGGGGACGCGGCGGCATCCTCCGGCGGAAGACTCTCGCGGGCGCCGGGCACATCGGTGAGCAGCACCGGACGGGCGGCGGCCATCGCCTCCAGCGGGGCCAGCGCCATGCCCTCCCAGCGGGAGGGCAGCACCACCACGTCCGCGGCGGCCAGCCAGGGCCGCGGATCGGACACGCCGCCGGCCAGCAGCACCCGGCACGGTCCGGGCAGCGCGCGCACCCGCTCGGCCAGCACGGCCTCGTCCGGGCCGCCGCCGACCAGGGCCAGACCGGCGCCGGGCACCGCATCGGCCACCCGCGGCCAGGCGTCCAGCAGCACGTCCTGGCCCTTCTGGCGGCACAGCCGGCCGAGGCAGACCGCCAGCGGCGCGTCCGGGTCCAGGCCGGCGGCGGCCAGGCCGAGCGCGGCACGGGCAGCCCGGCGGGCGGCGGCGTCCGCGGCCGCGTGGTGCTCCACGTCCACCCCGTTCGGGACCACCTGCCAGGCGGCCGCGATCCCGGCGGCGGCGCCGTCGGCCCGCTCCTGCTCGCTCACGCAGAGCAGCGCGTCGGCCCACCGGGCGGCGTGCCGCTCCCAGCGCCGGGTGGCCCGGGCCATCGCCCCGTCGACGGCGGCGAACGACCAGGCGTGCGGCTGGAAGACGGTGGGGACGGCGCCGCGCACCGCGAGCCGCCCGGCCAGCCCGGCCTTGGCGCTGTGCAGGTGCAGCACGTCCGGCTCGGCGGAGCGCACGATCCGGCGCAGCCGCCGCACCTCCCCCGCAGTGGCCGGTCCGGGCGCGCGCCCGGCCGGCCAGTCCAGCAGCTCCGCGCCGGCCGCGGCGGCCTCCGCGCCGAGCCGGCCACCGGGCGGACAGGCCAGCAGCACCCGGTGGCCCGCCGCGCGCTGGCCGCGGACGAGGTCCACCACCACCCGGGCCACTCCGCCGTCGACCGGCTGCGCGGCATGAAGGATCGTCAGATACACGGCCGCGAGCCTAGGTTGGGGCAGAGGCCGACGCCCCGGACGTCACTCGTCCCGGGGACGGGGCACCACCCGTACGGCGCGGGCGGCCCGAACGGGTGTACGGATTGTCGTACGGTTACTCGACCTCGGTGGAGAGCCGGTCGAGCAGCCCGCCGTGGATCCGGTTGAGGCCCTTCGGGGCGAAGGTCCGCTCGAAGAAGCCGCCGATACCGCCGGCGCCCTGCCAGGAGGCGTCGACCACGACCTTGGCGCCCTCGCCGGCCGGGGTGACCGTCCAGGTGATCACCATGCTGGAGTTGGCGTCCGTCTCCACCAGGGTCTGCGGCCGCGGCTCGGTGACGGTGAACAGGCAGTCCCGGACCCGCTTCTCGGTGGCCTGCAGCCGCCAGTGCACCTGGGTGCCGGCGCCGGTGCCGCCCGCACGGACCTCGTACTCGCTGTACTGCTCGGGCAGCAGGCGGGGCCGGACGGTGGCGTAGTCGGCGAGCGCCTCGTACACCCGCTGCGGGGACGCCTGGTAGACCCGCTCGGTGGTGGCCTGGACCTTGCCCATGGGGGCTCTCCTTCACTGGACTTCGCCGCCGCCGCTCGGGATGGCGGCCGATCGCGCCCAAGCCAACCACACCCGTCCCGCCGGACCCGCGACTCACCCCGGGTCCGGGTTAGGCTTGCCGGTGTGCTCGATCAGGTGACCGCCCTCCGCTACCTCGATCCGCTGCGCGCCGGCGGCTCGGTGCCCGGTGTGGTGGAGACCGACGACCTGGGCACCTACGTGGTGAAGTTCACCGGCGCGGCGCAGGGCCCGAAGGCCCTGGTGGCCGAGGTGATCGTGGGCGAGCTGGCCCGCCGGCTGGGGCTGCGGGTCCCACCGCTGGTACTGGTCGACTTCGACCCGGCGGTGGCCGCGCACGAGCCGGACTCCGAGATCCAGGACATCCTCCGTGCCAGCGCCGGGCTGAACCTCGGCATGGACCTGCTGCCCGGCGCCCGCGACTTCACCCCCGGCGCGACGCCCGTGGACCCGCTGGAGGCCGGCCGGATCGTCTGGCTGGACGCGCTGACCGGCAACGTCGACCGCACCGTGCACAACCCCAACCTGATGGTCTGGCACCGGCGGCTCTGGCTGATCGACAACGGCGCCGGGCTGATCTTCCATCACCGCTGGTCCGGCGCGGCCGCCTCGGTGCTCAAGCCCTACCCGATGAGTGCGCACGCACTGGGCGCCTACCGGCCCGCGGTGGCCGACGCCGACGCCGAGTTCGCCCCGCTGGTCACCGAGGACCTGTTGCGCGAGGTGGTCGGCCTGGTGCCGGACGCCTGGCTGGTCGACGAGCCCGGCTTCGAATCGCCGCAGGCCCTGCGGGACGCCTACGTCGCACACCTGGCCGAGCGTGCGGCGGGCTCCGCCGTCTGGCTGCCGACCGAGTTCGCGACGGCCGACGAACTGCGGGCGGCCGAGGAACGCCGCGCCGCGGCCACCCTGGCAGCCCGCCCGGCCTGGCTCAAGCAGGTGCCGAACCGCCACGGCCTGGCCAAGGTCGAATCGGACTGGACCCGCCACATCGGCTGACGGGTGAACCACTGGGGGCGCCGGGGGCACCTCCCGGCCGAAGGCTGGGGGCGGAACTGAGTGGTGTCCCCTAGTACAGCGGCGGCACGGGTTCGGCGCCGGCCGCGAGCAGCAGGCCCTCGGCGAGGGTGCCGCAGAAGAGGCAGAACGCCACCAGTGCGGCCCGCTCCAGGGGGTCCAGCCGGCGTACCCGCGGTGTCGCGAGCAGCAGCCCCGCGGCGGCCAGCCCCGCCAGCGGGCCGCCGAGCACCAGGAGGCCGGCCCACAGCCACTCCCCCGCTCCGGCCGCGACCGAGCCACCCATGCCGAAGCAGACGCCGATCGCCAGCAGCAGCAGTCCCGGCACCGCGACCACCAGGCTGCCCGCGAGCACCAGCACCGCGCCGGCCCTGCGCCGTCCGTCCACCCCGACCACCGTCCCCGCTCCGTCGGCCCCCGACATCGAGGGTCGCCGGAACGGCCCTGCCCCGCCTGAGTACGGATACTCGGGCGGGGCAGGGGAGTTCGTCCGTCGTTCAGCAGGTCGACGCCCTGTGCGTCACGGACGTCACAGGCGCCACCAGTCGGCGGCCTTGGCGGCGTTCACGATGCCCGCGCCGTAGAAGCCGTTGGTGTGGCCGGAGCTCTCGCAGACCGCCTTCCAGGCGCCGTCGCCGCTGGGGTCGAAGGTCGCCGGGCAGGTGTGGTCGTCGGCCTGGTGCTGCAGCATGGCGCGGAGCTCGTCCGGGCCAGCCCACGGGTGGGTGCTGGCGAGCAGCGCGGCGACGCCCGTGGTGTGCGGGGCGGCCATCGAGGTGCCCTGCATGTAGGCGTACTTGTTGCCGCGGACGGTGGACAGCACCCGGCCGTTCTTGTCGGGGGTGTCCGGCAGCTGGTACCGGGAGTCGCCGCCGGGGGCCGCGACGGTGGCCTTGCCGAGGCCGTAGCTGGAGTAGAAGGACTTGTCGCCCTTGTCGCCGACCGAGGTGGTCACCACGATGCCGGGCAGTTCGGTCGGCAGCGAGAGGCAGTTGCCGTCGACCGGCCGCGGGGCGGGGGTGGTGTCGTCGGGGCTGGTGGTGTCGGTGGTCTTGTGGGCGAGGTCGATGTTCTCGTTGCCGGCGGCGGCGACGCTGAGCACGCCGTTGCGCTGCGAGAAGGCGACCGCGCGCTTGACCGCGGTGACGATCGCGGCCTGGTCGGGGTCGGTCTTGCAGTTGAACAGCCACGGGTCGATGTAGTAGCTGTTGTTGGTCACCTGGAAGTGGTGCTCGCCCGCCCACACGAAGCCGCAGATGGCGTACTCGGGGTAGATGAAGCCGCCGTCGTCGACCACCTTGACCGCGGCGAGCCGCACGTTCGGTGCGATGCCCTCGATGCCCTTGCCGTTCTTGGCGGCGGCGATGGTGCCGGCCACGTGGGTGCCGTGGTCGCTGGTGGTGGGCTGCCAGGACTGCCAGGTGGTGTCCGCCTTGCCGCCGTTGATGCAGGAGGCGGAGAGCGAGGCGTCGACGTTGGCCGCGAGGTCCTCGTGCGTGGCGTCGATGCCGGAGTCCAGGACGCCGACGACCACCCGGCGGCTGCCGAGCGTCTTCTCGTGGGCCTTGTCGACCCCGATCTTTCGCATGTCCCACTGGTTGGCCCAGAGCGGCTCGGAGCCGTCGGCGGGCGCGGCGGCGGGGACGGCTGCCGGCTCGGCGACCTCCACGTCGTTGCTCTGGACGATGCCCGCGGTGCGGCTGGCGCCGACCGACTCGACGGTCTTCGACGCGCGGAGCTTGGTGGCGAAGTCCTTGTCGGTGGAGCGGGCGACGACGACGCCGATCTCGTCGTAGGAGACGACCACGGTGCCGCCGAGGGCGGCGATCTCCTTTTCCGCCTTCTTGACCTGGCCGTGGTTGGCCTTGGTGTTGACCACGTAGCTGAGGAGCGGGCCTGGCGCGTCCGCGGCACCGGCCGCGGCGGCGGTCCCCGTGGGCAGCGCGATCGCGCCCGCGGTGGCGAGGGCGAGGCCCAGCGCCGCCGTCCTGGTCCGGCGTATCCGAGGAACACTCATAGGGGTTGACCCTCCGGAGTCTCGAAGTGTGCCCCGCTGGTGGCGGTGACACGTGAGGTGGACCGGACGCTATTGAACGTGCGTGGTGATCCGCAAGAGCACGGGCACGAAATGTGCACAACAGCGGTGCCCGGCCCGCTGTCAGTCGGGCCGGGCACCTGTCCTGTTCGCTCCGTCGGTCCGCGCCGGGCCGAAGCCCGGCGGGTGCGTCAGGAGTTGAAGAGCTCTCCGTAGGTCGCGAGGGCGGTCGCGATGTCCGCCTGGGCCCAGAAGCGGTGGTACGTGAAGGTCGGCGCGGCGCCGCCGTCCAGGTAGGCCTGGACCTTGGCGAAGGCCGGGTCGTTCTTGTAGAAGGAGCGGATCGACAGGAAGGTGGACGCGGAGTTGATCGCGTCACCGTTGGGCATGGTGCCCGTCCAGCCGGACGGGACCGAGACCGAGTCCTTGAAGCGGCTGTAGTCGGTGCGGGTCTCCGGGACGGAGATGCCCAGCGCGTCCTGGTTGTTGGCCCACATGCCGTCCAGCAGCTTCTGCGCGGCGGTCTTCGCCGCGGCGTTGCCGGACTTCGCCGCGTAGTAGGACAGCAGTTTGGCGTAGGAGCCCGCCACACCGACGTCGCTCGTCTGGTCGACCACGGTCACGTGCAGGCCGGTGTTGCCGCCGGGCGCACTCGCGTTCCAGGTGTCGGGCTTGCCGCTCCAGGCCAGCGTGGACGGGATCTTGAAGGTTCCGTCGCTGCCGAACGTGGTGTTCGCCAGCGCCCAGGTGACCCACTTGTCCAGGACGGCCTTGGCCTTGCTGTCGCCGCTCGCGTAGTAGTACTCCGCGAGCCGCTCGACGCCCCAGGCCTGGAAGCCGAACCACTGGTTGGACGGCGGGTCGTGGTAGACCGGCGCCTCGTCGTAGTACATCCCGTAGAAGGTGGGGGTGCCGGCGGGCGGAGTGCCGTAGGCGCCGTCCCAGCTGTTGGTGGCACCGCCCGCGATGGCGCCCTCGCTGGACTGCAGCCACTGCAGGAACTCGACCTGGCGGCCCAGGCTGGTGGTCCAGTCGGTCTTGCCGGTGGCCGACTTGGGCGCCATGGCGGTGTTGTTGACGAGGGCGTAGGCGGCCATCGGGTTCTGGTAGCCGCCGTGCGCGGCGCTGTCGCCGATGCGCCAGGCCCAGCCGGCGCTGCTGTCGGTCGCGCCGCCCCAGGCGTAGTACCAGGACAGCAGGTAGTGCTCGCTGGTCTTGCCGGAGCCGGCCGCGCAGACGGTCGGGCCGACGCAGTTCCCGATCTTCTTGAAGTACTTGTCGAAGAACGAGTAGCGCAGGTAGTCGCCCATCTTGCCGGCCTTGGCCACGGCGGGCGCGACCTGCGCGCCGTTGCCCTGGGCCTTGGCCCAGGTGTCCGCCCAGTAGGCGGCCTGGATGGCGCGGGCGTCGGCGTCCGGGGCGTCGGTGAACTTCCACTGCTTGGCGTAGGACGCGTCCTTGACGAACAGGTCCAGGTAGCCGTTCTTGCCGCCGTAGGCGAACTTGTCGCAGGTGGGCTGCGGGATCGTCTCCCAGACCGACTCCTGCGGGCCGCGCTGGTAGGTGTTGATGTAGGACGGTCCGGTGTCGGTCGGGCCGGCCTCGCACTTTCCGGGCGCGTTGCCATAGCCGTACACGTTGTCCACGTCCTGCAGCCAGTGCATGCCGTAGATGTCGTCGGTGCCGTAGGCGGACTTCAGCTCCGCGGCGATCGGGTCGTTGCCCGGGGTGACCGAACTGTCCATCTGGGACGGATAGTCGCTGGGCAGCGGGTGCTCGGGGGCGTAGGTGGCCGGCTTGTTCGCGTTGTAGAAGCTGTTGGTGGGCTGGTCGGCGTGGGTGGGGATCATGTACGTCTCCATGAGCGTCCACGCCGCGTTGAACTTCGACCAGTCCTTGGTCACCCGGCCGTACTGCGCCTCCAGCCACAGCAGGTAGCTGTAGGCCTCCGAGGTGGTCTCGTGGCCCTGGTCCGGCGCCTCGACCAGCAGGGTCTCCACCGAGTGGTAGGGGATGCCCTCGGGCGAGAAGTAGCCGTTCGCCGGTGCCTTGATCTTGTCGTACAGCTGCAGGAAGCGGTCGTCGTAGACGCCCGTGCCGGCGGCCAGTTCGGTCACCGTGACCACCGAGGCGGTGTAACCGGTGGCGGTGGAGGTGAAGTTCGCCGAGCCGGTGGACGTCGCGTCGGCCGCCAGGGTGACGGTCTGCGCGGTGGACCAGTTCGACGGGGTGAAGGTCAGCGTGGCACCGGAGCTGATGGAGAGTCCGGTGTTCCCCGAGCTCCGGGTGGTGGTGACGGTGACGTTGCCGGTGGGCTGCGAGGACAGCTTCAGCGCGAAGCCGCCGGTCTTGCCCTGGGTCACCGACAGGGTGGTGGGCACCGCGGTGATGGACGGCCCGGCGGCGACGGTGATGCCGGCCGGGGTCGACTCGCTGGTTGCGCCGAGGCTGTCGTACGCCTTGGCGTAGACGGAGTGGCTGCCGGAGGAGGCGCCCGTCCAGCTGAAGGTGTACGGCGCGGCGGTGGCGGTGCCGATCAGCGTGGTGTTGTCGTAGAACTCGACCTTGCTGATGGTGGCGCCGTCCGCCGCGGTGGCGCTCGCGGCCAGCGGGACGGCCGCGCCGGCCGGGTAACTCGCGCCCGCGGAGGGGCTGGTGAGCGCGACCGCGGGGGCGGCGTGGGCGCCGGTGCAGCCGGTGCCGTTGACCGCGAACGAGGTCGGCGCCGCATTGGTGCCGCTGTACGAGAAGTTGGCGCCCGCGGTCACCGACTGCCCCGCGCCGATGGTGCTGGCCCAGGCCGGGTTGGTGACGCTGACGTTCTTGCCGGACTGCGACCAGGTGCCGTTCCAACCGGTGCCGGAGAGCGTCTGGTTACCGGTGTAGGCGTAGGTGAGGTTCCACCCGCTGATCGTGTCGGCACCCTTGTTGCTGATCTTCACGTTCGCCGTGAAGCCGGAGCCCCAGTCGTTGGTGCTGTAGTCGACGGAGCACTGCAGGGCGGCGGCGGAGGCGGGGTTCGCGACCATGGTGGTGAGGCCGGCCGCGAGCACGGCGAGCGCCACGCCGAGTGTGGACACACGGGTGGTGCGGGAGGTGGTGGGGGGTGACATCACGGCTCCTGAAGGTGGGGGAGATCGACGGCGAGGCGGCGATGCACGGCTCTCGCTTCAGTACGCGGATCTGTGGGAGCGCTCCCAAGAATGAGGATGGGTTAGAGGCATGTCAAGAGACTGCGCAGCAGACAGGCTTGGCAACTCCCGTACCGATGGCTATGTTTCAGCCCGGGCCTGTGGGAGCGCGCCCATGACCCACTCTCATCGAGGAGCGGACATGTCCCTCCGCACCACCGCCCTGGCACTGGGGTCGGCACTGGTCGCCACCGCCGCCGCAGGGCTCGCCATGGTCGGCCCCGGCACCGCCGCGGCCGCCACCACCGCCTGCACGGTCGACTACAGCACCAACGACTGGGGCTCCGGCTTCACCGCCAATGTGAAGATCAACAACCTGGGTACCACCGCGGTCAACGGCTGGACGCTGACGTACACGTACACCGGCAACCAGACGCTCTCCGGCACCGGCTGGAACGGCACCTGGTCGCAGTCCGGCAAGAACGTCACCGTCACCAACCCGGCCTGGGCGACCAGCATCGGCGCGGGGCAGTCGGTGACCGCGGGCGCCAACTTCGCCTACAGCGGCGGCAACGCGGCCCCCACCTCGTTCGCCCTGAACGGCCTCGCCTGCACCGGCACCGGCCCGACCCCGTCGGGCTCCCCCAGCGCCTCGGCCTCCCCCAGCACCTCAGTGCCCCCGAGCGCCTCGGCATCCCCGAGCAGCTCCGCCTCCCCCAGCAGCTCGGCCTCGCCGAGCAGTTCGGCGTCCCCCACCGCCGGCACCGGCGCCCCGTCGCTGCACGTCTCGGGCACCTCGCTGGTGAACGAGGCCGGCACGCCCGTCACCCTGCACGGCGTCAACCGCTCGGGCACCGAGTTCATGTGCGTCCAGGGCTACGGCTTCTTCGACGGCCCGGTGGACGCCGCCGCGATCGCCGCCATCAAGAGCTGGCACGCCAACGCCGTCCGCGTCCCGCTCAACGAGGACTGCTGGATCGGCACCGGCAACGTCAAGCCGGAGTACGCCGGCGCCAACTACCGTGCCGCGATCAAGGGCTGGGTGGACGCGCTGCGCAACGCCGGGCTCACCCCGATCGTCGAGATGCACTGGAGCCGCGGCCAGTACACCGGCAACTCCTCGGGCTGCTCCGACGTCAACGCCACCTGCCAGAAGCCGATGCCGGGTGCCAACGCGGTGCCGTTCTGGCGCTCGGTAGCGGACACCTTCAACGACACCGACCAGGTGGTCTTCGACCTGTTCAACGAGCCCTACCCGGACCGCTCGGAGTCCTCCACCACCCAGGGCTGGCTCTGCTGGCGCGACGGAGGCAGCGCCTGCCCCGGCATCCCGTACCAGGTCAGCGGCTTCCAGACGCTGGTGAACACCGTCCGGGCGACCGGTGCCGAGAACGTCATCATGCTCGGTGGCCTGGCCTACTCCAACGACCTCGGCCAGTGGCTGACGTACCGGCCGACCGACCCGACCGGCAACCTCGTGGCGGCCTGGCACGTGTACAACTTCAACACCTGCTCCAGCGTCTCCTGCTTCGACTCCACACTGGCCCCGGTGGCCGCCGAGGTCCCGCTGGTCGCCGGTGAGATCGGCGAGAACACCTGCAGCCACGGCTTCATCGACCAGGTGATGGCCTGGCTGGACGCCCGGAAGCTCGGCTACCTGGGCTGGACCTGGAACACCTGGGACTGCAGCTCCGGCCCGTCGCTGATCAGCGACTACGACGGCACCGCGACCACCTTCGGCGCCGGCCTGCGCGACCACCTCCGCGCCATCGGCTGACCGCACGCGACGCCCGCAGGCTGTCAGATCCCGTACAGCCGACGGGCGTTGCCGTGCCCGAGCATCTCGGTGACGCGCGCGGCGTCCGCTGCGGTGCAGTCCCCGGCCGCCTGCCAGCCGTCCAGCACCGCGGCGAGCGCCCGCCGGAACTGCGCCACGCCGACGGGGTACAGCTCGGGCAGCCCGTAGGCGTCGGTGGAGAACAACACCTTGCCGAAGGGCGCGAGTTCGAGCACCTCGCCGAGCACCGCGGCGGCCCGCGGCCCGGTGTACGACAGGGTCAGCCCGACGTCCACATGGACGTGCGGGAAGGCCTGAGCCAGCCAGGCCGCCTGCCGGTGGTACGGGTAGCCGTGGAGCAGCACCAGTGGCACGCCGTCCGGCTCCACCGCGCGGACGAAGTCCACCAGCAGCGCCGGGTCGGCCCGGTGCAGCCGCAGGTCCGGGTCGCCGAAGCCGGTGTGCAGCTGGATCGGCAGCCCGAGGCCGACGGCCGTCCACAGCAGGTGGCGCAGCAGCACCGGATCGGTGATCCGGCCGTCCGGGCGGGCGCCGGCGGCCCGCACCACCTCGGAGCGGGCGGGCGGGTCGCCCGGGATGTCCAGACCGGCGCGGTAGGCGAGCACCGACTTCACCGCGACCGCCTCGGCGCAGGCCCCGGCCAGCGCCTCGGCGACCGCGTCCGGCCAGTGCGGCGCGGGTGCGCGGACCCCGGCGGCCACCGCCTCCAGCCGCACCACCTCGTGGGGCCGTGCCCCGGCGAGGGCGGCCAGGTCGGCGGGCGGCAGCAGCGGACGGCCGTCGGCCTCGGTGAGTCCGGTGTCGACCAGCAGGTCGGCCAGGCCGGCCCCGGCGAGCATCCGGGCGGCGGCCTCCGCGGCGCCCGCCTGCCGGCGCGCCGCGAGGTAGTCGGCCGGCTCCGCCAGGGCGGGCAGGCCCAGCAGTGGCGGGCACCAGCGGCGGACGGCCAGCCCGATCGCGCTGTCGAAGGGCGAGGTGCCGGGTGCGGGTGGCCGGTCCGACTCGGTGATCAGCGCCCCGAACGCGGCCTCGTCCAGGTCGGCGACGACGACGCCGTGGCAGTGGTGGTCGACCAGCACCGGTCAGTACCGCCGGAGGGTGGCCTCGACCAGCTGCCGCGCGTCCAGCCCGGCGAAGCGGGCGATCTCGGCCTCGCGGACGTCCAGCACCGCGCGGTAGAGCTCCTCCCCCATCGCCGTCCGCAGCGGGGCGCAGGCGCGGAAGGCGGAGAGCGCGGCGGCCGCCCCGTGCGGCAGCCGTTCGACCCCGTGTGTGCGGGCCGGGTCGCCGGTCACCTCGGGTGGCAGCCGCAGGCCGGCGTCCAGCCCGGCGAGGCCGGCCGCGAGCGTGCCGCCGACGGCGAGGTAGGGGTTGGCGGCCGCGTCGAAGCACTTCACCTCCGCGTTGGCCTGGTCCGGCGCGGAGCCGGTGATCAGCCGCAGCGCGGCCTCCCGGTTCTCCAGACCCCAGCAGCGGTACGGGCCGGCCCAGCGGCCGGGCACCAGGCGCAGGTGGCTGGCCGGGCTCGGCGCGCCGAGCACCAGCAGGGCGGGCAGTTCCTCCAGGACGCCGGCGAGGAAGGACTCCGCCTGCGCGGTGAGGCCGTGCGGGCCGGGTCCGTCGGCGTGCAGGTTCCGCCCGTCCTGCCAGAGGCTGAGGTGCAGGTGGCAGCCGTTGCCGACGCCGTCGGGCGCCACCACCGGGGCGAACGAGGCGCGCAGCCCGTGGTGGGCCGAGACCGCCCGGACGGTCTGCCGCACCAGCAATGCGGTGTCGGCGGCCCGGACGGGGCCGTCAGCGGCGACGGAGACCTCGAACTGGCCGGGCGTGTACTCGGGGTGGATCTGCAGGACGGCGAGCCGCTGCGCCTCCAGGGCGCGGAGCACGTCGCGCAGGTAGTCGGAACGCTCGACCAGCCGGTCCATGCCGTAGGCGGCGCCGCCCTCCGGTGCGCCGTCCCGGTCGACGACCCACTCGATCTCGAAGCCGGCCCGCACCGCGAGTCCGCGGGCGGCGAGCGCCTGCTCGGTGCGGCGGGCGAACCAGCGCTGGCAGCCGGGGTGCGGGGCGCCGTCCTGGCGGCGGCGGTCGACCGGCGCCCAGGCCCAGCCGGGCTGGGCGGCGAGCGGCACCAGCGCGTCGAGGTCGGGGACGAGGCGGAGGTCGCCGACCGGGCCGCCGCCGGGGGCCATCGAGTCGTCGGCGAGGAAGGAGTCGAAGCAGGGGGAGGCGCCGACGCCGTACCGGACGGCGTGCGGCAGGCGGGCGACCGGCACCGCCTTGGCCCGGGTCACGCCGGCGTTGTCCACCCAGCCGAGGGCGAGGGCGTCCACCCCCGCCCCGGCGAGTTCCGCGGCGGCCTCCTCGGCCCGTTCCACCAGCTCGTCCCTGGTCTGCGCGCTGCCCATGGGCCCATGCTGCCGCCCGCGGCGGCCGAGGTGGGGGACCGCCCCGCGGTGGGGCCGCCCGGGGAGGGTGAATCAGCCATTTCCCGAACTGTGGCGCAGGTCACACCGGAGGGGGAATTTCCGGGGACCGACTCCCCGTTTAACCCGGTGTTCGCACAAACGGGGAACGAGTCCCCGGAAGGGAAGGGAGTCCGATGACCACCGTCAGCGCCAAGCCTGCCGGCCAGCGGCTCCGTGCGGACGCCAGCCGCAACCGCGCGCGGATCATCACCGCCGCCCGCGAGGCGATCGTGGAGCACGGCGCGGACGCGCCGCTCGACGAGATCGCCCGCAGGGCCGGGGTCGGCAACGCCACGCTCTACCGTAACTTCTCCGACCGGCGCGAGCTGCTGCACCACGTCACCCTCTCGGTGCTGACCCGGGTGCTGGAGCACGCGGAGGCCGGCCTGACGGATCCGGACGCCTTCGAGGGCCTCGCCCGGTTCACGCACGCCGCCGCGGACGAGCGCATCGGCGCGCTCTGCCCGATGCTCTCCGACCACATCGACCACGACGACCCCGAGCTGGAGAGCGCGAGGCTGCGGCTGAGTGCCGCCGCCGCCGAGCTCATCGCCCGCGCCCACGCGAGCGGGCAGCTGCGCGCCGACATCGGGGTCGGCGACTACTTCCTCGGCGTCACCCAGCTCACCCGCCCGCTCCCGGGCACCGGATGCCTCGATCTCGACCAGTTCGTCCATCGCCACCTGCAGGTCTTCCTGGACGGCCTGCGGGCCCCGGCGACCTCCGTACTTCCCGGCCGTGCCGCGTCCTTCGAGGACCTCAAGCGCGCCGACTGACCGACCCGACCACACGCAACGCACGTTAGTGGGTACCCCCATGTCCGAAACCGGCCTCCAGGCCGATCCGCGCCGATGGAAGGCACTCGTCTTCATCGGCCTGGCCCAGCTGATGGTCGTCCTCGACGCGACCGTCGTGAACATCGCGCTGCCCTCCGCGCAGCACGACCTCGGCATCTCCGACGGCAACCGCCAGTGGGTGATCACCGCCTACGCGCTGGCCTTCGGCGGCCTGCTCCTGTTCGGCGGCCGGATCGCCGACCTGTGGGGCCGCAGGCGGACCTTCATCATCGGCCTCACCGGCTTCGCGCTGGCGTCCGCGATCGGCGGCGCCGCCGTCAACACCCCGATGCTGCTCGGTGCCCGTGCCCTCCAGGGCGTCTTCGGCGCCCTGCTCGCCCCGGCCGCGCTCTCGCTGCTCGCGGTGATGTTCACCGAGGCCAAGGAGCGCGCCAAGGCCTTCGGCATCTACGGCGCCATCGCCGGCGGCGGCGGTGCCATCGGCCTGATCCTGGGCGGCCTGCTCACCGAGTACCTGAACTGGCGCTGGACCTTCTACGTCAACATCCCGTTCGCCGTGGTCGCGATCCTCGGCGCGGTGATGGTGATCCGCGAGCCGGTCGGCAGCCGCAACCGCAACCGCCTGGACATCCCCGGCGTGCTGCTGGTCACCGGCGGCCTGGTCTCCCTCGTCTACGCCTTCACCCGCGCCGAGTCGGACGGCTGGTCGGCCGGTATCACCGTCGGCCTGTTCGCCGCCGCCGCCGTGCTGCTCGCCGCGTTCGCCGTGGTGGAGAGCAAGGTCTCCGCGCCGCTGCTGCCGATGCGCGTCATCACCGAGCGCAACCGCGGCGGTGTCTACCTGTCGCTGGGCCTCGCGGTGATCGGCATGTTCGGCCTGTTCCTGTTCCTCACCTACTACCTGCAGGTGGTGCTCGGCTACAGCCCGGTCACCAGCGGCCTCGCCTTCCTGCCGATGGTGGCGGGCATGATCACCGGCTCGACCCAGATCGGCGCCCGGCTGATGACCCGCGTGCCGCCGCGCTACCTGATGGTGCCCGGCTTCCTGGTCGCCTCGCTGGGCATGCTGATCCTCACCCAGATCGACGTGAACAGCTCCTACCCGGCGCTGATCCTGCCCGGTCTGATCCTGATGGGCCTCGGCATGGGCACCGCGTTCATGCCGGCGATGAGCATGGCCACGCACGGCGTCGAGCCGCGCGACGCGGGTGTCGCCTCGGCCATGGTCAACACCTCGCAGCAGGTCGGCGGCGCCATCGGCACCGCGCTGCTGAACACCATCGCGGCCAGCGCCACCACCGCGTACCTGACCTCGCACGCCAAGGACGGCGCACCGAAGCAGCTGCTCCAGCTGCAGGGCATGGTGCACGGCTTCTCGACCGCGATCTGGTGGTCCTTCGGCATCCTGGTGCTCGCCGCCACGGTCGCCGCAGTCCTGATCAACACCGGCCGTCCCGAGGTCCACGCGACCGCCGAGGGCGCGGCCAAGGAGGACGCCGTCCCCGTGATGGCGCACTGACCCCTCCCGTTCCACCGCAGCGGCCCGCCGGGTTCTCCCGGCGGGCCGCCGTGCTTTCCCCGGCCGGTTCCGCTCCGCGCGGCACTCTTCCTACTCGGCGGTAACTCCGCTACAGTGACCGGCACGCACCAGCGCCGGGCCTCGGGAGCCGCACCGGCGTGGTCGGCGCCGCGGCATTGCGCGGACGCCCCGGTGCGGGTGTCCCGGCCCTCGCGGCCGTCTTCTCCCTTCAGCAGTTCAGTGCCGTCCGTCCTTCTCTCGGCGCGCCTGAGCATCTCGGCACATCCGCGGCACGACCGGAGCGGACCGGTTCGTGCTCCGCGGGGCCGCCCCGCCTTCCCGCACACCCGCGCAGCCACACCCTCCTCCGGCGTGCCCCGGCCGCCGCTCGCCGTCGAGCGGCCGGCCGCGCCCGAGCGCTGCGCGGGCCCATGACAAGGAGTCAGGACAATGGAGCGTCCCTTCCCCACTGTCGCCGTGGTCGGTCTCGGCACCATGGGTGCCGGCATCGCCGTGGCGATCGCGAAGAGCGGCCGACGGGTGCTCGGCATCGAGGCCGACGCCGACGCCGCGGTCCGGGCCCTGGCCCGGATCGAGGAGGCCACCGCGCACGCGGTGCAGCGCGAGCGGCTGACCGCCGAGGAGCGCACCGCGCTGCTCGCCCTGATCACGGTCGGCGACCGGCTCGACGCCGCGGCCGCCGCCGACCTGGTGATCGAGGAGGTGCCCGAGCAGCTGGAGCTGAAGCGGGAGATCTTCGCCGAACTGGACCGCATCTGCCCGCCGGAGACGGTGCTGGCGACCGGTACCACCGCACTGTCGGTGACCCGGATCGCGGCCGCCACCGCCCGCCCGGAGCGCGTGCTGGGCCTGCACTTCTTCAACCCGGTGCACACGATGAAGCTCGTCGAGGTCGTGCGCACCGTGCTGACCTCGCCGCAGGCCGCCGAGGACGCCGCCGCCTTCGCCCGCGACCTGGGCAAGGAGCCGGTCGCGGCCGGCGACCGGGCCGGCTTCATCGTCAACGGCCTGCTCTTCGCGTACCTCAACCAGGCCGCCGCGATGTTCGAGTCGCGGTACGCCACCCGCGAGGACATCGACGCCGCCATGCGGCTCGGCTGCGGCCTGCCGATGGGCCCGCTGGCGCTGCTCGACCTGATCGGCATCGACACCGCCCGCACCGTGCTGGAGGCGATGTACGAGCAGTCGAAGGACCGGCTGCACGCGCCGGCCCCGATCCTCGGCCAGCTGGCCGCGGCGGGCCTGCTCGGCCGCAAGTCCGGCCGCGGCTTCTACAGCTACGAGGCGCCCGGCTCCTCGCGGGTGGTCGCCGAGGCTTCGGCCGCGGCAGGCACCCGGGTCGCGGGCCGGACGGTCGCGAGCATCGGCGTCTGCGGCTCGGGCACCATGGCCACCGGCATCGTCGAGGTCTTCGCCAAGTCCGGCCTGCCGGTGCTGCTCGCGGCCCGCAGCCAGGAGAAGGCGGACCTCGCCAAGGCGCAGCTGGCCAAGTCGCTGGAGCGCTCGGTCTCCCGGGGCCGGCTCAGCGCCGAGGCGCGGGACGCGGCGCTGGCGCTGGTCACCCCGACCGGCAGCTACGCCGACCTGGCCGGGGTGGACCTGGTGG
The DNA here is from genome assembly GCF_040686255.1 of Kitasatospora sp. NPDC085879. Taxonomy (NCBI): domain Bacteria; kingdom Bacillati; phylum Actinomycetota; class Actinomycetes; order Kitasatosporales; family Streptomycetaceae; genus Kitasatospora; species Kitasatospora sp. NPDC085879. The sequence goes on along the minus strand of NZ_JBFBJZ010000033.1, from coordinate 33,884 downwards.
TCGAGGCGGTCGCCGAGGACCTGGAGGTCAAGCGCGAGCTGTTCGCCACCCTGGACAAGATCGTCAAGCCGGGCGCGGTGCTCGCCACCACCACCTCCAGCCTGCCGGTGATCAGCTGCGCGACCGCGACCTCGCGGCCGCAGGACGTGATCGGCATGCACTTCTTCAACCCGGCGCCGGCCATGAAGCTGGTCGAGGTGGTCTCCACGGTGCTCACCGCGCCGGACGTCACCGCCACCGTGCTTGAGCTGTGCGCGAAGGTGAAGAAGCACGCGGTGGAGTGCGGCGACCGGGCCGGCTTCATCGTCAACGCGCTGCTCTTCCCGTACCTGAACGACGCGGTGCGGATGCTGCAGGAGCACTACGCGACGGTGGACGACATCGACACCGCGATGAAGCTCGGCTGCGGCTACCCGATGGGCCCGTTCGAGCTGCTGGACGTGGTCGGCCTGGACGTCTCACTGACCATCGAGCAGGTGCTGCACCAGGAGTTCCGCGAGCCCGGCCTGGCTGCCGCCCCGCTGCTGGAGCACCTGGTCGCGGCGGGCTGCCTCGGACGCAAGACCGGCCGCGGCTTCCGCGACCACGCGCGGCGCTGACGCGCCGCGGGCCGCCGCCGGCCGTCCCCGGCGGGGGCGGCGGCCCGCCCGGCACATCCGACCGAACAGCCGCCTCGCAGCAAGGAGTCGCCATGAACACCGAGCCCGGAGGCAGACTGCCTCGGAGCAATGTCGCGCCGACCGCCCGGCCGGCCTGGAACCAGGGCCAGCTGCCGCCCCGCTGGCCGCGGCCCGCCGTGGTGCCGCCGGCCGCCCCGGTCCGACGGGCGCGGCCGGCCGGCGCGGTGCCCGGGGCGTGTAGCGTTCCGGGCATGGATCGGGAACAGTCAGCCGTGCAGCAGCCGTCCCGCGCACCGCTGGACGGCGTCCGCCCCGAGGGCGGCCAGGGCGGCCGGCGGGCCGCGGCGCAGCGCCGGCAGATGCGCCAGGAGCTGGCGGCGGCGGCCATGGACCTGTTCGCCAACCAGGGCTACGAGGAGACGACGGTCGATCAGATCGCCGCCGAGGCGGGCGTGGCGCGGCGGACCTTCTTCCGCTACTTCCGGTCCAAGGAGGAGGCGATCTTCCCGGACCACGACGACACCCTGGTCCGGGTGGCCGACCTGCTGGCGAGCGCCCAGCCGGAGGAGCACCCGCTGGACGTGGTCTGCCGCGGCATCAAGGAGGTGCTGCGGATGTACGCCTCCACGCCGGGCGTCTCGGTGGCGCGCTACCAGCTGATCCGGCAGGTGCCGGCGCTGCGCGAGCGGGAGATCGCGGTGGTCGCCCGGTACGAGCGGTTGTTCACCCGCTACCTGCTGGGCCGCTTCGACGCGGTCGAGCAGATCCCGCCGGGCTGGCAGCGCGGCGGGGACGACGACTCGATGCTGGCCGAGGTGTCCGCGGCGGCCGTGGTGGCGGCCCACAACCACGTGCTGCGCCGCTGGCTGCGGGCGGGCGGCCACGGGGACGTGGAGGCGCAGCTGGACCACTCCTTCGAGGTCATCCGGGGCACGTTCTGGGCGACCCCGCCGAGCGGTGTGCGACGCCGTGGCACTCCCGTGGCACCCGGTGCCAGTGGTGACACCGGGTCGGCCCTGGAGGACGCGGCGGTGAGCGCACTGAGCGCCAGCCCCGGCGGTGAGGTGCTCATCACAGTGGCCCGCACCGACGCCCCGCTGGACCTCGTCCTGGACTCGATCAAGTCCGCCCTGAGTGGCGCCCGGACGGTCTGATCCCGGCGTTTCAGCAGGTCAAGAGCGTTTCGAAGGCCCGTCCCCGCAGCCCGGGGGCGGGCCTTCGCGCATGTCGCACCGGGCCGCCTCGAACAGCGATCCACATCACTCGAACTGATGACACCCGGTGTCTTTACGAGTGGCACAGGGTGCCACTACCTTGTTACCCACCAGTCGCGGCGCCGCGGCTCCCCACCTCGGCGCGCCGCGTCCGGCGTCCCCAGACCTCGGGGGCACGTACGACCTCGGCGACACCACATCCGTCGCAGACAGTCGACCACCCACCCACAGACCCTCAGCGAAGCCGGTGTCCGCTCCCGGCTCCCCCAGACGCCCTGTGCCCTCACACAGGTACGCCTTCGGAGGCAGCCATGAACGAAATCCTCGACGCGATCCTCAGCTCCGACAGCACCTCGGCGGACTTCGCCGCGATCAAGCTGCCGGAGTCCTACCGGGCGGTGACGCTCCACAAGGACGAGGAGCAGATGTTCGCCGGCCTCGCCAGCCGCGACAAGGACCCCCGCAAGTCCCTCCACCTGGACGAGGTCCCCCTGCCGGAGCTCGGCCCGGGCGAGGCCCTGGTCGCCGTCATGGCGAGCTCCGTCAACTACAACACCGTGTGGAGCTCGATCTTCGAGCCGGTCTCCACCTTCGGCTTCCTGGAGCGCTACGGCCGTCTGTCGCCGCTGACCAAGCGCCACGACCTGCCGTACCACATCCTCGGCTCGGACCTCGCGGGCGTCGTCCTGCGCACCGGCGCCGGCGTGAACGCCTGGAAGCCCGGTGACGAGGTCGTCGCGCACTGCCTCTCGGTCGAGCTGGAGTCCCCGGACGGCCACAACGACACGATGATGGACCCGGAGCAGCGCATCTGGGGCTTCGAGACCAACTTCGGCGGCCTCGCCGAGATCGCCCTGGTGAAGACCAACCAGCTGCTGCCCAAGCCGAAGCACCTCACCTGGGAGGAGGCCGCCTCCCCGGGCCTGGTCAACTCCACCGCCTACCGCCAGCTGGTCTCCCGCAACGGCGCCGGCATGAAGCAGGGCGACAACGTGCTGATCTGGGGTGCCAGCGGCGGCCTCGGCTCCTACGCCACCCAGTACGCGCTGGCCGGCGGCGCCACCCCGATCTGCGTGGTCTCCAACGACGCCAAGGCCGAGATCTGCCGCGCCATGGGCGCCGAGGCGATCATCGACCGCTCCGCCGAGGGCTACAAGTTCTGGAAGGACGAGAACAACCAGGACCCGCGCGAGTGGAAGCGCCTGGGCAGCAAGATCCGCGAGTTCACCGGCGGCGAGGACGTGGACATCGTCTTCGAGCACCCGGGCCGCGAGACCTTCGGCGCCTCGGTGTACGTCACCCGCAAGGGCGGCACCATCGTCACCTGCGCCTCCACCTCCGGCTACATGCACCAGTACGACAACCGCTACCTGTGGATGTCGCTGAAGCGCATCGTCGGTTCGCACTTCGCCAACTACCGCGAGGCGTTCGAGGCCAACCGCCTGGTCGCCAAGGGCAAGATCCACCCGACCCTCTCCAAGGTCTACTCCCTGGAGGAGACCGGCCAGGCCGCCATCGACGTGCACCACAACAAGCACCAGGGCAAGGTCGGCGTGCTCTGCCTGGCCCCCGAGGAGGGCATGGGCGTCCGCGACCACGAGCTGCGTGCCAAGCACCTGCCGGCGATCAACCGCTTCCGGAACATCTGATGGCAGATCGCGACCGTCCGTGGCTGATGCGGACCTACGCCGGGCACTCCACCGCGAGCGACTCCAACGCGCTCTACCGGCGGAACCTGGCGAAGGGTCAGACGGGCCTGTCCGTCGCCTTCGACCTGCCCACGCAGACCGGCTACGACTCGGACCACGTCCTCGCCCGCGGCGAGGTCGGCCGGGTCGGCGTCCCGGTGGGCCACGTCGGCGACATGCGCACCCTGTTCGACGGCATCCCGCTCGAGCAGACCAACACCTCCATGACGATCAACGCCACCGCGATGTGGCTGCTGGCGCTCTACCAGGTGGTCGCCGAGGAGCAGGGCGCGGACATCGCCAAGCTCACCGGCACCACCCAGAACGACATCGTCAAGGAGTACCTGTCGCGCGGGACGCACGTCTTCCCGCCCGGGCCGTCCGTCCGGCTGATCACCGACATGATCGCCTACACGGTCGCGAACATCCCCAAGTGGAACCCGATCAACATCTGCAGCTACCACCTGCAGGAGGCCGGGGCCACCCCCGTCCAGGAGATCGCGTACTCGATGTGCACCGCGATCGCCGTCCTCGACGCCGTCCGCGACTCCGGCCAGGTGCCGGCCGAGCGGATGGGCGAGGTCGTCGGCCGGATCTCCTTCTTCGTGAACGCGGGCGTCCGCTTCGTCGAGGAGATGTGCAAGATGCGGGCCTTCTCCCGGCTCTGGGAGAAGGTCACCCGCGAGCGCTACGGCATCGAGGACACCAAGCAGCGCCGGTTCCGCTACGGCGTCCAGGTCAACTCGCTCGGTCTCACCGAGGCCCAGCCGGAGAACAACGTCCAGCGCATCGTGCTGGAGATGCTCGCCGTCACGCTGTCCAAGGACGCCCGCGCCCGCGCCGTCCAGCTGCCCGCGTGGAACGAGGCCCTCGGCCTGCCCCGCCCGTGGGACCAGCAGTGGTCGCTGCGAATCCAGCAGGTGCTGGCCTACGAGTCCGACCTGCTCGAGTACGGCGACATCTTCAACGGCTCCACGGTGGTCGAGGCCAAGACCGAGGAGCTGCTCGCCGGCGCCGAGGCCGAGATCGCCAAGGTGCTGGAGATGGGCGGGGTCATCCCGGCCGTCGAGTCCGGCTACCTCAAGTCCAACCTGGTCGCCTCGCACGCGGCCCGCCGCGCCCGGATCGAGGCCGGCGAGGACAAGATCGTCGGAGTGAACTGCTTCGACACCACCGAGGAGAGCCCGCTCACCGCGGACCTCGACACCGCGATCATGGTGGTGGACCCGGCCTCCGAGCGCTCCGTGCTCGCCGGCCTGGAGAAGTGGCGCGCCGCGCGCGACGAGGCGGCCGCGCAGACCGCCCTGGAGCAGCTCAAGGCCACCGCGACGACCAGCGACAACCTGATGCCGGCCACCCTCGCCTGCGCCCGCGCGGGCGTCACCACCGGCGAATGGTCCTTCGCGCTGCGCGAGGTGTTCGGCGAGTACCGCGCCCCCACCGGCGTGGGCGGCGCCCCGGTCGCGGTGGCGGCCGAGGCCGGCGGCGAGCTCGCCGCCGTCCGCGAGGCGGTCGCCGCAACGGCCGCCGAGCTCGGCACCGGCAAGCTCCGCCTGCTGGTCGGCAAGCCGGGGCTGGACGGGCACTCCAACGGCGCCGAGCAGATCGCCGTCCGGGCCCGCGACGCCGGCTTCGAGGTGGTCTACCAGGGCATCCGGCTCACACCGGAGCAGATCGTCTCGGCGTCCGTCGCCGAGGACGTCCACTGCGTCGGCCTGTCCATCCTCTCGGGTGCCCACCCCGAGCTGGTGCCCGACGTCCTGCAGCGGCTGCGCCGCGCCGGGGTGGAGGATGTGCCCGTGATCGTCGGTGGCATCATCCCCGCTGCGGACGCCGAGGCCCTCAAGGCCGCCGGTGTCGCCGCGGTCTTCACTCCGAAGGACTTCGGCATCACCACCATCATCGGCCGGATCGTGGACGAGATCCGGCTCGCCAACAGGCTCCAGCCGTGGGCCGCGACCACCGCCGCGACCAGCTGACCCCGGAAGGACGAACCACCCCCATGACCGTGAACCGCCTGCGCCCGCGCCGTTCCTGCCTGGCCGTACCCGGCAGCAACCCCCGCTTCCTGGAGAAGGCCCAGGGCCTGCCCGCCGACCAGGTCTTCCTCGACCTGGAGGACGCCTGCGCCCCGCTGGTCAAGGAGAGCGCCCGGCACAACATCGTCGACGCCCTGAACAACGGCGACTGGGGCAACAAGACCAAGGTCGTCCGGGTCAACGACTGGACGACGCACTGGACGTACCGCGACGTCATCACCGTCGTCGAGGGCGCCGGCCCGAACCTCGACTGCATCATGCTGCCGAAGGTCCAGGACGCCGAGCAGGTCAAGGCACTCGACCTGCTGCTCACCCAGATCGAGAAGACCATGGGCTTCGAGGTCGGCAAGATCGGCATCGAGGCGCAGATCGAGAACGCCAAGGGCCTGATCAACGTCGACGCGATCGCGACCGCCTCGCCCCGGCTGGAGACCATCATCTTCGGCCCGGCCGACTTCATGGCCTCGATCAACATGAAGTCGCTGGTCGTCGGCGAGCAGCCGCCCGGCTACGACGCGGACGCGTACCACTACATCCTGATGCGCATCCTGATGGCCGCCCGCGCCAACGACCTGCAGGCCATCGACGGCCCCTACCTGCAGATCCGCAACCAGGACGGCTACAAGGCGGTCGCCCGCCGCGCCGCCGCCCTCGGCTTCGACGGCAAGTGGGTGCTCCACCCGGACCAGGTCTCCGCCGCGAACGAGATCTTCTCGCCCTCGCAGGAGGACTACGACCACGCCGAGCTGATCCTCGACGCCTACGACTGGTGCACCTCCGAGGCGGGCGGCGCCAAGGGCTCCGCGATGCTCGGCGACGAGATGATCGACGAGGCCAGCCGCAAGATGGCCCTGGTCATCGCCGGCAAGGGCCGCGCCGGCGGCATGGAGCGCACCTCCAAGTTCGAGCCCCCGCAGGCCTGACCCTCCCCCTCTTTCTTCTAAGGACACCCCATGCAGTTCGGACGCACCTACGAAGAGTTCGAGGTCGGCGCGGTCTACAAGCACTGGCCCGGAAAGACGGTCACCGAGTACGACGACCACCTCTTCTGCCTGCTCACCATGAACCACCACCCGCTCCACATGGACATCAACTATGCGGAGAACACGACGGACTTCGGCAAGAACGTCGTGGTGGGCAACTACATCTACTCCCTGCTGCTCGGCATGTCCGTCCCGGACGTCTCCGGCAAGGCGATCGCCAACCTGGAGATCGAGTCGCTGCGCCACGTCGCCCCGACCTTCCACGGCGACACGATCTACGGCGAGACGACCGTCCTCGACAAGTGGCCGTCCAAGTCCAAGGACGACCGCGGCATCGTCTACGTCGAGACCAAGGGCTACAAGCAGGACGGCACGGTCGTCTGCATCTTCCGCCGCAAGGTGATGGTGCCGACCGAGACGTACATCAAGGAGCGCGGCGGCGAGCAGCCCGGCCGCCCGACTCCTGCTTCCTGAGACCCCGGACGGGTAGGCCGCCGTCATCGGCCTCACCCCACCCCGGCCCGGGGGCCCTGCTGCCGCAGCCACGCCGGCAGGGCCCCCGACAACGACTTCCCCGACAGCCACGGCTGTCTCTCCCCCACCCTCACGCCTTCAGATAGGGAGCCGCACGATGGGACGCCTCGCACAGACCGACGGCCTCACCGAGATCCAGCGGGACATCCTCGCCACCGTGCGGGACTTCGTCGACAAGGAGATCATTCCGGTCGCGACCGAGCTGGAGCACAAGGACGAGTACCCCGCCGCCATCGTGGAGGGGATGAAGCAGCTCGGCCTGTTCGGCCTGACCATCCCCGAGGAGTTCGGCGGCCTCGGCGAGTCGCTGCTGACCTACGCCCTGGTGGTCGAGGAGATCGCCCGCGGCTGGATGTCCGTCTCCGGCATCGTCAACACGCACTTCATCGTCGCCCACATGATCAACGCGCACGGCACCCAGGAGCAGAAGGAGTACTTCCTGCCCCGCATGGCCGCCGGCGAGATCCGCGGCGCCTTCTCGATGTCCGAGCCGGGCCTCGGCTCCGACGTGGCGGCCATCTCCACCAAGGGCGTCAAGGACGGCGAGTTCTACGTCCTCAACGGCCAGAAGATGTGGCTGACCAACGGCGGCACCTCCACCCTGGTCGCGGTCCTCTGCAAGACCGACGAGGGCGGCAGCACCCCGTACAAGAACATGACCACCTTCCTGATCGAGAAGGAGGCCGGCTTCGGCCCGAACCCCAAGGTTCCCGGCCTGACCGTCCCCGGCAAGATCGAGAAGATGGGCTACAAGGGCGTCGACACCACCGAGCTGGTGCTCCAGGACGTCCGGATCCCGGCGAACCGCATCCTCGGCGGCGTCCCGGGCAAGGGCTTCTACCAGATGATGGACGGCGTCGAGGTCGGCCGCGTCAACGTCGCCGCCCGCGGCTGCGGCGTCGCCCGCCGCGCCTTCGAGCTGGGCATCTCCTACGCCCAGCAGCGCACCACCTTCGGCAAGAAGATCGCCGAGCACCAGGCGATCCAGTTCAAGCTCGCCGAGATGGCCACCAAGGTCGAGGCCGCGCACCAGATGATGGTGATGGCCGCCCGCAAGAAGGACAGCGGCGAGCGCAACGACCTCGAGGCCGGCATGGCGAAGTACCTCGCCTCCGAGTACTGCAAGGAGGTCGTGGAGGACGCCTTCCGCATCCACGGCGGCTACGGCTTCTCCAAGGAGTACGAGATCGAGCGTCTGTACCGCGAGGCCCCGATGCTGCTCATCGGTGAAGGTACTGCGGAGATCCAGAAGATGATCGTCGGTCGCCGGCTGCTGGAGGAGTACAAGCTCGCCGACTGATCCGGCCGATCCCCGACTTTCCGCATGGTCGGGCCAGGGCGTGCGGGCCCGGTCCGACCCCCTGCCGCACCGGTTCGGCCTGGTCAGCCGAGGGGGGCGGTGCGGCAGGCCCGGAGGCGGCCGTAGGGCGCATACCAGCAGGTACGCGCCCTGCGGCCGTCTCCGCACACCGTGGACGTGCCCGCGCCCTCCGGCGCGCCGACACCCCGTCAGGGGCGCCCGGCGTGCGATGAGAGCTGGGTCACGCGCCACGCCCGACCTCTTGGGGAACCACCCCTCCTCGGCTACGGTCGTATACATAGCAGGCATGGCTTGGCTCCATGCCCGGCATATCCACGAACAGGCGGCTTGCCCACCTACCGCCTGGTCCCGATAGCATCCACCGGGACAGCGTCCCCTTGTACCCGATCCCCGCGGTGGCCCCCGTCCAGCGGCCATGATCCCCCGCGACTAAGGTCTTCGATGCCCATCAGCCCGTCCCCTCACACCTCCGTCCCCGGTGGCGACCGGTTCGCCGCACCGACGGCCGGTCGGCGTCCGCGCGTGACGATCGCGCGAGGCGCGACCCCCTGGTTCGTACCGACCCTGGCCACCGCCGCCGTGACGACCGCCCTCACCCGGCGCAACGGCAAGTGGGCCCTGGCGGCCGTCCCGGCCTGCGCCCTCGGTGCGGGCATGCTGTGGTTCTTCCGCGACCCGGAGCGTGAGATCGGCACCGGCAGAGTGATCTCCCCCGCGGACGGCGTGGTGCAGTCGATCGACGCCTGGCCGGACGGCCGGACGCGGGTCGCCATCTTCATGAGCCCGCTCAACGTACACGTCAACCGCGCGCCGCTGCCCGGCACCGTGACGTCCGTGGAGCACGTCGCCGGCGGCTTCGTCCCGGCGTTCAACAAGGACAGCGACCAGAACGAGCGGGTCGTCTGGCACTTCGACACCGAGCTCGGCGACATCGAGATGGTGCAGATCGCGGGGGCCGTGGCCCGCCGCATCGTGCCCTACGTGAACGCCGGCACCAAGGTCGAGCAGGGCGAGAGGATCGGTCTGATCCGTTTCGGCTCCCGCGTCGACACGTACCTGCCGGCCGGCGTCGAGGTTGGCGTCGAGGTCGGCCAGAAGACCACCGCCGGGGTGACGCGCCTTGACCGTGACTGATCCTGAGACTCTCGTCGGCCTCGGAGACGAGGAGGAGACGGAGCTGCGGCGCCGCCGCTGGGCGCGCGACCGCGAGCTGCGGGCGCCCCGTTCGCCCCAGCACCTGTCCACCGCCGACTTCCTGACCCTGGGGAACGCCGTCTGCGGCTTCCTGGCGATCTACTCGATCACCACCGGGGTCCTGATGCCGCACCTCACCGGTGAGACCACCGCGCCGAACCGCAACAGCGCCGCGACCGCGGTCACGCTGCTGCTGATCGGCTCGATGTGCGACCTGTTCGACGGCCTGGTGGCCCGCAAGCTGCGCTCGTCGGCGCTGGGCGCGGAGCTGGACAACCTGGCCGACCTGATCAGCTTCGGTATCGCCCCGGCGTACTTCGTGGCGGTCTGGGGCATCGTGTCCCCGGACAGCAACCAGCAGCTCTCGGCGTTCATCGCGCTGACCGTCCTGCTGGCGGTGGTGCTGCGGCTCGCCCGGTTCTCGGCGGTCAAGATGCGGCCGGGGATCTTCCAGGGCATGCCGTGCCCGATGGGCGCGATGACGGTGATCGCCATCGTGCTCCTCGACCCGCCGTTCGTGCCGGGCCTGCTGATGATCTTCGGTGTGGCCTACCTGATGGTCTCCCGCATCGAGTACCCGAAGCCGCAGGGCCTGCTCGCCACCGCGACGCTCTGCTGGATCGTGGTCTCCATCGGCTGCCTGGCGGCCTGGGCGGCCGGTCTGCCCGGCGGCGACATGCTGATGCACATCGGCGCGGTCGCCCAGATCACGCTCGCCGCGATGGCGCCGCTGCTGGTGATCCGCCGCAAGGTCGGCCAGAAGGTCGGCGACGTGCGCGCCCGCCGCGCGGAGTCCCGCGGCTGCTGAACGCGCTGAACCACACGGAAGGGCCCGTATCCGGATCGGATACGGGCCCTTCCGTCGTGTGCGCGTGCCCCGGGGGGCGGCGCGGGCGGGGCTACTGGCCGGCGCCGCCGTCGTGGACGCTGAAGGCCGAGCGGCGGGCCGCCCTGGCCACCGCCGGGTCCGGGTGGACGCCGGAGACCGCGGTCAGAACCGAGGCCGCCCGCGGGTGCCCCGACTGCCGGGCGCGGTTGAACAGCCGGACGGGCTCGCCCGCCGAGGCGCCCTCGACGTGCGGCACCAGCAGCGCCGTGTCGCCGTGGTCGAGGACGGCCGCGGCGGTGTCCACCCACAGCCAGGCGGCGTCCTCCGCGCCCAGCACGTCGGCCGGGGAGACCGGGCCGTCGTCGGACCGCTCGGCCAGCCACAGCAGCGCGTACGGCCGCAGCTCCTGCTCCTCCACGGCGGCCCGGACGGCCTGCTCGGCGGGACCGCCGGCGACCCGCAGGGCCTCGAAGGCGAGGCCGCGCAGCAGGGCGTCGTCGCCGCGGGCCGCGTCCAGCAGCTCGGCGACCGCGCGGTCGGCCGGGCGGGCGGCGACCCAGGCCCGGTACTCGGCGCGGGCCGGGCCTGGGGTGTAGTCGGCGCAGGCGGCGAGCATCTCCAGGGCGTCCTGCTCGATGTGGCCGGCCGCGGTCTGCGCGACCGTGCAGATCTCCTCCAGCTTCGCCCGGACCGCCCAGTGCCCCAGTGAGGACAGCTCGGCGGCCTCGTCGCGGCGCTCCAGGGCGCCGACGGCGGCCAGGCCGTCCAGCATCCAGTCGAGCACCGCGGCGACGTCGGAGGCCGAGGTGGGGGTGTCGACCTGCGGCGCCCGGCAGGTGCCGCGGACGGCGGACATCGCGGAGGCCGCGTGCGGCACCGGGGAGGGGCCGAGCGCGCCGGTGCCGGCGCCGTGCCGGCGCTCGTCCAGGCCTCGGCGCAGCAGCTCCAGGAGCTCGCTGTCGGCGACCGGCCCGTCCACCAGGTGCAGGAAGGACAGCAGGTGCGGCGCCTGGTCGACGGCCTGGCCGGCCAGCATGGCGAAGACGCCGCGCAGGGCGGCGGGCGGGACGGGCGCGAGCAGCGTCCAGGCGTCGAACAGCGCCGACCAGCCGCGGATCACCGCCTCGTCGTCGTGCTCCCAGGCGTTCAGCCGCCAGCCGGGGCCGGCTCCGCCGTCGCGCAGCTCGACCAGGCCGACCAGCAGGGCCTGGCCCCAGGCCTTGGCGGCGGCGCCGACGGTCATGGCGAGGGCACGCCCGGCGGCCCGGGCGTCGTCGGGCAGCAGCTCGCCACGCTTGTCGACCTCGCCGAGCTCGCCGGCCCAGCGGGCGATCCGCACGGCGTCGGCAAGCATCCGGCGGGCGTGCGGGGCCAGCTCTGCGGGTGCGGGGAAGCCGTCCGGCAGCGGCACCCGGCCGCGGCCCGGCTTGGGCGCGGGGGTACGGCGGCGGACTGGCCCACCCGGAGGCGTGCTCTCGGGTCGGCGGGCCGCTCCTGGCAGACGGGTCACCGTCGCTCCGGTGCGGATCGCGGGCTGGAGCGGGGCATCACGGTCGCGCGGGTTCCGAGACGTCACGCCGAGCAGTCTTCCCCGTGTACCGGCCTTCTGTCACATCGAGTTCTACGCGCGATCGTAGGTCCGGTCCGTGGACAGGGGATGAGATCGGGCAACAGGCACCAAACCGGGTCGCCCGGAGCCGAAACATGGCATGAGCACGACGTTCGTCTCCGGTCGGTGCGGCCGCCCGCGGGGCTCACAGCAGCGGGGTGAGCCAGCGGCGCAGCGCCTCGCCGTAGCGGTCGGGATCGGCGTTCCACAGGGCCGCGTGCGCCCCGTCCGGGACGGGCTGCAGGCTCACCAGGTCCTCGCGCCGCGCGGCGAGGCGCTCGGCGGCCTCGAAGGGGGCCACCGCGTCCACGGGGCTGTGCAGCAGCAGCGCGGGCACCTGCAGGTCGGTGCCGGCGGCCAGCCGGGCGAAGCCGGCCAGGTCGACCTTGGTGCGGCCCTCGGCGGCCAGCGCGCCGAGCTCGGCGAGCGGGCCGGGCACCCCGGCCCGGGCCGCCTCCCGGCGGACCGTCGCGGGCCAGTCCAGCACCGGCGAGTCCAGCACCAGGCCGGCCACCGAGTCCCGCCAGGCCGAGCGGGTCGCGGTGTGCAGCGCCATCGTGGCGCCGAGCGACCAGCCGAAGAGCACGATCTTGCCGGCGCCGTTCGTCTGGGCCAGCCGGACGGCGGCGTCGACGTCCCGCCACTCCGTCTCGCCGAAGTGGCCCAGGCCGTCCGGGGACGGCGGGGCGCCCTCGTCGCCGCGGTACGTGACCACCAGGACGGGCATCCGCAGCGCGTGCAGCAGCGGCAGCACCGGCAGGGCCTGCTGCCGGTCGGCGCCGGGGCCGTGCACCACGATCGCCCAGAGCCCGCGGATGCCCGGCACGTACCAGGCCGGCATCGGCCCGAGTTCGCCCTCGACCTCGGCCGCGGTGAAGTCCAGGCCGAGTGCGGAGGCCGGGTCGCCGAGGTACACCCGGGCGGTCACCCGGACCTCCGTCCCGGTGCGCAGCGAGCCCGCGCCCGTGGCGAGCAGCCGGCGGGTGACGCTCTGCGGACCGGTGTCCAGCACGTCGCCCACCACGGCGTGGCCGCCGTCCGCCCACTCCAGGGCGTAGCGGCCGGGACGCTCGGTCTCCACGCTGCGGGTGAGGGTGACGCGGTCCGCGCCGAGCTCCTGCACCCGGATGCCGGGGCCGCCCGTGGTGCCGGCCCCGGCGAAGCCGGGGCGGACGGCCCGTTCGGACACCCGGCGGCCGATCAGCAGCGCCGCGGCGCCCGTCCCGACAACGGCGGCCCCGACGATCGCGGCGGTTCCCCAACGCATGGCGCTCCCGGTGTGGCGGCACGGACACGGCGATCCCAGTCCACGCCCCCGCCGGGGGACGGGCCACCCGAACGGGTCCGTCCGGGCGGCGGCTCAGACCGGGACGTCGGTGGCCCGGCGGGCCAGCAGCTCCCAGAACCGCTCCGCGAGCGGCCGGGCCGGCGGCCGCGCGGTGTCCGGCACCGTCGAACCCCAGTGCCCCGGCACCAGGTACTCGTCCTGCAGCTCGGCCAGCACCTCGCCCAGTACGGCGTGCGGGACCGGCACCACCCGGGCGACCGCCCGCAGCTGCGCCTGCCAGCGGCCGTCCACCACCTGGCGCAGCAGCCGGTCGAGCGCGTCCTGGCGTCCGGTCACCCGCACCATCACCCGCAGCGGCAGCCCGAGCACGTGGGCCAGCGCCAGGCCCTGCTCGCCGTCCGCGTCCCAGCGGCCGGTCTCCTCGGCCCGCGCGTACGTCGCCGCGCCCACCCCGATCCGGTGGGCGGCCTGCTCCCGGTTGAGCTCCCGGGCGAGCCGGAAGTCCCGCAGGGTGGCCGGCGCGATCCCCATCAGCTGTGCGGGCGGACACCACAGCGCGCGGGACAGGGCGATGAACTCCTCCTCCGAGGGCAGCATCTCGCCGGCCTCCCAGGCCACCACGTGGGAGGGCAGCAGCCGGACGCCGTGCGCGGCCATGCCCTCGGCGACCTGGTCCGGGGTCAGGCCGAGCCCGGCGCGGTGCGCCCGGGCGGCCCGCGGGGAGAACGGCACCGGCAGCGGGGTGGACGGTCTTCGTCGCATGCCACAAGAACGTACGGGCGGCCCGGTGCGCCGCCCCACACGCCGAACGCACGAAGCGGACCCCACCGGCCGCCGCGGGCGCTGGAGGATCGTACGGGGCGCGGACGGCCGGGCCGCGACGGTGTGTGACCAACCACTCCACACGCTTTGTTGACTGGCGGTCGGAGGGCGTGATGGGATCTCCGGGCCATACGGAGGCATGCAGAGGAAGCCGGTGCGAGTCCGGCGCGGTCCCGCCACTGTCACCGGGGAGCACGCTCGACCTGCATGGTCACGGCGGTCCGCCACAGGGCCGTTGGAAGGCCCGAGCGAGCGCCGGACCCGGAAGCCAGGAGACTCTCGCCGCCGGTTCGTCGATCCAGGGCGCGGACCCTGAGTGAGGACACGCACGCCATGCAGGCTGCCCAGCGGTCACCGCTGCGCCCCACCCAGGGAGCCGGGCCGTGGGCCGCCTGACCCCCGCCCCCTACCTGTTGGGCGCCGTGGCCGGCTACCTCGCCGACACCGCCCTCGCCGACCCCCGCCGCGGCCACCCGGTGGCCCTGTTCGGCAGCGCGGCCGGACGCCTGGAACGCCGCCTCTGGAGCGACCACCGGGGCGCCGGCACCGCCTTCACCGCGCTGAGCGTCGGCGCGGTCGCGGCCGGCGCGGCACTCGCCGACCACGCGCTGCGCCGCCGGCCCGCCGCGCGGGCCGCCCTCGCGGCGGCCGCCGCCTGGACGGTGCTCGGCGGCACCTCGCTGACCCGCGAGGCCCGGACGATCGGGCGCTCCCTGGAGGCCGGCGACCTGACCGCCGCCCGCGAGCGGCTCCCCCACCTGTGCGGGCGCGATCCCAGCACCCTGGACGAGCAGCAGATCGCCCGCGCGGTGGTCGAGTCCGTCGCCGAGAACACCGCCGACGCGGTGGTCAACGCGCTGACCTGGGGCGCGCTCGCCGGCACGCCCGGGCTGCTGGCCTTCCGGGCCGTCAACACCCTGGACGCGATGGTCGGCCACCGCTCGCCCCGGCACCTGCGCTTCGGCTGGGCCTCCGCCCGCCTCGACGACGTGGCCGGCTGGCCGGGCGCCCGGCTCACCGCACTGCTGACCGTCGCCGCGGCGGAGCACCCGCGGGCCGCCTGGAAGGTGTGGCGGCGCGACGGGTCGTCACACCCCAGCCCCAACGCCGGACAGGCCGAGTCCGCCTTCGCCGGCGGGCTCGGCGTACGCCTCGGCGGCACCCTGCAGTACGGCGAGAGGGTGGAGCACCGGCCCGTCCTCGGCGCCGAACTCCGGCCGGTGGCCGTCCCGGACATCGAACGCGCCTGCCGCCTCTCCCGCCGCGTGGGGGTGCTGGCGCTGGCGGTGACGACGGCCGCCCATGCCCTCGGACGCACCGCACTCGGCCGCGCCACCTCCATCACCCGTTCGCAAGGGAGTGTCACGTGACGAAGGCTCTGCTGGTGGCAGGGACGACCTCAGATGCGGGGAAGAGCGTGGTCACGGCGGGGATCTGCCGGTGGCTGGCGCGGCAGGGGGTCCGGGTGGCGCCGTTCAAGGCGCAGAACATGTCGCTGAACTCCTTCGTGACCGCGGACGGCGCCGAGATCGGCCGGGCCCAGGCGATGCAGGCGCAGGCCGCCCGGGTCGAGCCGGAGGCGGCGATGAACCCGGTGCTCCTGAAGCCGGGCGCGGACGGCCGCAGCCAGGTGGTGCTGCTCGGGAAGCCGGTCGCCGAGGTCGGGGCGCTGGACTACCGCGAGCGCAAGCCCGTCCTGCTGGAGCGGGCGCTGGAGTGCCTGGCGGACCTGCGCAGCCGTTACGAGGTGGTGGTCTGCGAGGGCGCCGGCTCCCCCGCCGAGATCAATCTGCGGGACCGGGACATCGCCAACATGGGTCTGGCCACGGCGGCGAACCTGCCGGTGGTGGTGGTCGGCGACATCGACCGCGGCGGGGTGTTCGCGGCGATGTACGGCACGCTGGCGCTGCTGTCCGCGCAGGACCAGGCGCTGGTGGCGGGCTGGTTCGTCAACAAGTTCCGTGGGGACGCCCGGCTGCTGGCGCCCGGGCTGGAGATGCTGCGGGAGCTGACGGGCCGTCCGGTGCTGGGGACGCTGCCGATGCTGTCCGGCCTGTGGCTGGACGCCGAGGACTCGCTGGACCTGTCCACGGCCGTGGAGAACCGCCCGACCGCCGCGCCGCACGGCTCCGAGGTGCTGCGGGTGGCGGTGGTGCGGCTGCCTCGGCTGTCGAACTTCACCGATGTGGACGCGCTGGCCCAGGAACCGGGCGTGCTGGTGCGCTGGGCGACCCGGCCGGAGGAGCTGGCCGACGCCGACCTGGTGGTGCTGCCCGGCACCCGGGCGACCGTCGCCGACCTGGCCTGGCTGCGCGAGCGGGGACTGGACGGCGCGCTGCGGGCCCGCGCCGCGGCCGGGCTGCCCGTCCTCGGCGTGTGCGGCGGCTACCAGATGCTGTCGCGGGAGATCGTCGACGCGGTGGAGTCGAAGGCCGGCGCCGTCGAGGGCCTCGGGCTGCTGCCGACCCGGGTGGAGTTCGGGGTGGCGAAGGTGCTGGGCCGGCCGGTCGGCGAGGCGTACGGGGAGTGGGTCGAGGGGTACGAGATCCACCACGGCGTGGTGGCCGTCGAGGGCGGGACGCCCTTCCTCGACGGCTGCCGGGTCGGCGCGGTGTGGGGGACGACCTGGCACGGCGCGCTGGAGAACGACGGTTTCCGGCGGGCGCTGCTGCGCGAGGTGGCGGCGGCGGCCGGGCGGGCGTTCGTGCCGGCGCCGGACACCTCGTTCGCCGCGGCCCGCGAGGAGCGGCTGGACCGGCTGGGCGACCTGATCGAGGAACATGCGGACACCGACGCACTGTGGAAGCTGATCGACGGCGGGGCACCGCAGGGGCTGCCGTTCGTGCCGCCGGGTGCACCGTGAGCAAGGGAGAGCAGATGAGTGACGCCCGTTATCCGTTCACCGCGATCGTCGGCATGGCCGACCTGCGGCTCGGACTGCTGTTGAACGCGGTCTCGCCGGCCGTCGGCGGTGTGCTGGTGCGCGGCGAGAAGGGCACCGCCAAGTCGACCATGGTGCGCGCGCTGGCGGGGCTGCTGCCGTCGATCGGCACGGTCGCCGACTGCCGGTTCGCCTGCGACCCGGCGGGGCCGGACCCGCAGTGCCCGGACGGCGCCCACGCCGGCGCCGCGGCGCTGGAGCGGCCCGCGCACCTGGTGGAGCTGCCGGTCGGTGTCTCCGAGGACCGGATCGTCGGCTCGCTGGACCTGGAGCGGGCCCTCGCCGAGGGCGTCAAGGCGTACGAGCCGGGTCTGCTGGCGAAGGCGCACCGCGGCGTGCTGTACATCGACGAGGTGAACCTGCTGCAGGACCACCTGGTCGACCTGCTGCTGGACGCGGCGGCGATGGGCCGGTCGTACGTGGAGCGGGAGGGCGTGTCGGTGCGTCACGCGGCGCGCTTCCTGCTGGTCGGCACGATGAACCCGGAGGAGGGCGAGCTGCGGCCGCAGCTGCTCGACCGGTTCGGCCTGACGGTGGAGATCGCGGCGACCCGGGACCCGCAGGAGCGGGCCGAGGTGGTGCGCCGGCGGCTCGCGTACGACGCCGACCCGGCCGGTTTCGCGGCCCGGTTCGCCGCGGAGGAGCAGGGGCTCGCCGAGCGGATCACCGCGGCCCGGGAGCTGCTGCCGAAGGTGGAGCTCACGGATGCGGCGCTGCGTCAGATCACCGCGGTCTGCGCGGCGTTCGAGGTGGACGGTCTGCGCGCGGACATCGTGATGGCCCGCACCGCCGTCGCCCTGGCCGCCTGGGCCGGCCGCACCGAGGTGCTGGAGGAGGACGTCCGCAAGGCCGCGCAGCTGGCGCTGCCGCACCGGCGCCGCCGCAACCCCTTCGACGCGCCGGGCCTGGACGAGGAGCAGCTCGACCGCACGCTGGAGGAGCACGCCGCGCCCGAGGACGACGGCCCGGACGACGGCGGCCCGCAGGACGACGGCAGCGGCCCCGACGGCGGCGGCCCGGACGGCGGCGGGGCTCCGGCGCCCACGGACGGGCCGGACGGCTCGGCGGCCGCCGAGCCGGAGCAGGCGCCCGAGCAGGCCCCGCCGCAGCCCCGGCAGGCTCCCGGCGCCGGCCGGGAGACCGCCCCGGTGGCAAGTGCCGACCCGTACCGGACCCGGCTGTTCAGGGTGCCCGGCACCGGCCGGGGTGCGATGGGGCGGCGCTCGGCCGCGGAGACCGACGGCGGGCACACCGTACGGGCGCGCCGCCCGCAGGGCCGCCTGGCCCGGCTGCACCTGACGGCCACCATGCAGGCCGCCGCACCGCACCAGGCGGCCCGCGGACGGTCCGGGCGGGCGCTGGTGCTGGCCAAGGACGACCTGCGGGAGCAGGTGCGCCGGGGCCGGGAGTCCAACCTGGTGCTGTTCGTGGTGGACGCCTCCGGCTCGATGGCGGCCCGGCAGCGGATGGGCGCGGTCAAGGGCGCGGTGCTGTCGCTGCTGATGGACGCCTACCAGCGGCGGGACAAGATCGGCATGATCACCTTCCGCGGCACCGGCGCGGAGCTGGCGCTGCCGCCGACCTCCTCGGTGGAGGTCGGCGCGGCCCGGCTGGAGCAGCTGCCGACCGGCGGGCGGACCCCGCTGGCCGCCGGGCTGCTGCGCGCCCACGAGGTGCTGCGGGTGGAGCGGATGCGCGACCCGGACCGCCGTCCGCTGCTGGTCGTCGTCACCGACGGCCGGGCCACCGGCGGCCGGGACGCCCTGGCGCAGGCCGAGCGGGCCGCTGGCCTGCTGGCCGGGCAGGGCGTGGCGAGCGTGGTGCTGGACTGCGAGTCCGGCCATGTCCGGCTGGGCCTGGCCCACACCCTGGCGGCCCGCCTCGGCGGCCCCGCCGTCACCCTGGACGAGCTGCGCGCCGAAGGCGTGGCGGCGCTCGTCCGCGACCACCGTTCCGTCTCCACCCAGCGAAAGGCGGCCTGAGCCGTGCCCAAGGGAGTGCCCGAGAGTGTCCCCGACGACGGCCTGACGACCCGTCAGCGCCGTACCCTGCCGATCACCGCGGTGCACACCGGCCCCGGCAAGGGCAAGTCGACCGCCGCGTTCGGCATGGCGCTGCGCGCCTGGAACCAGGGCTGGCCGATCGGGGTGTTCCAGTTCGTCAAGTCCGCCAAGTGGAAGGTCGGCGAGGAGAACGCACTGCGTGTGCTCGGCGCCTCCGGCGAGGGCGGCACGGTGGCCTGGCACAAGATGGGCGAGGGCTGGTCCTGGGTGCAGCGCGGCATGGAGTCGAGCGAGGAGGCGGCGAAGGAGGGCTGGGAGCAGGTCAAGCGCGACCTCGCCGCCGAGACCTACCGCTTCTACGTGCTGGACGAGTTCACCTACCCGATGCACTGGGGCTGGGTGGACGTCGACGAGGTGGTGTCCGTCCTGAAGGACCGCCCGGGCAGCCAGCACGTGGTGATCACCGGCCGGTACGCCAAGGAGCCCCTGACCGAATGCGCCGACCTGGTCACCGAGATGACCAAGGTCAAGCACCCCATGGACGCCGGCCGCAAGGGCCAGCGCGGTATCGAGTGGTAGCCCGTTGAACATCCCCCGTCTCGTCGTCGCCGCGCCCTCCTCGGGCGCGGGCAAGACCACCGTCGCCACCGGTCTGATCGCCGCGCTCGCCGCGCGCGGCCTCGCGGTCTCCCCGCACAAGGTCGGCCCGGACTACATCGACCCGGGCTACCACGCGCTGGCCGCCGGCCGCCCGGGCCGCAACCTGGACGCGTACATGTGCGGGGAGGACCGGATCGCCCCGCTCTTCCTGCACGGCGCCGCCGGGGCCGACGTGGCGGTGGTCGAGGGCGTGATGGGGCTGTTCGACGGGGCGGCGGGCCGCGGCGAGCTCGCCTCCACCGCACAGGTCGCCAAGCTGCTGCGGGCACCGGTGGTGCTGGTGGTGGACGCCTCCTCGCAGTCCCGCTCGGTGGCGGCGCTGGTGCACGGCTTCGCCTCCTGGGACCCGCAGGTGCGCCTCGCCGGGGTGATCCTCAACCGGGTCGCCTCCGACCGGCACGAGCAGCTGCTGCGCGAGGCACTGGAGGAGGGCTCCGGGGTGCCGGTGCTCGGCTGCGTGCGGCGCACCGCCTCGGTCGCCACCCCCTCCCGCCACCTCGGCCTGATCCCGGCGGTGGAACGCTCCGCGGACGCCCTGCGGGCCGTCCGTGACATGGGCGAGCTGGTCGCCGCCTCGGTGGACCTGGACGCGCTGCTGGCACTCGCCCGCAGCGCCCCGCCACTGGACGCCGAACCGTGGTCCGCCGCCGCGGAGGTCTCCCCCGTGGCCGGTCGGCCGCGGATCGCCCTGGCGGGCGGGGCCGCGTTCTCCTTCTCGTACGCGGAGAACGCCGAACTGCTCGCCGCCGCCGGCGCCGAGGTCGTCCCCTTCGATCCGCTGCGGGACGGGGAACTGCCGGCCGGCACCCGCGGGTTGGTGGTCGGCGGCGGCTTCCCGGAGATGTACGTGACCGAGCTGAGCGCCAATGCCGCGCTGCGCGCGGAGATCGCCGCACTCGCCGCGCGCGGGGTGCCGATCGCCGCCGAGTGCGCCGGACTGCTCTACCTCGGACAGGAGTTGGACGGGAAGCCGATGTGCGGGGTGCTGCCGCACACGGCGCGGATGACCGAACGGCTCACGCTGGGCTACCGGGAGGCCGTGGCCCTGGCCGACAGCCCGCTGGCCGCCACCGGCACCCGGGTGCGGGGGCACGAGTTCCACCGCACGGTCTGCGAGCCCGGCGCCGGCGAGCAGCCGGCCTGGGGCTGGCGCGGTCCGACCGGGCCGGCCGTCGAGGGCTTCGTGCGGGGCCCGGTGCACGGCTCGTACCTGCATCTGCACTGGGCGGGGGCGCCGCAGCTCGCGGAGCGCCTGGTCCGCGCGGCGGCAGCGGTGTGACGGGGCGTCAGGCCGAGGCGAGCCGGAAGACCGGGTAGCCGGGCGCGATCCGCAGCAGGTCGGCGTCGGACGCGTCGGCGTCGACGCCGTCGAAGAAGACGCCGACCTCGAACTTCCAGCGCTTGAGGTAGGCGCGGAGCACCGCCGGCTTGTCGGCGTCGGCGAGTTCGACCGCGCTGAAGGCCTCGGCGCGACGGCCGAGCCGGAGTTCGCCGGTGCCCGCGGCGCGCAGGTTGCGCACCCACTGGGTGTGGCCGCGCGGTGCGACCAGGTAGCGCTGCCCGTCGTGGCTGAGCAGGTTGACCGGGGTGGTGCGCCACTCGCCGCTCTTGCGGCCGCGGACCGCCAGCACGCGGGAGCCCCAGAGGCTGAGGCCGGCCCGGGTGAGGGCGGCGACGGTGCGGTTGGAGAGGGCGAGCAGGGCGGCGCTGATCCGGCCGGTGGGCATCACATAGCGGCTGGCGGTGTCGGACACGGGAACCCCCGAGGAGTGCGAGCGGCGGATGCTTTCAAGAGCGGTGCTCTCGTTTCTGGACACGACTCTGCCACTCGCCCCGACCACAGTCAAGAGCAGCGCTCTCGTTTCAGTGCATCGCTCGAATCTGTGGCAGGCTGTCCCCATGACCGCCATCAGGACCGCCCGCGAACGGGCCCGCGAGGAGCTCACCCGCGAGATCAAGCAGGAGGCCCGCCGGCAGCTCGCCTCCGAGGGCGCCCAGAAGCTCTCGCTGCGCGCCGTCGCCCGCGAACTCGGCATGGCCTCGTCCGCGATCTACCGGTACTTCCCGAGCCGCGACGAACTGCTCACCGCACTGATCGTCGACGCCTACACCGACCTCGCCGACGCCGCCGACGCGGCCCTCGCCGGCGCACCCGCCGCCCCCCGCGCCCGCTGGCGGGCCCTGTGCACCGCCGTCCGGGCCTGGGCCCTGGCCCACCCGCACGAGTACGCGCTGGTCTACGGCACACCGGTGCCCGGCTACCGCGCCCCGCAGGAGACCATCGAGCCGGCCGCCCGGCTGCCGCTCGCCCTGATCGGGGTGGCCGCCGAGGGCGCGCCTGCTGCTGCGCCGCCCGTGCCGGGCGGCCCGCTCGGCGAGCAGGTCACCCGCCTCCGCACGGAACTCGCCCCCGGACTGCCCGAGGCGGTACTGGCCCGCACCGCGATCGCCTGGACACAGCTCTTCGGCATGATCGGCTTCGAGCTGTTCGGGCACCTCGTCGGGTCCTTCGACCCGGCGGACGCCTTCTTCGCGCACGCCGTCGAGGAGATGGCCGACCTCGTCGGCCTGCCACGCGAGGGCTGAGGCCGGGTCAGGCCCGGGCCGGGGCACCCGCCGCGGCCGAGGGACGGGCGCCGCCGCGCAGGTCGGCAACCGGCGCGGGCCGGTCCGTGCGGACCCCGCCCGGCGCTCCCGGGCCGCCCTTGCCGCCGGCCTTGCCGCCACCCGTCGCCAGGCCCAGCGCCGCGCGGACGGCCGTCGGGCGCTCGAAGCCCAGCAGTTCCTCGGCCTGGGCGAGCTCGCGCTCCAGCACCTTCGGATCGGTGGCGGTCCTGGCGGCCTTCAGGTGCGTCATCGCCTGCGTCAGCTCGTCCTTGAGCGCGGCGACCGGGGCTGCGGCCAGGCCGCCCCAGCTCCGCTTGCCCAGGTCGTCGATCTCCCAGTCCACTGCGACGGACAGGTTCTGCGCCCACTCGCGGTAGGCGGCCGCGGCCTCCGCGGGCTTCGCGTCCGGCTGCTCGTCGAAGGCCCGGTCGACCCGGTGCTCGGCGCGCAGGTAGGCCGTCTGCTCGTCGTTCAGCGCGCTCTTGTCCTGGTGCACGGAGCCGGTGGCGAGGGAGCCGGCGTCGGTCATGAAGCAGGTGGCGTAGTGGTCGTTGTCCAGCGACCAGGTCTCCTGGTCCGGATAGAAGAAGTGCACCTGCATGTCCTCGGGGACCGCCCAGCTGTCCGGCGTGTAGTCGAACAGGGCCTCGGAGCAGCTCTTCTTGGCCTCGGCGACGACCTTGTCCTTGCCGGGGTAGACGAACGCCGTGAACCGCGGGCTCGCGAAGACCTCGCCGTAGTGCGGCTCGGCGCAGTCCACCGTCTCGACGTCCGTGACGTCCTCGCCCTTGCCACTGCCCGACTTGACGAAGCACTCGCCCGAGGCGAGGTCGAAGACGCCGGTGACGCCCGGCCGGCCGGACGAGTTCTCGTCGTCGAACGGCTCGGTGCTGAGCGGCCCGCGGTCGCCGAAGACCACACCCACCACCATCAGCACGGCCAGCCCGACGGCCCAGACCCCGCCCAGCGAGATGCCGGCGATCGCCAGACCGCGGCCGCGCTCGTTGCGGACCTTCACGGTGCGCAGGGCCGCCACGCCGAAGGCGATCGCGCCCACCCACATGCAGCACGCGAAGCCGAGGACACCGAGCACGAACGAGGCGATGGCGTAGCCGCTCCACGCGGTCGGCGGGCCCATCGGCTGCTGCCACCCCGGCGCACCCGGGTGGCCCGGGTACTGCCCCCAGCCCCCGCCGCCCCACGGCGCCCCCGGCGGCGGCACGGCACCGGGCGGGACCGCGCCGGGCGGGATCGGACCGGGCGGGACGGAGCCGGGCGGCGGCGGTGCGAACGCACGGGCCAGCGCCTCGTCCCGGGCCGCCCGGTCCTGCGGCGGCACACCGTGCTGCACGGCCTCCGGCGCCGGCGGCGCGTACGGGTTCGACGGCGCGTACGGGTTCGGCACGTCGTGGACCGGCGCGCCCCCCGACGGCGGCGGCGGTGCGAACGCGCGGGCCAGCGCCTCGTCCTGGGCCGCCCGGTCGTCCGGCTGCGGGCTGTACGGATCGGACGACATGCGGGCTCCCTGTGCGCTGGTGCTCGCCGGACACGGTTCGTTCGACGGCGGCGCGAATATAGCGGATCACTCGGACGGCCGTCCGGTCATATTCGCGCGGTGGACGCCGCCGCACGGCGAACACCCCTGCGCCGCACGGCCCGGCGGGCCGAAGGGGCGTCACCGAGCCGCCCACGGCGACCCCGCCGCCGATCAGCCCAGGTCGCGGCGGTGCAGCCCCGCGAGGCCGGCGGCGGCCGTGAGAACGGCGAGGGCGGTGAGCCAGAGCAGCGGGACGGCGGTGAAGCTGCCGCCGGGGAGGTGCGGGGTGTGGGTGAACGGGGAGAGGTCCAGCGCCCACTGCGGGAGGCGGAGGATCGGACCGAGCCAGCCGATCAGCAGGAAGAGGCCGAGCGCGCCCCAGGCGGCCGTGCTCCACCGCGGCGCCAGCCCGACCACCGCCAGGGCGACCGCCGCGGCCAGCCAGACCGCGGGCAGCTGGGCCAGCGCGGCGGGCAGCAGCCGGGCGACGGCGCGGCCGGTGCCGCCCATCGCGGCGCCCTGGCCGAGGCCGGAGCAGGCCCCGGCGACGGCGAGCAGCACGGCGCTGCCGGCGAGCGGGAAGAGCAGGTGGCCGGCGGCCCAGCGGAGCCGGGAGACGGCGGTGGCGAGCACCGGTTCGGCCCGGCCGGACGTCTCCTCGGTGCGCAGCCGCAGCACCGCCTGGACCGCGTAGCCGGCGACCACCATGCCGAACAGGCCGCCCATGGTGGAGAAGTAGGCGTCCAGCACGCCCTGGCGGCCGCCGAGGCGGGCGATCACCTCGGAGACCCGGGCGTTGTCGCCGACGAGGTCCACCACGCCGCGGGAGACTCCACCGAAGACCAGCCCTGCCGCGGCGAGGCCGGCCGCCCAGCCGAGCAGGGTGCCGCGGTGCAGCCGGACGGCGAGCGCGGCCGCGGTGCGCAGCCCCGGGGCGCCGGCGGCCGGGCCGGGGCGCTGCGGCAGCAGGCCGGCGCCGAGGTCGCGCCGGGCGACCAGCGCGTAGGCGGCGGCGGTGGCGAGCGCGGCGCCGGTGAGCGGCAGCAGCAGCACCCACCAGCGGTTCTCGGCGAACGGCCGGACCTGCTCCGCCCAGCCGATCGGGGAGAGCCAGCCGACCCAGGCCGGGCCGGCGTCGCCGACGGCCCGCAGCACGAAGGCGGTGCCGAGCAGGGTGCCAGCGAGGCCGTTGGCGGCGCGGGCGGTGCCGGCCAGCTGGGCGGTGACGGCGGCGGTGCCGGCGAAGAGCAGGCCGCAGCAGCCGAGGGCGAGTCCGAAGGCGAGGGCGCCGGCCGGGGCCTGGCCGGCGGCGGTGAGGCAGCCGGCGACCAGTGCCGCGAGCAGCAGGTCGGCGGTGGCGGCGGCGAGCAGCGCGGCGGTGAGCGGGGCGCGCCGGCCGACCGCGCCGGCGCCGACCAGTTCGAGCCGGCCGTCCTCCTCCTCGGCGCGGGTGTGCCGGACGACCAGCAGGGTGCTCATCAGTCCGGCGAGGACGGCGCCGAAGACGCCCATCCGCCAGGCCGTCAGCCCGCCGATGGTGGACGGGTCGTACAGCGGGCCGTACAGGGCGCGCAGCGAGGTGTTGGCGGCGATGCCGGCGGCGAAGCGGAGCCGGGCGTCCTCGGTGTCGTACAGCGAGCGGAAGGCGAGCGCGGTGGAGACGACCGAGGCGGTGAGGGCGTAGACCCAGGCGGGCAGCGTGATGCGGTCGCGGCGCAGCGCGAGGCGCAGCAGGACGGGGGTGCCGGCGAGGGTGTTCACCGGGCGACCGCCGGGTCGGACTGCTCGCCGCGGGGCGCGCCGGGCTGCTCGTAGTGGCGCAGGAAGAGCTCCTCCAGGGTGGGCGGCCGGCTGGTGAGGCTGCGGACGCCGACGGCGGTGAGGGCGCGCAGCACCTCGTCGAGCCGGTCGGCGTCGACCTGGCAGCGGATCCGCCGGCCGTCCGCGACCAGGCCGTGCACGCCGGGCAACTCGGGCGGCGGGCCGGCGAGTTCGGCGTCGATCGAGGTGCGGGTGAGGTGTCGGAGCTCGGCCAGCGTGCCGGTCTCGACGGTGCGGCCGGCCCGGATGATGCTGACGCGGTCGCAGAGCGCCTCGACCTCGGACAGGATGTGGCTGGAGAGCAGCACGGTGCGGCCGCGGTCGCGCTCCTCGGCGATGCAGCTGCGGAAGACGTCCTCCATGAGCGGGTCGAGGCCGGAGGTGGGCTCGTCCAGGACGAGCAGTTCGGCCTCGGAGGCGAGTGCGGCGACCAGGGCGACCTTCTGGCGGTTGCCCTTGGAGTAGGCGCGGCCCTTCTTGGTGGGGTCGAGTTCGAAGCGCTCCAGCAGTTCGGCGCGGCGGGCCGGGTCGAGGCCGCCGCGGAGCCGGCCGAGCAGGTCGATGGCCTCGCCGCCGGAGAGGTTGCGCCAGAGGGTGACGTCGCCGGGCACGTAGGCGAGGCGGCGGTGCAGGGCGACGGCGTCCCGCCAGGGGTCGCCGTCGAGCAGCCGGACGGTGCCGCCGTCGGCGCGCAGCAGGCCGAGCAGGACGCGGACGGTGGTCGACTTGCCGGAGCCGTTCGGGCCGAGGAAGCCGTGCACCTCGCCGCGGGCGACGGTGAGGTCCAGCCCGTCGAGGGCGCGCGTCCGGCCGAAGTCCTTGACCAGGCCGGTCACCGAGATGGCGGTCGTCATGGCTCGACGGTACTCTCGATTCACAGATTCGTGAAGGTTGTGAATTCGGGGGATTTCCGCGTCGGCCGTCCGCTCCCGGATGATGGTCCGACGGTCGGAGCGGGCACGGGAGGCGGCACGGTGGAACGGGACGGGGCGGCGGTCGGGGCCTTCGTCGAGCGCTTCGCCGCGGTGATGGCGGACGCCGGGTTCCCGCGGATGCCCGCCCGGGTGTTCACCGCGCTGCTCGCCACCGACTCCGGCCGGCTGACCGCGGCCGAACTCGCCGAGTCCCTGCGGATCAGCCCGGCCGCCGTGTCGGGCGCGGTGCGCTTCCTCGGCCAGGTCAACCTGGTCACCCGGGAGCGCGAGGCCGGCTCGCGCCGGGACCGCTACCGGGTGCACGACGACGCCTGGTACGAGGCCTCGGTGCACCGCGACCGGGAGCTCGTCCGCTGGGAGTCCGGCCTGCGCGAGGGCATCGAGGCCCTGGGCCCGGACACCCCGGCCGGCGCCCGGCTGACGGAGTCGCTGGCCTTCTTCGGCTTCATGCGCGAGGAGCTGCCCGCCCTGCTCGGCCGCTGGCACGACCGGCGCGAGCAGCTGCGTGCCGACCTGGTGCGGGATCAGGACGCCGGCAGCACGTCCGGGTAGCGGGCGGCCTCGGCGTAGCCGGCCCTGGAGTGAGCCGGCCTCCCGAGGGCCTCCGAGGTCAGCCGAGGTAGGCGGGGGCCACGGCGGAACGGGTGAGGACGGCGGGGGTGCCGGTGCCGTCGGCGGGGACGGTCCAGAGGTCGGCGCCGTAGTCGCCGGCGAGGGCGTAGACGAGGGTGTGGCCGTCCGCCCACAGCGCCTGGTCGTCGAGGTTGCGCTGCTCGGCGGTGGCGGTCTCGGTCATGGTGGCGAGGTCGAGCACGTAGAGCCGCCACGGGGCGTCCGGGGAGGCGCCGGCCACCCGCTTCTTGTAGGCGACCCGGGTGCCGTCCGGCGAGAGCGAGGGGCACTCGACGTTCTGGTGCAGGGTGGTGAGCGTCCGGGCGGCGAGGTCGCCGCGGACGAGGTAGGTCCTGCCGCCGGTGGCGACGGTGGCGTAGAAGCCGTTGTCGTCGGCGAAGGTGACGCCCCAGATGTTGATGTCGGGCGCCTTCAGCGGCTTGCCGCCGTCGAGGACGGTGAAGGTCTCCAGGCTCTCCTGGAGCTGCCAGCCGCGGGTGTCCACGATCGAGGTGCGGGTGGAGAAGTCGGTGCCCGCGTAGGAGTCGCCGCTCACGAAGACCGTCCAGGCCGCCAGGTGCCCGGAGGGCGAGACGCGGGCCCGGGTGGGGATGCCGGCCGCCGGGTAGCGCTTCAGCTCGTGCAGGGCGGAATCGAGCACCACCGCGGTGTAGCGGTCGCCGAGGCCCTCCTGCTCGCCCTGCAGGCAGATGCCGGTGCCCGCGGCGGCGTGGAACCGCAGGCACTTGACGCCGGAGGCGGTCCGCGGGCCGTCCGGCCGGTCCGCGGGCACGGCGGTGATCTCGTCCCGGTGCGGGCCCCAGGCGGTCGAGCGGAACAGCAGCCGGCGGGTGCCGTCCGGGGCGAGGGTGACCGGGCCGGGGGTGATCGCGGGCCCGCCCGCCTGCTCCTGGTCCTTGCGACCGGAGCGGTCGGCGGCGCGCAGCACCGCCACCGTGCCGACCGCCCCGAGCAGGACGACGGCGGCCAGCAGGGTCAGCAGGCGGGCGACGGGGGCGCCCCCGGCCGAAGGTCGGGCGAGGGTCATGCGGGGTGCTCCTCGGTGCTGCCGGGGTCCGTGGTGCCGGGGTTGATGGGGTCGGGGTCGGCTGATCCGGGTACGGCGGCGGGGTCGCGGATCAGCAGGAAGGCCCCGCAGGCGGCCACGGCCAGCGCCACGGCGGCGACCGCGAGCACCGTCTGCCCGCCCCAGAGGGTCCAGCCGGCGCCGAAGGCCAGCGAGCAGCCGAAGCGGGCGAGCGCCTGCCCGGTGCCGACCAGGGCGAGCCCGGCGCCCTGCTGCCCGGCGGGCACGGTGCCGGAGGCGGCCGCGGCGAGCACGCCGTCGGTCGCCGCGTAGAAGGAGCCGTGCAGCAGCAGGACGAGCGGGGCCGTCCACCAGGCGTGCAGCGGGGCGAGCACCAGCCCGTACCCGGCGAGCAGCACCAGGTGGCCGAGCAGGAAGAGCCGGCGGCGGCCGAGCCGGTCGGCGGCCATGCCGAAGGGCACGGCCAGCAGCAGGAAGGCGGCCGCTGTGCCCAGCGGCAGCAGCGGGAAGAGGTGCGCCGGCAGGTCGAGCCGGCGCTGCAGCAGCAGGTACAGGAAGGAGTCGCTGACCGTGGTCAGGCCGAGCAGGACGGCGGCCAGGGTGAGCCGCCGCAGCGCGGGCACCCGGAGCAGGGCCAGCGAGTCCCGCAGCGTGGGGCGCGGCCCGTCGGCAGGCCCGGCGGTGCGGCCGGGGACGAAGAGCAGCAGCACCAGCACGCCGAGCGCGGCGACGCAGGCGGAGACGGCGAAGACCGCGTCGTAGCCGTCGGTGGCGAGCCGGAGCAGGGCGAAGGCGACCAGCGGGCCGAGCAGCGCGCCGGCGGTGTCCATCGCCCGGTGCACGCCGAACGCCCGTCCGCGGTGCTCGGGTTCGGTGGCGAGCGAGATCAGCGCGTCGCGCGGGGCGGTGCGCAGGCCCTTGCCGGTGCGGTCGACCGCCAGCACCGCGCTGATCAGGGGCAGGGTGTGCACGAGCAGCAGCAGCGGCTTGCAGGCGGCCGACAGGCCGTAGCCGATCGCGGCGACCGCCTTGTGCCGGCCCCGGCCGCGGTCCGCGGCGTGCCCGCCGACCAGCCGCACCAGTGCCCCGACACCGTTGTTGATGCCGTCCAGCAGGCCGAAGCCGAGCGGGGAGAGCCCGAGTCCGGCGACCACGTACAGCGGCAGCACCGCGCTGACCATCTCCGAGGAGACGTCGGTGATCAGGCTGACCGCACCCAGCGCGAGGACGGTGCCGGGCACGGCGGCGGCGCGCCGCCCCGGGCGGGTGCCCGGGACGGCGGCCGGCTCGGCACTGCGGCTCGCGGTGGCGGCGGTCTTGCTGCTGCGGGAGTCCGCGAGGTACACGGGCGTCAGTTCCAGATGCCGGTGATGTCGGAGGCGCTCGCGGCGTTGCCCGCGTGGCTGGTCAGGCCCGCCAGGTCCTCCAGGGTGCGCAGCACGTTGTAGTGGTTGTAGGTGGTGGCGGTGGAGCTGCCGGCGGCGACGTGCTCGCCGTAGAACAGGGTCGGGATCCGGTTGCCGGAGAGCTTGTTGTCCTCGTCGAAGGTGACCACGAGCATGCTGTTGTGGGTCTTCGCCCAGGTCGCGTAGGCACCCAGGTTGTTCTGGATCCAGGTGTCGCCGGTCGAGACCGAGCAGTCGTGCATGTCGCTGCACAGGTTCGGCACGACGAACGAGACCTTCGGCAGGGTCGTGTAGTCGGTCGGGAACTGGGTCATGGTCTTGGCGGTCGAGGTCGGCACGTTGGAGAAGCCGAACCACGGGTTGTGCTTCTGCGCGTACTTGCCCGCGCTGTTGGTGCAGACGGTCGAACCCTGGCTGGGCAGGCCCTCGTTGTAGCTGGCCCAGGTCTTGCCGGCGGCGATCAGCTCGGAGGCCAGGTTGGGCGCCGAGATCGAGCCGACGGTGACGCAGCTGTCGTCGGTGCGGCCCTGGTTGGAGCCGGAGAACAGCTGGTAGTAGTTGGGCTCGCTGGGGTGGGTGAGGCCGTAGGACTGGGTCAGGTTCGCCCCGCCGGCCTTCAGGGTGTTGTTCAGGTACGGCGCGCTGGAGCTGCCGATGACCTGCGAGTAGGCGTGGTTCTCCATCACCACGACCACGACGTGGTCGGGGGTGGGGAGGGTGGCGGCCTGGGCGGTGGCGCCGGTGACGGCCCAGAGTCCGAGCGATCCGGCGGCCATGGCCACCGCGCCCGCGAGGGCGGTGAAGGTGCGTCGGGTGCGCTTCGGGGTCCGAGCGGCAGTCATGCTGTCCTCCGTACGAGGGGCGGCAAGTTGACGGGTGGAGCAGGTTCTGTGACTGGGTGCTGCTGGCTGTGACCGGTCGAGCGGGCCAAACCCTAGGTGCGGGCCGGTGGCCGGGGCCGCGCCGCGGAGGTGAAGAACGGAAGAACGGAATCCGACGGAATCCGGCGCCGGTACGTCCCATCTCACACCCGTCCCGATTGACCCGCGTGTCGCGCCCGTGGTGGGATTTCCGGCAGGTCGGACGGGGTCGCGGAGGCACGGTGGTGGAGCTGGACGGCCCGCTGGTCGCCGGTGTCGGCGCCCGCCCCGGCACCCCCGCCGCCGACATCCTCCGGCTCCTCGACGACGCGCTGGCCGGCGCCGGACTGCACCGCTCCGAGCTCGTCCTGCTCGCCACAATCGAGGCCAGGGCCGCCGAGCCCGGCCTGTGCGAGGCCGCGCGGCTGCTCGGTGTCCCGCTGGCCGCGCACCCCGCCGCGGAACTCGCCGCGGTGCCCGTGCCGAACCCGTCCGAGGCCGTCCGTGGCGCCGTCGGCACCCCCGGCGTCGCCGAGGCCGCCGCCCTGGCCGAGGCCCCCGGCGGGCGCCTGCTGGTGCCCAAGACGGCCTCCCGGACGGCCACCGTGGCGATCGCCCGCCGCGCGGCCGCCCCGGACGGCGCCGGCGGGAGCGGCCGCACCGGGAGCCCCGACCGCCCCGCGACCCCCCGGGAGAGCACCGCGATGAGCACCGAATTCGACCTCCGCCACCACGGCGACGCCGAGGTCCGCGCCGCCGGCCTGGTCGACCTCGCCGTCAACGTCCGCACCGGCACCCCGCCCGGCTGGCTGCGCGACCGGCTCGCCGCCACCCTCGGTGACCTCGCCTCCTACCCCGACCCGGCCGCCGCCCGCGCCGCCGTCGCCGCCCGGCACGGCCGGCCGGTCGACGAGGTGCTGCTGACCTCAGGCGCCGCCGAGGCCTTCGTGCTGCTCGCCCGGGCGGTGACGGCACGTCACGTCTGCGTGGTGCACCCGCAGTTCACCGAACCCGAGGCGGCGCTGCGGGACGCCGGGCACACCGTGCACCGGGCCGTGCTGCGGGCCGAGGACGGCTTCCGGCTCACCCCGGGCGCGGTGCCCGAGGAGGCCGACCTGGTGGTGATCGGCAACCCCACCAACCCGACCTCCGTACTGCACCCGGCCGCCGACGTGGCCGCGCTCGCCCGGCCCGGGCGCACCCTGGTGGTCGACGAGGCCTTCATGGACACCGTCCCGGGCGAGAGCGCCGCGCTCGCCGGGGTGCGCGGCCTGCCGGGCCGGGTGGTCGTGCTGCGCAGCCTCACCAAGACCTGGGGCCTCGCCGGGCTGCGGATCGGCTACGCGCTCGGCCCGGCCGGGCTGATCGCCGAACTCGCCGCCGCCCAGCCGCTGTGGCCGGTCTCCACGCCGGCGCTGGCCGCCGCCGAGGCCTGCTCGGCGCCGGCCGCCCTCGCCGAGGCCGAGGAGGCCGCCCGCACCCTCGCGGGCCACCGGGCGCACCTGCTGCGGGGCCTGGCCGGGGTGCCCGGGGTGCGGGTGCACGGCGCCCCGGAGTCCTCGTTCCTCCTGGTCGAGCTGGCGGGTGCGGCCGAGGTGCGGGAGCGGCTGCGGGCGGCCGGTTTCGCGGTGCGGCGCGGCGACACCTTCCCCGGCCTCGGGCCTGACTGGCTGCGGATCGCCGTCCGGGACCCGGCCACCGGCGACCGTTTCCTCGCCGCGCTGGCCGCCGCCGTCGGCGCCGCGGCCGTCGACACCGCGGTCACGGCAGGCTGACGGCGTCCCCGCGGCGGACGGTGCCGCCCGCCAGCACCCGCGCGTACACCCCCGCGCAGGGCAGCGGGCCCATGCCGGGCAACGGCTCCACCCGGTTCAGCCGGGCGGGGCGGCGCAGCGCCTCCGGGTCGCGCGGCAGCGCGCCGTGCGCGAGCGTCGGGACGGCGCAGCGTGGCGTCGCGGCGATCACCTCCAGCCGGACGCCGTCGCCCACCCGGAGCTCCCGGCCGACCCAGGCGTTCTCCGGGAAGCCCGCCTCCCCCGGCGTGTCGATCACCAGGTTGGGGCGGTAGCGGGCGGCCGCCACCGGCCCGTCGGTGCCCAGGGCGGTCAGGGTCGCGGTGCTGACCAGGTGGAGCGGGGCGAAGTCGAAGAACGTCTCGGGCGGCGCGGCGCTGCCGAACGCGTGCATGGTGGCCGGCACGTCGGCGTGCACGCCTCGGTCGAGTACGTCCTCGGGGACACTGCGTTCCAGCTGGGCGCCGGGCGGTGGCCGGTCGACCGTCCGCACGGCGCGGCCGAGCAGGGCGGTGAGCCCGGCCTCGTCAAGCTCCCGTCCGTCGGCGGAGCGTAGGCGGACTCCGTCCGGGGCGGTGCGGGCGGTGACGGTCAGCAGGGCCCGCCACAGCCGCGGGTTCTTGGCGCTGACCACGCGGCCGGTAGCGGTGTCGAGCAGGGCGCGGACGCGGTCGCCGGCGATCCCGCGGTCGGTGATCTCCGCCGTGGTGAGCTCCTCGCCGAGGGCGGACTTCATCGGATAGCGGTGCAGTCCCCCGACCGCCCCGACGATCACCGCCCGGCCGCCGGGAGCGCGGCCGCCCAGGCGGCGAGGACGGCGAAGTCGTCCGGCCGCAGGCCGTACCGGTGGTCGATCCGCAGGGTCAGTGCCGGGGCGGGGTGGTTCGCCGCGATCCAGGCGGTGTCCTGCGGCTCGATCTCGTCGTCCACCCAGGCGAAGGGGCGGCCGGCG
Organism: Kitasatospora sp. NPDC085879; assembly: GCF_040686255.1. Taxonomy (NCBI): domain Bacteria; kingdom Bacillati; phylum Actinomycetota; class Actinomycetes; order Kitasatosporales; family Streptomycetaceae; genus Kitasatospora; species Kitasatospora sp. NPDC085879. Next base: position 568 of record NZ_JBFBJZ010000033.1, on the reverse strand, counting down.
GCCCACTCGGTCAGGTACCGGGTCTTCCAGTGCAGCCCGTCCGGGTCGCCGTGGTGCATCCGCGGCCAGGGCACGAACGGCAGCTCCGGCAGCCCGATCGGCGGCCCGATCCACTCGTTGGCCTCAGCCGTCCACGTGGTGCACCAGACCGGTCGGAAGGGCAGGGCGAGCAGTGCGGGCCCGTGGTCGGGGTTGAGCCACAGCCGCAGCGGCTTCACGGACGCGGGCGGGGTGCCGGGGTGCCGTGTCAGCCAGGAGGCGGGCTTCACCCGGTGCGTGAGGTAGCCCTCGGGGCGGCGGTGCGGCTTCGCCCGGTACGGGTTGAGCGGCCCGTCCACGTCCAGCAGCAGCAGCGGCCGCCCGTCCTCGTCCGGTCGGCTGTCCGGCCCTCCCATGTGCCCCTCCCCCGCGCGGTGTTCCCCGCCGCATTGTCGTGGGCGCGGTGTGGCCCGGCCACCGGGTTTCCGCGGGCACGCCGCGGATCGGGTGCGGGTGGGCCGCCACCAGCTCGCCCAGGAAGGCGTTCAGACGGGCCGTCGGGATGCGGGTCTCCCAGCCCTGCAGCGCA